>NZ_JBEOUE010000005.1:0-316195 GCF_040303965.1 Streptomyces sp. NPDC094032 | reverse complement strand
CGCCGCCGGTCTGATCACCCGTCTGGTCCTGTCCGGACGTGGCGGCGCCCGTAACGAGCGCAGCGAAGTGAAGGTCGCAGTCCGGACACCCCCTACCCCCACGGAGGCCCCGGCCTTCCGCCCCGGGGCCCCGCGACACGCCTCCCCCCAAGCCCCCGCCGTATTTCCAACTCCCTTTACCTCAGGCCCCCTTGCCCCCGAAGACGGCACCGGCTTCACTGGCGATCCACTCACACACCGAGGGGTCCCCCGTGAGGTCCACCCGCACCACCACCCTGGTGACCGCGGCAGCCGCCGCGGCCTGCGCCGCCGTGCTCGCCACCGCGATCCCGTCCGCGGCGATCAACTCGTACAACGCCACTCCCGCACCCGAGCGCACCGAGGTCGGCGCGCTGATCGCGACCTGGGACGACGACGACGACCCCGGCACGCCCGACCGGGCGGACTGGGTCTGCTCCGGCACCATGGTCGACGCCGACACCTTCCTGACCGCCGCGCACTGCACCACCGACTGGCCGGAGAACGTACGTTTCTACGTCTCCCTCGACCAGGACGTGCAGGCCGATCTGGACCGGGCCGCCGCCGAGCACCCGGGAGACCCGGCCGCGATGGCGGAGGCCGTCGGCGTGGCGGGGGTCGCGCACAGTCACCCCGCCTACCCGGGCCCGGCCTCGGACCGTCACGACATCTCGGTGATCGAACTGCCGGCCGCGAAGATCGCGGAGCGCTGGAGCTTCACGCCCGCGAGCCTGCCGCCCGCCGGGGCCCTCGACGCGCTCGGAGCGCGGGGGCTGAACGACACGCCCTTCGTCGTCGCGGGGTACGGAACGCAGGAGGCGCAGCGCGGACCCGGCGGCCAGACCCACCCCGGCGGCGGCGTCCGAATGAAGGCCCCGGTGACCTTCAACGCGCTGAACGACGCCTGGATCAGGCTCGGGATGACCGCCCCGCAGGGCAACGGCGGTGCCTGCTACGGGGATTCGGGCGGCCCGAACTTCGCGACGCTGGACGGGCGGCGCACCCTGGTGGCCACCACGATCACCGGGGACACGCCCTGCTACGCGACGAACGTGGTCTACCGGCTCGACACCCCGGGCGCCCGCGACTTCCTGAAGCCGTACGTCCGACTCCCGTGACCCGCCAGGGGATCGCCTCCGCCAGGGCCGCGACCACCGCGGTCCTGGCGGCCTGCGTCCTGGCCCTGGTCGCCGGGTGCGAACGCGCGCCCGAGGACCCGGCGCCCCAGGCGAGCACGCCCGCGGACGTGTGCACGAGCCTCGTGTCGTACTGGGTGAAGGAAGCGCTCAAGGGCAGCAAGTGGGCGGGGCTCGACTGGGAGCAGAAGGGCCTGTCCAACGAGCAGTACGCGATCCACGACGAGGTGCTGCTGGCGGCCCGCGCCGAGGAGCGGCGGGCGGGCCGCGCCGAGGAGCGGCGGGCGGGCCGCGAGGCGGCCTTCGCGCTGGCCGACCGGGAGAGCCGCCGACGCTGCGAGGAGGCGAAGGGGGCGACGGGAAGTTCGGAGAACTGGCGTCCGCCCAGCGAACAGAGAGTACCCACGGGCGGACCCGAACCCTCCTCTTCGTAACACTGCGTAACACCGCCGCAATGTCGGAATGGAGCCCTCCGGTCAGGTCGTACGTCCGATGACATCGAGCGCACTGTCCGATATCCGGAGAGTCGACCGAGGCGGTCGTCAGGAGCCAAAACCGCTCAAGCCCCTTAGCGGAACTGGGCGTTCTCAGTATGTGAACACCGCACTACCGACCGTTGTGCCCGGCTTTGCCCACCCCCTGCACACCGTCTCCCCCCGTCGGCATAACAAGACAGTCACATCCTGACCTCGGCGCTCCCCGACCCTCCCCACCTGCGCCTAGAGTCACGGCCAGTCACCGCGCCGCCGGGCGCCCTCTCTGCACGGCACCCGCTCCACCCCGTACGGCCCGGCATCGAAACGGCACCTCTAGCTACACAGCTCCACGGCACCGCCTCAGCTTGAGGGGGCCGCGCCAGGGAAAGGATTCTTCGTGCGACACCGTTCTTTGCTCATCCTCACCAGCGTGCTCACCACGGGAGCGCTCACCCTCACCGCCTGCGGTTCGCGCGACGAGGGGGGCAAGGGCGGCGGCGACGACGCCGGCGGCACCACCACCGTCGTGATCGGTGTGGACGCCCCGCTCACGGGTTCGCTCTCCGCCCTCGGCCAGGGCATCAAGAACTCCGTGGACCTGGCGGCCAAGACCGCCAACAAGAACAAGGAAGTCCCCGGGATCACCTTCAAGGTGGAGGCCCTGGACGACCAGGCCGTCCCCGCCTCCGGCCAGGCCAACGCCACCAAGCTGGTCGGCAAGAAGGAAGTCCTGGGCGTCGTCGGCCCGCTGAACTCCGGCGTCTCCCAGCAGATGCAGGGCGTCTTCGCCGCCGCCGGCCTCGCGCAGGTCTCCCCGGCCAACACGAACCCCTCGCTCAGCCAGGGCGACAACTGGGGCAAGGGCGAGTTCAAGCGCCCCTTCCCGACCTACTTCCGCACCGCCGCCACCGACGTGGTCCAGGGCAAGTTCGCCGCCCAGTACCTCTTCAAGGACGCCGGCAAGAAGAAGGTCTTCGTCGTCGACGACAAGCAGACCTACGGCGCCGGCCTCGCGGCGATCTTCACCGACGAGTTCAAGCGTCTCGGCGGCCAGGTCGTCGGCACCGACCACGTCACCGTGAAGGAGACCGACTTCTCCTCCACCGCCGACAAGGTCAAGGCGTCCGGCGCGGACTCCGTCTACTTCGGCGGCCAGTACCCCGAGGGCGGCCTGCTCTCCGACCAGGTCAAGAAGACCGGCGCCAAGATCCCCGTCATGGGTGGCGACGGCATCTACGACCCGGCCTTCATCAGCGCCTCCGGCGAGGCCAACGACGGTGACCTGGCCACCTCGATCGGCTACCCGGTCGAGAAGCTGGACACCGCCAAGAAGTTCATCGCCGACTACAACGCCGGTGGCTACAAGGACCCGTACGCGGCCTACGGCGGCTACTCCTACGACGCCGGCTGGGCGATCATCCAGGCCGTCAAGGCCGCCGTCGCCGCCAACAACGGCAAGCTGCCCGCCGACGCCCGCGCCAAGGTCACCGAGGCCCTGGGCAAGGTCTCCTTCGACGGTGTGACCGGCAAGGTCTCCTTCGACGAGTTCGGCGACACCACCAACAAGCAGCTCACGGTCTACAAGGTCGAGGGCGGCAAGTGGGTCGACGTCAAGAGCGACACCTTCAACCAGTAGGACCCCGGCCCGTCCAGGGCCCACCCCGCACCACCCGAAACACCTGAACCAGCCCGCGCGAGGGCGCAAACAGCGCCCTCGCGCGGAGTCATATCCGACACGCTCATCGGAGGCCCTGCGGTGAACGAACTGCCGCAACAGCTGGCCAACGGCCTGGCCCTCGGTGCTCTCTATGGCCTCATCGCCATCGGGTACACCATGGTCTACGGCATCGTCCAGCTCATCAACTTCGCCCACGGCGAGATCTTCATGATCGGGGGCTTCGGCGCCCTCACCACCTACACCGCTCTGCCGAGCGGAACGTCCCTTCTGGTGGCGATACCGCTCATGATCGTCGGTGGCGCGATAGCCTCCGTGGCCGTCGCCACCGCCGCCGAGCGGTTCGCCTACCGGCCGCTGCGCAGCGCGCCCCGGCTGGCGCCGCTCATCACCGCGATCGGTCTGTCCATCGCGCTCCAGCAGCTGGTCTGGCAGTTCTACCCGGACGCCAAGAAGGCCGTCAGCTTCCCCGAGTTCAAGGGCGAGGCCTTCCAGCTCCTCGACAACCTGGCGATCCAGCGCTCCGACGCCTTCGTGCTGATCCTGGCGCCGCTGTGCATGCTCGCCCTCGGCGTCTTCGTCTCCAAGAGCCGCAGCGGGCGCGCCATGCAGGCCACCGCGCAGGACCCGGACACCGCGAAGCTGATGGGCATCAACACCGACCGCATCATCGTCATGGCCTTCGCCATCGGTGCCGCGTTCGCCGCCGTCGCCGCGGTCGCCTACGGCCTCGACAAGGGCCAGATCAACTTCGAGATGGGCTTCATCCTCGGCCTCAAGGCCTTCACCGCGGCCGTCCTGGGCGGCATCGGCAACATCTACGGCGCCATGGTCGGCGGCGTGGTCCTCGGCATCGCCGAGTCCCTCTCGATCGCCTACATCGAGGACATCCCCGGCATGCAGCAGCTCGGCGGCGGTGCCTGGTCCAACGTGTGGGCCTTCGTCCTCCTCATCGTCGTCCTCCTCGTGCGGCCCCAGGGCCTGCTCGGCGAGCGCGTCGCGGACAGGGCGTGAGCGGCATGAGCGAGAACCTCACCAAGACCGAGGCCACGGACGCCGACAAGGCCACGGCCCCGACCGGGGGCAAGCCCGCCGGGCTGCTCTGGGCGGTCGTCGGCGGCAGCGTCGCGACCGTCGCCAGCGCCTTCCTGCCGTGGACGTGGACCACCGACTTCCCCGGCAACCTCACGATCTACGGCAACCCCGCCCCGCTCCAGCTGCTCACGCTCGTCGGGGCCGTGCTCACCCTCGCCCACGCGCTCTCGGCGCTGGGCGTCAAGGGCCTCGGCTGGCTCACCCCGGGCGGCTCCCGCAAGGCGCTGTGGATCGTGGCCCTGGGCACCTTCGCCACCACCCTGTTCACCGCGCTCTCGATCGTCGTCGAGCTGGGCGCCCTGGTGGACCTGGAGCCCGGCGCCGGTGTCGCCGTCGTCGCCTCGGCCGTCCCGGCGCTCGCCGCGTACAAGCTGCCGGACGACACCCGCAGGCCGGCCCGCGCCAAGGCCCTCCCCTCCTGGGCCGAGATCCTGATCATCGTCGTCGTCTTCGCCCTCGGCCTCTTCGTGGTCACCTTCGGCATCGACACCGACGACGCGGAGCCGCAGCTCTTCATCGCGTATCTGATCCTGGTCGGCTTCTCCGCCACGGCCCTGATCAAGTCCGGTCTGACCGGGCGCCTTTCGCAGATGACCGCGCGCAACCGCCAGGTGACCATCACGGCCAGCCTGGTCATGGCCATCGCCTTCCCGTTCATCCAGCAGAGCGGCGACACGTACACGCTGATCGCGGTCAACATCCTGATCTTCGCGACCGTCGCCCTCGGCCTGAACATCGTCGTCGGTCTCGCGGGTCTGCTCGACCTCGGTTACGTCGCCTTCCTCGGCGTCGGCGCGTACACCGCGGCCCTGGTCTCCGGCGCCACCTCCTCCGCCTTCGGGGTCCAGTTCCCGTTCTGGGCCGCGGCCCTCACCGGCATGGCCGCCTCGCTGGTCTTCGGCGTCGTCATCGGCGCGCCGACCCTGCGGCTGCGCGGCGACTACCTCGCCATCGTGACCCTCGGCTTCGGAGAGATCTTCCGCATCGCCATGGGCAACCTCGACGGCACCTCGGGCCCGCAGATCACCAACGGCCCGAACGGCATCCCGAACATCCCGCAGCTGGAGTTCTTCGGCTACAACTTCGGCGAGTCCCACACCGTCCTGGGCGTCGAGCTCGGCGCGTACGCCAACTACTACCTGCTGATGATCCTCGTCATGGTGATCGTCATGGTGGTCTTCTCCCGCGCGGGCAACAGCCGCATCGGCCGGGCCTGGGTCGCCATCCGCGAGGACGAGACCGCCGCCACCGCCATGGGCATCAACGGCTTCCGGGTCAAGCTGGTCGCCTTCGCCCTCGGCGCGGCCCTGGCCGGCCTGGCGGGCACGGTCCAGGCGCACGTCAACACCACCGTGGTGCCCGAGAACTACGTCTTCGCCGGCCCCGTGCCGCCGAACTCCGCGTTCCTGCTCGCGGCCGTCATCCTCGGCGGCATGGGCACGATCAGCGGTCCCATCGTCGGCTCGGCGCTGCTCTTCCTGATCCCGGCCAAGCTGTCCTTCCTCCAGGACTACCAGCTGCTCGGCTTCGGCATCGCCCTGATCCTGCTGATGCGCTTCCGCCCCGAGGGCCTGATCGCCAACAAGCGCGCCAAGCTGGAATTCCACGAGAACGACGAGCAGCCCGACGTACCGGAGCAGCGGCGGCCCGCGGACGCGGAGTCCGGCGCCGGTACGGCGAAGGCGGGGGCGTGAACGCCATGACGACCACCACCGAGACCGGCACCGGGACCACCGCGACCGCGGCCGCCGTCCTGGAGGCGCGCGGGGTCACCATGCGCTTCGGCGGTCTGACCGCCGTCCGTGACGTCGACCTGACCGTCCGCCAGGGCGAGATCGTCGGCCTCATCGGCCCCAACGGCGCCGGCAAGACCACCTTCTTCAACTGCCTGACCGGTCTGTACGTCCCGACGGAGGGCCAGGTCAGCTACAAGGGGACGGTCCTGCCGCCCAAGCCGCACCTGGTCACCCAGGCCGGCATCGCGCGTACCTTCCAGAACATCCGCCTCTTCTCCAACATGACGGTCCTGGAGAACGTCCTCGTGGGACGGCACACCCGGACCAAGGAGGGCCTGTGGTCCGCGCTGCTGCGCGGCCCCGGCTTCAAGCGGGCGGAGGCGGCCTCGCGCGAACGGGCCATGGAGCTCCTGGAGTTCGTGGGCCTGGCCGCCAAGGCCGAGCACCTCGCGCGCAACCTGCCGTACGGCGAGCAGCGCAAGCTGGAGATCGCCCGCGCGCTCGCCAGCGACCCCGGTCTGCTGCTGCTCGACGAGCCGACGGCCGGCATGAACCAGGCCGAGACCCGCACCACCGAGGAGCTGGTCTTCGCGATCCGCGACCTCGGCATCGCGGTCCTGGTCATCGAGCACGACATGAAGTTCATCTTCAAGCTGTGCGACCGGGTCGCCGTCCTCGTCCAGGGCGAGAAGCTGGTCGAGGGCACCTCCGAGGTCGTCCAGGGCGACGAGCGGGTCGTCGCCGCGTACCTGGGCACGCCGTTCGAGGGCGCGCCGGGCGCGGAGGAGGCCGCCGAGGTCGAGGCCGCGGAGACGCACGCGGCCGAGGCGGCGGAGGCCGAGGCCACCGAAGCCCCGGAGGCTCCGGAGGCCACCACGACGGACGCCACCGCGACGGAGGACACCGCGTCCCAGGACGCGGACAGCACCACCGAAGGAGACTCCAAGTGACCGCACTTCTGGAGGTCGAGGACCTCAGGGTCGCCTACGGCAAGATCGAGGCCGTCAAGGGCATCTCCTTCTCCGTCGACGCGGGCCAGGTCGTCGCCCTGATCGGCACCAACGGCGCCGGCAAGACCACGACCCTGCGCACGCTGTCCGGTCTGATCAAGCCCTCCGGCGGCACGATCACCTTCGACGGCCAGGTGCTCAACGGCATCCCGGCCCACAAGGTGGTCTCGCTGGGCCTCGCCCACTCCCCCGAGGGCCGGCACATCTTCCCCCGGCTCAGCATCGCCGAGAACCTCCAGCTGGGCGCCTTCCTGCGCAGCGACAAGGACGGCATCGAGCAGGACATCCAGAAGGCCTACGACCTCTTCCCGATCCTGGGCGAGCGTCGCAAGCAGGCCGCGGGCACCCTCTCCGGCGGTGAGCAGCAGATGCTGGCGATGGGCAGGGCGCTGATGTGCCGGCCCAAGCTGCTGATGCTGGACGAGCCCTCGATGGGTCTCTCCCCCATCATGATGCAGAAGATCATGGAGACCATCGCGGCGCTGAAGGCCGAGGGCATGACGATCCTGCTCATCGAGCAGAACGCGCAGGCCGCCCTCTCCCTCGCGGACTACGGGTACGTGATGGAGGTCGGCACGGTGAAGCTGTCCGGCACCGGCAGCGACCTGCTCGTCAACGACGAGGTGCGCAAGACGTACCTCGGCGAGGAGTAGGCACCACGGACGAAGGCCCGCCCCACGGACTCGTGGGGCGGGCCTTCTTCGCGTGTACGGGCCTGCCTACTGCTCCTTGGCCTTCGCGGCCTTCTTCTCCTCGGCGTCCTCGATGACCGCCTCGGCGACCTGCTGCATCGACATGCGGCGGTCCATGGAGGTCTTCTGGATCCAGCGGAAGGCGGCCGGCTCGGTGAGGCCGTACTGGGTCTGGAGGATCGACTTGGCGCGGTCCACCAGCTTGCGGGTCTCCAGGCGCTGGGAGAGGTCGGCGACCTCCTGCTCCAGGGCGCGCAGCTCGGCGAAGCGAGAGACGGCCATCTCGATGGCCGGCACCACGTCGCTCTTGCTGAACGGCTTGACCAGGTACGCCATGGCGCCGGCGTCCCGGGCGCGCTCGACGAGCTCGCGCTGGGAGAAGGCGGTGAGCATGAGGACCGGGGCGATGGACTCGCCGGCGATCTTCTCGGCCGCGGAGATGCCGTCGAGGACGGGCATCTTCACATCGAGGATGACGAGGTCGGGGCGGTGCTCGCGGGCGAGCTCCACGGCGGTGGCGCCGTCGCCGGCCTCACCGACGACGGTGTAGCCCTCCTCCTCCAGCATCTCCTTGAGGTCGAGCCGGATGAGGGCCTCGTCCTCGGCGATGACGACACGGGTCGTCAGCGGCGGGACGTGCGACGTGCCGGCGTCGTCGTCGGCGGCGGGCTGGGGCGACTCGGGGGCGGTCACGCGGGCTCCTCGTTCAAGGCCTCGTTCGCGGGGCGGATCGAGGCGGATACAGCTCCCCATGAGCCTACCCACCTCCTGTAAGGTAGGGGCACGGCGGGTGACCGCCGCCCTTCGTTTCGAAGGAAGCCCCGGTAGCCCAGCGGTAGAGGCAATGGTCTCAAACACCATCTAGCGTGGGTTCGAATCCCACCCGGGGTACATTAACGCGTTTTCCAAGGTCACGCCCCGACTGCGGCTTCCGGGGGACCGTCACTCCGCCGGGGGCTCCCCGATGTGGTGGACGCGGACCAGGTTGGTGGAACCCGGCACTCCGGGCGGTGAACCGGCCGTGATGACCACGATGTCCCCCTTCTGGCAGCGCCCGATCCGCAGCAGCTCCTCGTCGACCTGCGCCACCATCGCGTCGGTGGAGTCCACGTGCGGGCCGAGGAAGGTCTCGACGCCCCAGGTGAGGTTGAGCTGGGAGCGGGTCGCCGGGTCCGGCGTGAAGGCCAGCAGCGGGATCGGCGAGCGGTAGCGGGAGAGCCGCTTGACGGTGTCGCCGGACTGGGTGAAGGCGACCAGGAAGCGGGCCCCGAGGAAGTCCCCGATCTCGGCGGCGGCCCGGGCCACCGCGCCGCCCTGGGTGCGGGGCTTGCTGCGCTCGGTCAGCGGCGGCAGCCCCTTGGCGAGGACGTCCTCCTCGGCGGCCTCGACGATCCGGCTCATCGTGCGCACGGTCTCGACCGGGTACTTGCCGACGCTGGTCTCCCCGGAGAGCATCACGGCGTCGGTGCCGTCGATGACGGCGTTGGCGACGTCGGAGGCCTCGGCGCGGGTCGGCCGGGAGTTGTCGATCATCGAGTCGAGCATCTGGGTGGCGACGATGACCGGCTTGGCGTTCCGCTTGGCCAGCTTGACCGCCCGCTTCTGGACGATCGGCACCTGCTCCAGGGGCATCTCCACGCCCAGGTCGCCGCGGGCGACCATGATGCCGTCGAAGGCGGCGACGATGTCCTCGATGTTCTCGACGGCCTGCGGCTTCTCGATCTTGGCGATGACCGGGACCCGGCGGTCCTCCTCGTCCATGATCCGGTGGACGTCCTCGATGTCCCGGCCGCTGCGGACGAAGGAGAGGGCGATGACGTCGGCGCCGATCCGCAGGGCCCAGCGCAGGTCCTCGACGTCCTTCTCGGACAGCGCCGGCACGGAGACGGCGACCCCCGGCAGATTCAGGCCCTTGTTGTCGGAGACCATGCCGCCCTCGACGACCCGGGTGTTGACCCGGGGCCCCTCGACGGAGACGACCTCCAGGGTGACCCGGCCGTCGTCGACGAGGATGCGCTCGCCCGCGGTGACGTCCTCGGCGAGGCCGGCGTAGGTGGTGCCGCAGCAGTGGCGGTCGCCCTCCATCGGCTCGACGGTGATGGCGAACTCGTCGCCGCGTTCAAGCAGTACGGGACCCTCGCGGAACCGGCCGAGACGGATCTTCGGACCTTGAAGGTCGGCGAGGACGCCGACGCTGCGGCCGGTCTCCTCGGACGCCTTGCGGACGCGCTGGTAACGCTCCTCGTGCTCGACATAGGAGCCGTGGCTGAGGTTGAGACGGGCCACGTCCATCCCGGCTTCGACCAACGCCTTGATCTGGTCGTATGTTTCGGTGGCGGGCCCAAGGGTACAAACGATTTTCGCTCGGCGCATGAGGCGAGCCTAGGGCTTACCGGCGGGTAGCGAATGGGCCGGGCATGACTACTCAACAACCTTTCGATGAAAGGTTGTTGACAAGTCTTGAATCTGTGCGAACGGCTGCTCTGATGAGCGATTTTCGCGGTCCCCGGCCGCTCGTCTCAGAGTGCGGGCGGGACCATCGTGAAGCGCGCGGCGACCTCGGCCGTGACCGTCTGGCGCTGCGGTTCCAGCTCCATCGGCGCGGGCGCCTCCACCGACTCCGCCGCGAACGCCATCCGCATCCCGCCCATCGGCGCGGGCGCGCCCTGCCCGATCCCGGTGTCGGAGAGTTCGAGCAGCGCCACCAGCGAGGACCCCAGCGCCTCCGCGTACTCGCGGGCCCGGCGCACCGCCTCCCGTACGGCCTGCCGGCGGGCCTCCGCGTACGCCGGTGAGTCCGGGCGCAGCGCCCACCAGGGGCCGTCGACCCGGGTCCACTCCAGGTCGGCGAGGCGGGTGACCAGCTCGCCGAGGGCGGTGAAGTCGGTGAGCTCCGCCGACAGGTGCACCCAGCCCTGGTAGCCGCGCACCCGCTCGCCGCGCCCGTGCCGGGTGGGCTCCGGGCTGACCGAGAGGGCGCCCGTCTCCAGCTTGGCGACGGCCTCCCCGTACGACTTGACCAGGGCGATGGCCTCGGCGTTCCGGCTGGTCAGGGCGGCCAGGACCGAGGAGCGGTCGGTGCCGCGGGCGCGTACCGAGACACCGATCCTGGCGAGTTCCGGATCCACTTCCAGGCGGCCTTCGCCACGGACCGTCACCTGGGGTGCCTCGGGGGTGGGCTGCTGCTGTGTCATACCGAACACTTTCCCACTCCGTAACCCGATAGGTCTGTTGCGACCGAGCGATCCGAGCCAGAATCTACGCGCGTTGTGCGCCACGGTCGGCGCCCTCGCCACAGAACCACAAGGGGAGAAACACACATGCCGCTGAACCGCAGGACGTTCCTGGAGCGCTCGGCCGCCGCCGGGGCCGGAGTGGCCCTCACCGGCGCCGTCGCCGTGCCCGCCGAGGCCCACGACGGAGCCCCCGGCCACGGCCGCCCGCGTCCGCAGAAGCGGTACTCCTTCACCGTGATGGGCACCACCGATCTGCACGGAAACGTTTTCAACTGGGACTACTTCGTCGATCGCGAGTTTGACGACAAGGCGCACAACGACGTCGGCCTCGCCAAGATCTCCACGCTGGTCGAGCAGGTCCGCGAGGAGAAGGGGCGCTGCAACACCCTCCTCATCGACGCCGGCGACACCATCCAGGGCACCCAGCTGTCCTACTACTACGCCAAGGTCGACCCGATCACGAAGGCCGGCGGCCCGGTCCACCCGATGGCCCAGGCCATGAACGCCATCGGCTACGACGCCGCCGCGCTCGGCAACCACGAGTTCAACTACGGCATCCCGGTGCTGCGCAAGTTCCAGGAGCAGTGCGACTTCCCGCTGCTCGGCGCCAACGCGCTCGACGCGAAGACCCTGCGCCCGGCCTTCCCGCCGTACAGCATGCACCGGCTGCGCACCCCGCACGGCCGTGACGTCAAGGTCGCCGTGCTCGGCCTGACCAACCCGGGCATCGCCATCTGGGACAAGGCGAACGTCAGCGGCAAGATGGTCTTCCCGGGCCTTGAGGAGCAGGCCGCCAAGTGGGTGCCGAAGCTGCGCTCCATGGGCGCCGACGTGGTCGTCGTCTCGGCGCACTCCGGCTCCAGCGGCACCTCCTCGTACGGTGACCAGCTCCCGTACATCGAGAACGCGGCCGGGCTCGTGGCCGAGCAGGTGCCGGGCATCGACGCGATCCTCGTCGGGCACGCCCACACCGAGATCCCCGAGTACCGGATCGCGAACAAGGAGACCGGCAAGGACGTCGTCCTGTCCGAGCCGCTCAAGTGGGGCCAGCGCCTCACCCTCTTCGACTTCGACCTGGTGTGGGAGAAGGGCCGCTGGACCGTCGAGAAGGTCGGCGCGAAGGTCCTCAACTCCAACACGGTCGCCGAGGACCCGGAGATCACCGGGCTGCTCGTGGACGAGCACAAGAAGGTCGTCGCGTACGTCAACCAGGTGATCGGCACCTCCACCGCCGCCATGACCACGGCCGACGCGCCGTGGAAGGACGAGCCGATCATCGACCTGATCAACGTCGTCCAGGCCGAGACGGTGAAGGCGGCGCTGGCCGGCGGCGCCTACGCCAACCTGCCGGTGCTCTCGCAGGCCTCCTGCTTCTCCCGTACGGCCCGGATCCCGTCCGGTCAGATCACCATCAAGGACGCCGCCGGGCTCTACCCCTTCGAGAACACCATGGAGGCCCGCCTGCTGACGGGCGCCCAGCTGAAGGACTACCTGGAGTACTCGGCGAAGTACTACGTCCAGACCCCGGCGGGCGCCCCCGTCGACACCGCGAAGCTGACCAACGCGGACAACACCCCGGACTACAACTACGACGCCGTGTCCGGGCTCGCGTACGACATCGACATCGCCAAGCCGGTGGGCCAGCGGATCGCGAACCTGTCCTTCCAGGGCAAGCCGCTCGACCCGGCCGCGCAGTTCGTGCTCGCGGTGAACAACTACCGGGCCAGCGGCGGCGGCGCCTTCCCGCACGTGGCCAAGGCCCAGCAGCTGTGGGCGAACTCGGACGAAATCCGCAACACGATCATCCAGTGGGTCAAGGCCAAGGGCACGGTCGACCCGGCCCTGTTCGCCTCGGTGGACTGGAAGCTGACCCGGGACGGCGTGCCGGTCTTCTAGGCACCGGACGCTAGTGCTGGACGAGAGGCGTCAGCTTCTGGCCCTGGGCCGGGATGCTCGGCGCCTCTCGCGCGTCCAGGCCGAAGGTGGTGAAGGCGGTGCGGCGGGGCAGCCGGTAGGGCTCCGCGCCGGTGACCGAGTTGAGGATGACGGCGCTGCGCCAGGCGGCGAGCCCCAGGTCGGGGGCGCCGACGCCGTGGGTGTGCTTCTCCGCGTTCTGGACGTAGACCGAGCCGGTCACCGAGTCGTCGAGCACCAGCCGGTACGCGCTGTCGATCCGGGGGCGCCCGGCGGAGTCGTGCCGCAGATACGGGTCGAGTCCGGCGAGCATCCGGTCGACCGGGCGCTCGCGGTAGCCGGTGGCCAGGACCACGGCGTCGGTGGTGAGCCGGGAGCGGGTGTTCTGCTGGGCGTGCTCCAGGTGCAGCTCGACCTTGGTGGTGGCGACCCGGCCCGCCGTGCGGACCCGGACCCCCGGGGTGATGACGGCGTCCGGCCAGCCGCCGTGCAGGGTGCGGCGGTAGAGCTCGTCGTGGATGGCGGCGATGGTGTCGGCGTCGATGCCCTTGTGCAGCTGCCACTGGCGGGGCACGAGATCGCCCCGGACCGGCTCGGGCAGGGCGTGGAAGTAGCGGGTGTAGTCGGGGGTGAAGTGCTCCAGGCCCAGCTTGGAGTACTCCATGGGGGCGAAGGCCTCGCTGCGGGCCAGCCAGTGCAGCCGCTCGGCCCCCTCGGGGCGGGCGCGCAGCAGGTCGAGGAAGACCTCGGCGCCGGACTGGCCGGAGCCGATGACGGTGACGTGCCCGGCGGCGAGCAGGGTCTCGCGGTGGGTCAGGTAGTCGGCGGAGTGGATCACGGGCACCCCGGGCGCGTCGGCGAGCGGGCGCAGCGGCTCGGGGACGTAGGGCTCGGTGCCGACGCCGAGGACGACATTGCGGGTGTACGCGCGGCCCAGCGCCTCGGCCTCGCCGTCGGCGTCCAGCTGGGTGAAGTCGACCTCGAACAGGCGCCGTTCGGGATTCCAGCGGACGGAATCGACCTGGTGTCCGAAGTGGAGCCCGGGGACCTGGCCGCTGACCCAGCGGCAGTAGGCGTCGTACTCGGCGCGCTGGATGTGGAACTTCTCGGCGAAGTAGAAGGGGAAGAGCCGGTCGCGGCTCCTGAGGTAGTTGAGGAAGCTCCACGGGCTGGCCGGGTCGGCGAGGGTCACCAGGTCGGCCAGGAACGGGACCTGGAGGGTGGCGCCCTCGATGAGCAGGCCGGGGTGCCAGTGGAAGGCGGGCCGCTGCTCGAAGAAGGCGGTGGCCAGGCCGCCGGGGACGCCCTGGGCGAGTGCGGCGAGGGAGAGGTTGAACGGGCCGATGCCGACGCCCACCAGGTCGTGCGGACGGTCGAGGTCGTGCTGGGGGGTGCTGCCGGTCATCGGTCGGTGCCGCCTTCCACGAGGGAGATGATCTGTGCCAGGTCGCCGGGGGTGGCGTGGGGGTTGAGCAGGGTGGCCTTGAGCCAGAGCCGCCCGTCGGCCGCGGCCCGGCCGAGGACCGCGCGGCCCTCGGCGAGCAGCGCGCGGCGGATCCCGGCGACGGCCTCGTCGGACGCGCCGTACGGCCGGAAGAGGACGGTCGTGAGGGTGGGCCGGGCGTAGAGCTCCAGGCCCGGGGCCTTCTCGACCAGCGCGGCGAGCTCCTCGGCGAGCGCCATGCAGGCGTCGACGAGGGCGCCGAGCCCGGAGCGGCCCAGGGCGCGCAGGGTGACGGCGGTCTTGAGGACGTCGGGCCGCCGGGTGGTGCGCAGCGAGCGCCCGAGGAGGTCGGGGAGTCCGGCGTCGGTGTCGTCGTCGGCGTTCAGGTAATCGGCGGTGTGCCCGAGTACGGCGAGGTCGTCGGCGTCCCGGACGGCGAGAAGCCCGGCGGCGGCCGGCTGCCAGCCCAGTTTGTGCAGGTCGACGGTGACCGTGCGGGCCCGGTCGAGCCCGGCGAGGAGCGGGCGGTGCCGGTCGCTGAAGAGGAGCGGGCCGCCGTAGGCCGCGTCCACGTGGAGGTCGGCGTTCCCGTGCGCCGCGCACAGCTCGGCGATCTCCGGGAGCGGGTCGATCAGGCCGGCGTCGGTGGTGCCGGCGGTGGCGGCGACCAGCAGCGGCCCGGGGAGCTCGGTGAGCGCCTGCGCCAGGGCGGCCGGGTCCATGGTGCCGCTCGGGGCCGGGACGACGACCGGTTCGGGCAGGCCGAGGAGCCAGGCGGCGCGGCGGAAGGAGTGGTGGGCGTTGGCCCCGACGAGGGTCTGGACGGTGCCGTGGCGCTCGTGGCGCTCGCGGGCGAGGAGCAGGGCCAGTTGGTTGGACTCGGTGCCGCCGGTGGTGACCAGGCCGTCGGGGCGGGGCGCCGCCGGGAACGCCTCGGCGGCGAGGGCGGCGGTGACCAGCGCTTCGAGCGCGGAGGCGGCGGGGGCCTGGTCCCAGGAGTCCAGGGACGGGTTCAGGACGGAGGCGGCGAGGTCGGCGGCGGCCGCGAGGGCGAGGGGCGGGGTGTGGAGGTGCGCCGCGCACAGCGGGTGCGCGGGGTCGGCGGCGCCCGCGGTGACCGCGCGTACGAGGGTGAACAGGGCCTCGGCGGCCCCGGTGCCGTCCTCGGGCAGCGCCTCCCCGATGGCCTCCCGCACCTGATGGGCCACGGCCTGTGGCCCGCCGGCGGGGAGGGGGCCGCCGCGGTCCTCGGCGCCGGTGCGGAGGGCGTCGAGGACGGTGTCGAGGAGGGGGCGGAGTCGGTCGGGGCCGGGGGCGCCTCCGGCGAGGGGTGCGGCACGCATGGACGACAGCGTGCCGGGGGTTCTGGGGGTTTGTCCGGAGAGTCCGTCACTGTGACCCGAACGGGGGACGGGGCCCTGGTGTCAGGGCCCCGTCCGTGGTGCGTGAGGGTGCGGGCCGTCGGCCCTCGCCTCAGCCGCGTACGCGCAGTGCCCGGCGCAGGTCGTCGAGCTGGTCGACCAGCTTGCGGTGGAGGGCCGGGGTCGGGGCATCCTCGGCGAGGTGGCGGTCGCCGAGGGCGAGGGAGTCGGCGTCGACCGCGTCGGCGGGGAAGGCCCAGCGGCCGGCGGCCTCGGCCATGGCGGCGCCGCGGCGGTCGGCGAGGGCGAGGGCGTCCGGGTAGAAGCGGGCCACGTAGGGGTGGAGGAGCTCGGCCTGTTCGGGCTGCCAGAAGCCCTGGGCGGTGGCCGTGAACAGGTAGTTGGAGAGGTCGTCGGAGTCGAACATGGACGCCCAGGCGGCGGCCTTCGCCTCCGCCGTCGGCAGGCCGGCGCGACAGCGGGCGGCGCCCTCCCGGCCGGTGGCGCTGGGGTCGCGGTCGAGCTCGGCGGCGATGGCGGCCTCGTCGGTGGCGCCGAGGACGGCGAGCCGGGCGAGGATGCGCCAGCGGAGCTCGGGGTCGAGCTCCGGGCCGCCGTGGACGGTGCCGTCGGCGAGCCAGGAGGCGATCTTGTCGGGGGTGGTGGCGCTGTCGACGTAGGTGCGCACGGCGGTGAGGCGCAGGCCGGGCGCCTCGCCGCCCTCGGTGCGGCGCATCAGGTCGCGGGCGATATCGCAGAGCGTGGCGAGGGCGGCGGGACGGTCGGCGGCGGAGACGTAACGGTCGGTGATCTGGGTGCGGGCGAAGCCCAGGACGCCCTGGACGACGGCGAGTTCGGTCTCCTCGGGGAGGTGCGCGAGGGCGGTCTCCAGGTAGGCGGCGGGCTCCAGTTCGCCGTCGCGGACCATGTCGCGCAGCGCGTTCCAGACGACGGCGCGGGTGAGGGCGTCGGGGATGCGGGAGAGGCCGCGCAGCGCGGTCTCCTGGGACACCTCGTCGAAGCGGATCTTGGCGTAGGTGAGGTCGCCCTCGTTGAGGACGACGAGCGCGGGGCGCGGGCCCGCGAGGTCGAGCGGGGCGGCCTGCGGGACGTCGAGCTCGTACCGGCGGCGCAGCACCGGGGCGCCGGCGGCGTCGAGGTCGTACACGCCGACGGCGACGCGGTGCGGGCGGCTGCCCGCGCGGTCGACGGTGAGCCGCCACTGGTTGCCCTCGCCCTCGACGCGCGGGGTGAGGGTGTCGACGCCGGTGGTGCGCAGCCACTGCTCGGCCCAGCCGTGGACGTCGCGGTCGGTGGCGGCGGCGAGGTTGTCGATGAAGTCGGCGAGGGTCGCGTTGCCGAACTTGTGGCGCTTGAAGTGGATGTTGATGCCCGCGAGGAAGTCCTTCTCCCCCATCCAGGCGACGAGCTGGCGCAGCGCGGAGGCGCCCTTGGCGTAGGAGATGCCGTCGAAGTTGAGGAGGGCGGAGGCGGTGTCGGGGACGGCGTCCGGGTCGGGGGCGACGGGGTGGGTGGAGGGCCGCTGGTCGGCCTCGTAGCCCCAGGCCTTCCTGGTGGCGCCGAAGTCGATCCAGGTGTCGGCGAAGCGGTCGGAGCAGGCCTCGTTGATGGTCTGGAAGCCCATGTACTCGGCGAAGGACTCGTTCAGCCAGATGTCGTCCCACCAGCGCAGGGTGACGAGGTCGCCGAACCACATGTGGGCCATCTCGTGGGCGATGACCATGGCGCGGGTCATCCGCTCGGTGTCGGTGACGGCGGAGCGGAAGACGAACTCGTCGCGGAAGGTGACCAGTCCGGGGTTCTCCATGGCGCCGGGGTTGAACTCGGGGACGAAGGCCTGGTCGTACGAGTCGAAGGGGTACGGCTCGTCGAACTTCTCGTGGTAGCGGTCGAAGCAGGCCTTGGTGATGTCGAGGATCTCGTCGGCGTCGGCGTCGAGGTGGGGGGCGAGCGAGCGGCGGCAGTGGATGCCGAAGGGCAGGCCGGCGTGCTCGGAGCGGACGGAGTGCCAGGGGCCGGCGGCGACGCAGACGAAGTAGGTGGAGAGCAGCTGGGTGGGCGCGGCGGTCCAGCGTCCGTCGGCGCCGCGCTCGGTGACGCCGTTGGAGAGGACGGTCCACTCCTCGGGGGCGGTGACGCCGATCTCGAAGACGGCCTTGAGGTCGGGCTGGTCGAAGGCGGCGAAGACGCGCTGGACGTCCTCCATGAACAGCTGGGTGTAGACGTACGCCTCGCCGTCGGTGGGGTCGGTGAAGCGGTGCATGCCCTCGCCGGTGCGGGAGTAGCGCATGGTGGCGGCGATGCTCAGGGTGTGCTCGCCCTCGGTGAGGACGAGCGGGAGACGGTTGTCGTCGAGGGCGGCGGTGTCGAGGGGCGTGCCGTCGAGGACGGCGGAGTGCAGGGCTTCCGGCTTCAGCTCGACGAAGGTGTTCCCGGCGGCCCGGGCGGTGAAGCGGATGAGGCTGGTGGACTCGAAGGTCTCGTCGCCGGTGGTGAGGTCGAGGTCCACGGTGTAGCGGTGGACGTCGAGGAGCTGGGCACGGGTCTGCGCTTCGTCGCGCGTCAGTACGGACATGGGGGCCATGCTGCCTGATGGCCCCCTGCCCCGGCATGGGGGTTATGGATCAGGGCCTGTCCGACGGGAATCGTCGGACAGGCCCTACGCCAGGCCCGCGCCGTCGAGGTGGGCGAAGGCCGCGGAGATCCGGGGCCGGTCGTATCCGGCGGGTCCCCTGGCGCCGCTGGAGAGCAGGGCGTGCAGCAGGAGCCGGGCCTTGGCGGGGGCGAGCGGGCCGGCCGGGACGAGGCCGCGGTGCAGCAGGTCGTACTCGGAGCCGGGGCCGCGGTAGGTGTGCGAGAGGGTCGCGCCCGCGCCCGTACGGGAGGCGAGGACGACCGGGACGCGCTCGGCGAGCGCGGCGAGCGGCTCGACGAGTGCGGCGGGGACGTGTCCCGCGCCGAAGGCGGCGACGACGAGGCCGTCGTAGCGGTCGGCGACGGCGTCGAGGAGTTCGCCCCGGTCGCCGAGGGAGAGGGTGAGCAGGGCGACCCGTACGCCGGGGTCGAGGCTGAGCGGGCAGAGCCGGGAAGGGACGGCGGGACGGAGCAGGATCCGCGGCTCGCCCTCGACGACGGCGCCGAGGGGTCCGGCGCCGGGTGAGGTGAAGGTGGCGACGGAGGTGGTGTGGGCCTTGTGGGCGAAGCGGGCGGCGTGGATCTCGTCGGCGAGCACCACGAGGACGCCGAGGCCGCGGCAGCCGGGGTCGGCGGCGACGGCGAGGGCGGCGGCGAGGTTGGCGGGGCCGTCGGCGCCGGGCAGGTCGGGGCGGCGCATGGCGCCGGTGACGGCGATCGGCTCCTCGGTGGTGCAGAGCAGGTCGAGGAGGAAGGCGGTCTCCTCCAGGGTGTCGGTGCCCTGGACGACGACCGCGCCGGAGCCCGCGGCGACGGTCGCGCGCACCTCGTCGGCGAGGGCGGCGAGGTCCTCGAAGGAGAGCGAGGAGCTGGGGACGCGGCGGAAGTCGCGGAGCTCCACCTCGACGCCCTCGGGGGTGACGCCGAGCTCGGCGAGCACCTCGGTGCCGGTCATGCGGGAGGCGTCACCGCCTCGCGCGGAGATGGTGCCGCCCAGCGTGAATACGGTGACGCGGGCCATCAGCGTGCTCCGTCCGCGATCGTCTCGTGGTGGCGGATGACCTCCGCGATGATGAAGTTCAGCAGCTTCTCCGCGAAGGCCGGGTCCAGTTTCGCGCTCCCGGCGAGTTCCCGCAGCCGGGCGATCTGGCGGGCCTCGCGGGCCGGGTCGGCGGGCGGCAGCTCATGCCGGGCCTTGAGGACGCCGACCTGCTGGGTGCACTTGAAGCGCTCGGCGAGCATGTGGACGACGGCCGCGTCGATGTTGTCGATGCTCTCGCGCAGCCGGGTCAGCTCGGCGGCGACGGAGGGGTCGATGCCGGGGCCGTCGTGGGTGCCGCTGGTGTCGCTGGTGCCGGTGCCGTCATGGTTGCCGCTGGACTCGCTCATGAGGAGCGACCCTATCCGGATCTCGGGAGGATCGTGGGCGGGTGTTCGGGATCCGGAACGGTGGTGCTCCAGCCGCCGGGGACGGCCCTGCCCTGCTGTTCGCGGAAGCGGACGGGGGCGGTGCCGACGCGGCGCGTGAAGAGGCGGGAGAAGTAGGCGGGGTCGTCGTAGCCGACCCGGCGGGCGACGGCGGCGACGGGGAGTTCGGTGCCGGCGAGGAGTTCCTTGGCGCGGCCGAGGCGGACGGTGAGCAGGTAGTCCTTGGGGCTGCACCCGGCGGCGCGGCGGACGGCGGTGCGCAGTTCGGCGGCGGTCATGCCGTGCCGGGCGGCGTGTTCGGCGACGGTGAGACGGCTGAAGGCGTCGCGGGCGAGGGCGGTGAGGACGGGGTCGCCGTCGGCGTTGGTGTCGGCGCGGGAGCGGCGCAGGGCGACCAGGAGCTCGTGGACGGCGGCGCCGGTCTCGACCTCCAGGAGGGGGTTGCCGGGGCGGGCGGCGCGGGCGATGCGGGCGACGGCGGCGCGGGCGGGGGCGGCGTCGGAGAGGGGGACGACGGGCCGGTCGGGTTCGATGTAGCCGAGCTCGGTGTAGGTGGCGGTGGCGGGCCCGGTGAAGTCGACGAAGGACTCGTCCCAGCCGGTGCCGGGGTCGGCGGCGTAGTGGTGGGGCACGCCGGGGGTGAGCCAGATGACGGCGGGGGCGGTGACGGTGGTGCGGCGCCCGTCGGGGCCCCGGTACCAGCCGCCGCCGGAGCTGACGAGGACGGCGACGTGGTGGTCCAGGGTGCGCGGGCCGACCGTCGGCAGGGTGCCGTGCTGGAGTCCGACGCCGAGGCAGACCAGGCCGAGGCGGTGGTGGACGGGGCCGGGCGTGAAGTAGCGCATCCAGGTGTGGTACATCGCGCGACAGCCTCCCCAGCGCCCGTCGAAGGGTCCAAACTGCGACGATCTTTGTCCATGGACCGGTCCGCCGCCAGAGGGCGAAGGTGAGGCGCATGAGCGAGTTCGTGGTGGGTGACGAGGACTTTCTTCTCGACGGGCGGCCGGTGCGGCTGCTTTCGGGGGCGCTGCACTACTTCCGGGTGCACGAGGAGCAGTGGGCGCACCGGCTCGGGATGCTGCGGGCGATGGGCCTCGACTGCGTCGAGACGTACGTGCCGTGGAACCTGTACGAGCCGGAGCCCGGCCGCTACGGGGACGTGGACGCGCTCGGGCGTTTCCTGGACGCGGTGGCGGACGCCGGGATGCGGGCGATCGTGCGCCCCGGCCCGTACATCTGCGCCGAGTGGGAGAACGGCGGCCTGCCGCACTGGCTGACGGGGCCGCTGGGGCGGCGGGTGCGCACGGACGACGCGGAGTATCTGGCGCATGTGGAGCGCTGGTTCCGCCGGCTGCTGCCGCAGGTGGTGGAGCGGCAGATCGGGCGGGGCGGTCCGGTGGTCCTGGTGCAGGTGGAGAACGAGTACGGCAGCTACGGCACCGACGCGGGGTATCTGCGGCGGGTCGCCGATCTGCTGCTCGCCTGCGGGGTGGAGGTGCCGCTGTTCACCTCGGACGGGCCGGAGGACCACATGCTGACGGGCGGTTCGGTGCCGGGGGTGCTGGCGACGGCGAACTTCGGGTCGGGGGCGCGGGAGGCGTTCGCGACGCTGCGGCGGCACCAGCCGTCCGGTCCGCTGATGTGCATGGAGTTCTGGTGCGGCTGGTTCGACCACTGGGGCACGGAGCATGTCGGGCGGGACGCGGCGGACGCGGCGGCGGCGCTGCGGGAGATCCTGGAGTGCGGGGCGTCGGTGAACGTCTACATGGCGCACGGCGGGACCAGCTTCGCCGGGTGGGCGGGGGCGAACCGGGCCGGGCGGGAGCACGAGGGGGCGCTGCGGCCGACGGTCACCTCGTACGACTACGACGCGCCGATCGACGAGGCGGGGCTGCCGACGGAGAAGTTCTGGCGCTTCCGTGAGGTGCTCGCCGCGTACGCGGAGGGGCCGCTGCCCGAGCTGCCGGAGCCGCCGGCGCGGATCGGCGCGCCCGCGAGCGGTGCGCTGGAGGGCTGGGCGCCGCTGTCGGAGGTCCTCGCGGTGCTCGGTGACGCGGAGTCGGTCTCCCCGGTGCCGCCGACCTTCGAGCAGGTGGGTGTGGACCGGGGCCTGGTCCACTACCGGGTGGAGGTGCCGGGCCCGCGGCAGCCGTACCCGCTGGCGGTGACGGGGCTGCGCGACCGGGCGTCGGTGTACGTGGACGGGGTGTTCGCCGGGGTGCTCGACACGGAGGAGGCGGTGCTGCCGGAGCCGGTGGCGGGGCCCGCGGTGGTCGAGCTGTGGGTGGAGTCCCTGGGCCGGGTCAACTACGGGCCGCGGCTCGCGGAGCCGAAGGGCGTGACGGGCGGGATCCGGCACGAGCGGCAGTATCTGCACGGGGTACGGGCCCGGGGGCTGCGGCTCGACGCCTTCGAGGCGGCGGCGGTGGCCGGGGTCCCGTTCGTCCCCGTCCCCGAGGATGCCGGTCCGGGGCTGCACCGGGTCTCGGTGACGGTGCCGTCCCCGGGCGACGCGGCGCTGCGCCTGCCCGGCTGGACCCGGGGCTTCGTGTGGGTCAACGGCTTCTGCCTGGGCCGCTACTGGAACACCGGCCCGCAGGAGTCCCTGTTCGTGCCGGGCCCGGTGCTGCGGGAGGGCGCGAACGAGGTGTGGGTGCTTGAGCTGGAGGGCGGGGCGGGGGGTGGGGTGGAGCTGGGGTAGCGCCCGCGCACAGGCGGGTGCCCGGGGCTTCGCGCCCCGGGCACCCTCAGGTCTCCCTGTCCGTTACAGCGTCG
Source organism: Streptomyces sp. NPDC094032 (assembly GCF_040303965.1). Taxonomy (NCBI): domain Bacteria; kingdom Bacillati; phylum Actinomycetota; class Actinomycetes; order Kitasatosporales; family Streptomycetaceae; genus Streptomyces; species Streptomyces sp. NPDC094032. The sequence continues at coordinate 293,544 of NZ_JBEOUE010000005.1, read as the reverse complement.
CCGCGGCCGCCGTGATCGCGGAGGCGAAGGTCGAGACCTCGGTGTAGACGCCGGGGTAGCCGGCCCGGGCGCAGCCCTCGCCCCAGCTCACGATGCCGACCTGGATCCAGGCGTTGTTGTTGTCCTTGCGGAACATCGGGCCGCCGGAGTCACCCTGGCAGGTGTCGACGCCGCCCTGGTTGAACCCGGCGCAGATCTCCTCGCCGGGGACGAGGGAGCTGCCGTACGCGGACTGGCAGTCGGCGTCCGAGACGAACGGGACGACCGCCTTGCGCAGGTAGCGCTGCTGCGCGCCGCCCTCGGTGGCGGCGCCCCAGCCGGACACGGTGAAGTCGCCGCTGTTGTAGGCGGTCGTGTCGGCGATCTTCAGGTTGGGGAGGCTGGTGATCGGCGAGGCCAGCTTGATCAGGGCCCAGTCCTTGCCCTGGCCGTTGTAGCCGGGGGCCTGGTAGACCTTGGTCGACTTGACCTTGATGGCGCTGCTCGACTGGAGGTCGACGACCCCGGCGGTGGCCGTGATGCTGGTGTTGGGGCCGGAGCCGTTCACGCAGTGCGCGGCGGTGAGCACGACCTGCGGGGTGATCAGGGAGCCGCCGCAGCCCATCGAGAGCCGGACCATCCAGGGGAACTCGCCCTGGGCGGCGCGGACGCCGCCGACGACCGGGGCGGGCGCGGCGGAGGCGGTGGTGGGCTGGAGGCTGACGGCGGCGAGGACGACGGCGGCGCCCGCGGCGAGTTTCTGCAGCGCGCGGACCAGACTGTTCTTCTGCATGCGACTGCCTTCTTTCATGGGGGGTTGATCTTGATGGCATGAGCCCGTCAAGATGTGGTCCGGATTATGGACAGTGCTTGACGGGGGCGACAAGAAGGCCTTTTCGGCCAGACGGGGCATGCCCAGGGGCGCCGGACGCGCCGCCCGTACCCTGGACGGCAGGGGGTGGTCCGGGATGCCGCACAGCGATGAAGTCTCCCGTGTCGTGCACGGGTTCCCGCATCTCGACACGGTCCGCGCCGCCATCCGCGCGCTCTACCGGCGCCTGTCCCCCGACGGCGTACGGCGCTACGAGACGAGCGTCCCCGCCTCGGACGTCGCCGTCGAGGACCCGGAGGGGCTCCACCTCGGCGCCCAGGCGGCGGCCCGCGCGCTCGTCCGGCAGCTGCGGCTGCCGGAGGCCCGGATGGTGGTGAGCTTCCGCGCGATGGAGCACGCGGCGGCGGTCGAACTGACGGCCGGTCCCGAGTACTTCGTCGAGCTCAACGAGCGCTTCGCCCGGCCGGCCCACCGCCGGGACATCGGCGCCGCGCTCTCCCACGAGATCACCCATGTGCTGCTGCACCGCCTCGGGCTCTCCTTCCCCACGACGGCGGAGAACGAGATCCTCACCGACGTCGTCACCACCTACCTCGGCGCGGGCTGGCTGCTGCTCGACGCGTTCCGGCAGGACGGGATGTCCAGCCAGAAGCTGGGCTATCTGACGCCCGAGGAGTTCGGCTACGTCCTCGCCAAGCGGGCCGATGTGTTCGGGGAGGACCCCTCTCCGTGGTTCACCAGCGCGGTCGCGTACGAGGCGTGGGTACGGGGCCGGGAGGAGGCCGCCCGCGACTGGCGCCGGCCGCCGCTCGCGGGCGCCGGCTGGGCCGCCCGGCGGCGCGCCCGGGCCACCGGGGACGGCGTCTTCCCCTGCCCGGTGTGCGGCCAGCGGCTGCGGGTGGCGGCGGGGCGGGGGCGGGTGAAGGCCCGCTGCGGGGTGTGCGCCACCGTGCTGGACTGCGCGCCCTGACCGTACGTCACTACGTATCAAGGAATGGATTTGCGCCGTTCGGGGGCCTCGGGCGAGGGTCGGACCCATGAGCACGTTGTTCGAAGCGCTGTGGAACGGGGACGACGACGGGGTCGTACGGGCCCTGAGGGACGGGGCCGACCCCGAGACGCGGGAGGACGGCGAGACCGCGCTGTACCGGGCGGCCATCGGCAACCAACCGGTGTCGGTCCGGCTGCTGCTCGCCGCCGGTGCCGACCCGGCCCGGCGCGGCGGCGAGGACGACGCCGACCTGCCGCTGTGCGGGGCGGCGTGCGGGGGGTACGTCGAGGTGGTGCGGGCGCTGCTCGCCGCGGGCGCGGATCCGGACCAGGAGGAGGGCTACGGCTTCACCGCCCTGGCCTGGGCGATCCGGCTCGGTCACACGGAGGTGGTGCGCGAGCTGCTCGAAGCGGGCGCGGCGCCGGACCGGCCGGGCCCCGACGGGTCCGCGCCGCTGGTGGCCGCCGCCCGGCGCGGCTCGGCCGCCTGCGTGCGGGCGCTGCTCGAACACGGCGCGGGGAGCAGGGCGGAGGCGCTCGACGAGGCCCGGCGGTGGATCGGCGCGGACATGGCGGCGGTACTGCGGCGGGGGCTCGTGGAGGGCGGGGGCGCCGGGGACACGTACGAGGCGGTGGTGCGGCGGGTGCCGGAGGACGGCGGGGTGACCGTGGTCGTCGAGCTGCTGGGCGAGGACGGCGCGCCGACCCGGAGCGACGAACGCCAGACCGGCCACGCGGCCATCGCCACCCTCCTGGAGGGCGCCCTCGGCATCCGCGCCCCGCACGAGGAACTCGCCGGGCGCGCCCTCCGCTGCGGCGACCCGTCCCAGGACGACTGGACCACGGCGGTAGCCGCCCTGACTGCCCGCCCCGACCCCACCGTCTTCACCACCGCCACCACCTGGTGCGAGGCCCCCGATCCCCTCCGCCGCGCCCTCGCCATCCAGATCCTGGCCACCCTGCCGGGCCACCGGGAGAGCGCGCTGCCGGTGCTGCGGGAGCTGGCGTCGCGGGAGGGGGCCGAAGGGAGGACGCCCCCGCCCCTCCCCCGCGAGCCCGCGCTCTCGCTGGCCTTCGCGCTCGGGCAGTGCGGGGACGCGAGTGTGGTGCCCGAGTTGCTCGGGCTCGCCGGGCATCCGGACGGGGAGGTGCGGCGGCGGGTGGCCGCCTCGCTGACCGGGCTCGTGCCCGCCGGGCACGCCGAGGCGGCCGGGGTGCTCGTCGGGCTGAGCCGGGACCACGAACCCCGGGTCCGGGACTGGGCCACCCTCGCGCTCGCCGAACTCCCCGACGACACCCCCGCCGTCCGCGAGGCCCTCGCCGCCCGGCTCGCCGACCCGGACCAGGAGACGGCGGCCGAGGCCGCACGGGGTCTGGCCCTCCGTCAGGACCCGCGCGCCGTCGAGGCGCTGGCGCGGATCCTGGCGGACGGCGACCCGGACGGCCCCGCCCGCGAGACGGCCCTGGCCACCCTGGAACACGTACCGGACCCCCGGACCAGGACCCGCCTGGAGTGGACGGCACCGCGCGGCCGGTGACGTGGGGGCCGGGGGCGGCGGGCGCTGCCCGGTCAGCCCTCCCGGCGGCTCACGCTCACGCTCACGCCCCGTACACCGGCATCGGCTCCCCCGCCTCCCCCAGCAGTTTCAGGGCCGTCTCGCCCGCCTCCGCCGGGGTCCTGCGGGTGCCTTTGTCGGCGGTGGGTCCGGGGCGCCAGCCCTCCATGACGGTGAGGCGGCCGCCCTCCGCCTCGAAGACGCGGCCGGTCACGCCCGCCGAGGCGGTGGAGCCGAGCCAGACCACCAGGGGCGAGACGTCCTCGGGGAGGGCGGCCAGGGACGCGAAGGTCTGTTCGGTCATGCGGGTGCGGGCGGCGGGGGCGATGGCGTTGACCTGGACGCCGTACCGGGCCATCTCGGCCGCCGCGACGAGGGTGAGGCCGACGATCCCGGCCTTGGCCGCCGCGTAGTTGCCCTGGCCGACACTGCCGAGCAGCCCCGCCCCGGAGGTGGTGTTGACCACCCGGGCGGCCACCGGGCGGCCCGCCTTGGCCTCCGCCCGCCAGTGCGCGGCGGCGTGCCGCAGGGGCAGGAAGTGGCCCTTCACATGGACCCGCAGCACCGCGTCGAAGTCCTCCTCGTCGAGGTTGACGAGCATCCGGTCGCGCAGGAAGCCCGCGTTGTTGACGAGGGTGTCGAGCCGCCCGTACGCGGAGAGGGCGGCGTCCACCAGGGACGCGGCGCCCTCCGTCGTCGCGATGTCGCCGCCGTGGGCGACCGCCTCCCCGCCCGCCGCCCTGATCTCCTCGACGACGAGGGCCGCCGGGCTGTCGGGGCCGGGGCGCCCGTCGAGCCCGACGCCGAGGTCGTTGACCACGACCCGGGCGCCCTCGGCGGCGAAGGCGAGGGCGTGCGCCCGGCCGAGCCCCCGGCCGGCGCCCGTCACGATGACCACCCGTTCGTCGCACAGACCCATGTCAGCTCTCCTTGTCGGCGGTGTTGACGGTGTTGACGGTGTTGACGGTCGCCGCGTCCAGGAAGGCGGGGCGTTCGCCGCCCCCGTGCACCAGGAGCGAGGCCCCGGAGACGTACGCCGCCCGGTCGGAGGCGAGGAAGACGGCCGCCTCGCCGATCTCGGACGGTTCGGCCAGCCGGCCCAGCGGCACGGTCCCGCCGACGGCCGCGAGCCCTTCGGCGTCGCCGTAGTGCAGGTGGGACAGCTCGGTCCTGACCATGCCGAGGACCAGGGTGTTGACCCGGACCTCGGGGGCCCACTCGACGGCCATCGAGCGGGCCAGGTTCTCCAGGCCGGCCTTGGCGGCGCCGTACGCGGCGGTGCCCGGCGAGGGGCGGGTGCCGCTGACGCTGCCGATCATGACGACCGAGCCGCGCGAGGCCCGCAGCAGTCCATGGGCGGCGAGGGAGACCGCGAGCGGGACGGTGAGGTTGAGTTCGAGGACGCGGGCGTGGCGTGCGGACTCGCCCTCGCCGAGCAGCCGGTACGGCGTGCCGCCCGCGTTGTTGACCAGGGTGTCGAGCCGCCCGTGGCGCTCCCCGACCTCGGCCAGGAAGTCCCGTACGGCGGCGGGTTCGCGCAGATCGAGCGGGTGGAAGCGGGCCGCGCGGCCGGCCGCGACGACCGGTTCGTCCGGGGGCCTGCGGGCGCAGACCAGGACCTCGGCCCCGGCCCGCAGAAACGCCCGGGCGATGCCCGCGCCGACCCCGCGCGTTCCACCGGTCACGACGGCGACCCTCCCGTCCAGCTCCATCGGCTGCTACCTTCCTCCCAAGCACGGTCACCTAACAAACGTTTGGTGGAAAGGTAGCTGATCCTCCCATGGGTGTCTCCACCTCCCGCCCGGACAAGGGCATCGCGCTCGTCACCGTCGACCGTCCGCCCGTCAACGCCCTCCCGGTACGCGACTGGTACGCGCTCGCCGACGCCCTCCGCGCGGCCGGCCGCGACCCCGAGGTCCGCTGTGTCGTGCTCGCCGCCGAGGGCCGCGGCTTCAACGCGGGCGTCGACATCAAGGAGCTCCAGCGGGACCCGGGCCACGACGCCCTGATCGCCGTCAACCGGGGCTGCGCCGAGGCCTTCGCCGCCGTCTACGACTGCGAGGTCCCGGTCGTCGCGGCGGTCGGCGGCTTCTGCCTCGGCGGCGGCATCGGACTGGTCGGCAACGCGGACGCGATCGTCGCCGCCGACGACGCCGTCTTCGGCCTGCCGGAGCTGGACCGGGGCGCCCTCGGGGCCGCCACCCATCTGGCCCGGCTGGTCCCCCAGCACCTGATGCGCGCCCTGTACTACACCTCGCGCACCGCCACCGCGCAGGAGCTGCACGCCCACGGCTCGGTCTGGAAGGTGGTCCCGCGCGCGGGGCTCCTCGACGCGGCCCTGGAGCTGGCGGCCGAGATCGCGGCGAAGGACGGCACCCTGATCCGGCTCGCCAAGGCCGCCATCAACGGCATCGACCCCGTCGACGTACGCCGCAGCTACCGCTTCGAGCAGGGCTTCACCTTCGAGGCCAACCTCAGCGGCGTCGCCGACCGGGTCCGCGACGGCTTCGGCGCCCCCGCGCCGGGCGCCCCCGCACCGCAGGAGGACGCGTGACCGACAAGACCATGAGCCCCGAGGACGTCGTGGGCCGGCTCCGCTCCGGCATGACGATCGGCATCGGCGGCTGGGGCTCCCGGCGCAAGCCGATGGCCCTGATCAGAGCGCTGCTCCGGTCCGAGATCACCGATCTCACCGTCATCTCGTACGGCGGCCCCGACGTCGGCCTGCTCGCCGCCGCGGGCCGGATCCGCCGCCTCGTCGCCCCGTTCGTGACCCTGGACTCCATCCCCCTCGAACCCCACTTCCGGGCCGCCCGCGAGAGCGGCGCCCTCGAACTCACCGAGCTCGACGAGGCGATGTTCATGTGGGGCCTGCACGCCGCCGCCAACCGGCTGCCCTTCCTGCCGGTACGCGCCGGGCTCGGCTCGGACGTCATGCGGGTCAACCCGGGCCTGCGGACCGTCACCTCCCCGTACGAGGACGGCGAGGAGTTCGTCGCCGTGCCGGCCCTGCGCATGGACGCCGCCCTCGTCCACGTCAACCGCGCCGACCGCCTCGGCAACGGGCAGTACCTGGGCCCCGACCCGTACTTCGACGACCTGTTCTGCGAGGCCGCCGACACCGCGTACCTCTCCTGCGAACGGATCGTCGAGTCCTTCGGCGCCGACGTCGTGCCGCAGACCCTGCTCGTCTCCCGGCACAGCGTCACCGGCGTCGTCGAGACCCCGAACGGCGCCCACTTCACCTCCTGCGCACCGGAGTACGCCCGCGACGAGCCCTTCCAGAAGCTGTACGCGACCACCCCCTGGCCCGAGTTCGCCGGACGCTTCCTGTCCGGCAAGGGCGAGGACGACTACCAGGCGGCCGTGCGGACCTGGCACGAGGAGCGCGCGGAGACCGAGAAGGGACCGAAATGAGTGTCAGCCGAGCCGAGTACTGCGTGATCGCCTGCGCCGAGGCCTGGCGCGACAACGGCGAGGTGCTCGCCAGCCCCATGGGGCTCGTCCCCTCCTTCGGCGCCCGCCTCGCCAAGCGCACCTTCTCCCCCGACCTCCTCCTCACCGACGGCGAGGCCCTGCTCGTCGGGCTCGACGGGGAGCCCGAGGGCTGGCTGCCGTACCGCCGCCATCTCACGATGGTCACCGGCGGGCGGCGGCACGTGATGATGGGCGCCAGCCAGATCGACCGCCACGGCAACCAGAACATCTCCTGCATCGGCGCCTGGGAACGCCCCTCGCGCCAGCTCCTCGGGGTGCGCGGGGCACCCGTCAACACCCTCAACAACCCGGTGAGCTACTGGATCCCCCGGCACTCCACCCGGGTCTTCGTCGAGCGCGTCGACATGGTGAGCGGCGTCGGCTACGACCGGGCGGTCGGGCCGTACCACCGCCTGCCCCGGGTGGTGAGCGACCTCGGCGTGTTCGACTTCGACACCCCGGACCGCACCATGCGGCTCGCCTCCGTCCACCCGGGCGTCACCGTCGACGAGGTCCGCGCCGCCACCGGCTTCGGCCTGGCGACCGCCGACGCCGTGCCGTACACCCGCGAGCCCACCGCCGAGGAGCTGCGGCTGATCCGCGAGGTGATCGACCCGAAGGGCCTGCGGGAGCGGGAGGTCCCGGCCCGATGAAGACGCCGCTCACCGAGCTGGTCGGCGTCGAGCACCCGATCGTGCAGACGGGCATGGGCTGGGTCGCCGGGCCCCGTCTGGTCTCGGCCACCGCGAACGCCGGCGCCCTCGGCATCCTGGCCTCCGCGACCATGACGGTGCCCGAACTCCGGTCCGCCGTACGGGAGGTGAAGTCCCGCACCGACCGCCCCTTCGGGGTCAACCTGCGGGCGGACGCGAGCGACGCGCGCGAGCGGGTCCGGATCATCGTCGACGAGGGTGTACGGGTCGCCTCCTTCGCCCTCGCGCCCTCCCGCGAGCTGATCGCCGAGCTGAAGGACGCCGGGGTCGTCGTCGTGCCCTCCATCGGGGCGCGCCGGCACGCCGAGAAGGTGGCCGCCTGGGGCGCGGACGCGGTGGTCGTGCAGGGCGGCGAGGGCGGCGGGCACACCGGCGAGGTCGCGACGACCGTGCTGCTGCCGCAGGTGGTCGGCGCGGTGGACATCCCGGTGATCGCGGCCGGCGGCTTCCACGACGGGCGCGGTCTGGTCGCCGCCCTGTCCTACGGGGCGGCGGGCGTCGCCATGGGCACCCGCTTCCTCCTCACCTCCGACTCGACCGTCCCCGACGCGGTCAAGGCCCGCTATCTGGCGGCGACCGTCAAGGACGTCACCGTCACCACCGCCGTCGACGGGCTGCCGCACCGGATGCTGCGCACCGAGATGGTCGCCGCGCTGGAGGACGCGGGCCGCGTGCGCGCCCTGGCCCAGGCGGTCCGCAGGGCCGCCGGTTTCCGCCGCCTCTCCGGCCTCTCCTGGCCCGCGATGGTCCGCGAGGGCCTGGCGATGCGGCACGGCAAGGACCTGTCCTGGAGCCAGGTCCTGCTCGCCGCGAACACCCCGATGCTCCTGAAGGCTTCCATGGTCGAGGGCCGCACCGACCTCGGCGTCATGGCCTCCGGACAGGTCGCGGGGGTGATCGAGGACCTGCCCAGCTGCGAGGAACTCGTCACCCGGATCATGTCCGAGGCCGCGCACGTGCTCCGTACCCTTCCTCCTCCGTAAGGGAGACAGCCATGCCGTTGTCGAGACGCGCACTGCTGAGCACCGCCGGCGCCACCGCGATCCTGACGGCCGTCGCGCCGCCCGCCCTGGCCCGGCCACGGGTCCGCACCGCGAACGCCGTCCGGCAGGTCCCCCTCCAGGGCGCGGTCAACGTCCGCGACCTGGGCGGGTACGCCACCTACGACGGGGCCAGGGTCCGGCACGGGCTGGTCTACCGGGGCGACCACCTGGGCAAGCTGACCGACGCCGACGTGACCACCCTCGCGGGGCTCGGCCTCGCCCGCGTGACCGACTTCCGCATCCCGCTGGAAGTCCAGTCCGACGGCGCGGACCGCCTCCCCGCCGGCCCCACCCTCCTCTCCCGTCCCGTCACCGACAACGGTCTGTACGGGCAACTGCTCGCCGCGATCGGTTCGCGCGACCCGGTGCGGCAGGAGGAGATGCTGGGCGGCGGCCGGGCCGCGGCCTTCATGACCGAGGTCTACCGCACCTTCGTCACCAGCGCCGCCAACCGCGAACGCTTCGGCGCGACCCTGCGCGACCTGGCGGCACCGGGCGCGGGCCCGCACCTCTACCACTGCACCTCGGGCAAGGACCGCACCGGCTGGACCAGCTGGCTCCTCCTCACCGCCCTGGGCGTCCCGGAACGCGCGGCCACCGAGGACTACCTGGCCTCCAACACCTTCCGCGCCGCCTACGACGCCCGCGTACGGGAAGGCCTCCGCCAGGCCGGGCTCATGCAGAACCCGGACCTGATCATCCCCCTCCAGGAGGTCCGCCAGACCTACCTGGACGCCGCTCTCAGCCGGCTCCGCACGGACTACGGCGGCGTCTTCCGCTACCTGACGGAGGGCCTGGGGCTCGACCTGCGGGTCCTGGCGGGGCTGCGGGGGCGGCTGGTGTCCTGAGCCCATCCGACAACCCGACCGGAATTGGCCAACACACCTGCCCCGCACCGCAGTTACTCTTTCTGCTCCCACTGGAGCGTGATCGCGGAGCCCGATCGCACGAGCGTCTGGAGAATCGCCGCCGTTGAGTACCGATCTCAGCACCGCGACCGGCGCCCGGCAGTCCGTCACGGTCGTCTTCCCCGTACGGCTGCCGGCGCCGCCCGGCTGGGCGACCGGACCGCTGCCGCTCCGGCTCGGCCCCCGCACGACCGACGCGGGGACCCGGCAGACGTACTTCACCCCCGCGGCCGCCCGCGCGCTGTACGGCACCCCCGAACGCCCCTGCCGCTGGCACGCGTTCACCTCCGTGGCCCATGGCGACCTCACCCTGCGGGCGATGGAGATCCTGCGCACCGCGACCGCGCAGCATCCCCGGCACGCCCTCGCCGTCCTGCACCTCGACGTGGCGGGCCCGGCGCTGCTGACCACCCTGCGGGCCATCGGCCAACGGCCCACGGCCGGTCCCGATCCGCTCGACGGCCCGCTCGACCCGGCCGTGCTGCTCGACGGCATCGCGGTGCCGATGACCGCCCAGGGCCCCTTCGCCATCGCCCGCCCCTACACCATCGCCTTCCTCACCCCACGCCCCGAGCACACGGCCGCGGTGCGGGTCGACGGGCGACTTCCGGACTCGGCCGACGGCTGGCTGTGGTCGCTCGCGTCCCGCTCCGCCGACGTGGACTTCCCGTCCGCGCCCGAGCAGTTCCCCCGGCAGACCGCCGACACGGTGCGGATCTCGGCGGACTGGAGCGCGCTGGTGCTGCGGCACGGCGCGGCGTTCCTCGGCCACCGCCCCGACGCGGGCGACGGGGACTTCTACGAGTTCGGCGCGCTGCACGCCCGGACCGTGTACCTGGACGCGATCCTGCTCGGCACCATCCAGCGCGACCATATCGACGAGCTCACCGAGGGCCTGTCGGACGTCTTCGACGGGCCGCGGCTGGCCCGCCGGGTCACCGCCCTCGAACGCCACATCGCCGCCTTCCGCAGCACGTACTGGCGGCAGCACCTGACGGCGCACGGCCCCGCGAACGAGCTGCTCCTCGCCTTCCAGGCGCAGTACCGGCTCGCCGACCGCTTCGCGGAGATCCTCGCCGAGGCGGCCGACTACAGCCGGCTCGTGCAGACGCAGGACAACCAGCAGATCGCGGGCGCGCTCGGTGTGCTGACGATCCTCGGCCTCCCGCTGAGCACGGCCCTGGGCATCCTCCAGGTCATGGGGGACGACAGCGGGGCGCATCTGCTGATCGGTCTCGGCGGGGCCCTGGTCGCCACCGTCGGCGCCTTCGCCACCCGCTACGGCCGCATCGTCCTGGCCTCGCTGAGCGGGGGCCGGAGGTAGCCGGACGAGGCGCAGAAGTGGCTGGCGGGCACCCGCCGGCCTTGGTAACTTCCGCGAAAAACAGTGAAGAGGACACGGGCGACGTGACGGTGAACGAGGGGGAGCCGATCCGGTTGTACCGGAAGGCGTTGCGCTACGCGGAGGCTGACCCGGAGGTCTTCCTCAGCACGGCACGGAGAGCGGCGGAGTCGATCCTGTTGAATATCGCCATGCAGCAAGCGGTCGGTTCCAAGCCGACGCTGGAATCCTTACTGACGACCCTCACGGCGAAGGGCCTGGTCCCGCCCAAGGTCGTGCTCGCCGTGCGGACCATCCAGAACTACGGCAACTTCGGCAGTCACGCGCAGGAAGCCGGCGACGAGGAGATCTCCTCCGAGGACGTGCAGCCGTGCCTCAACGCGCTGAACCAGCTGGCGGTCTGGTACGGCAGGACCACCGCGTCGCTCGCGGAGGACGAGGCCCAGCACGAGCTGTCCGCGCTCCAGCACCGTACGGGGACGACGCGGCTCGCCGACTCCACCCTGATCGTGGTGAAGGCGATCCTGCTGGGCTGCGGGTTCGACGAGCTCCTGGCGCGTCGCCACCATCGCGTCGTCCATGTGCAGATGCCGTGGTCGGACAGTCTGGTGACGGACGTCGCCCGGGGTCTGCTGGACCTCGCCGTCTACAACGAGCAGCGGCTGCTGCGGCTGCTGGAGACGGACCCGGAGGTCGCCGCCCACGTCGTCCCCATCGGCCGGGTCGGCTACTCCATGGGCGGCCGCAACTTCTACCTCCTCGCCGCCCGGGACGGGCGCTGGGGAAACACCACGGGCGAGGAGTTCCTGCGCGATCCCGCGGGGGCGACGATCGCCGTGCCCAAGCACAGCGACATGTTCGACAACATCCTGAGTGTGTTCTCGACGGACGAGGAAGGGCTGGCCGAGCGGGGGATACGGATCCTCGACGTACCGCACCACCTGGGCCTGGAGCTGTTCCACCTCAACGGGGACGTCCTGGCGGTGGGCGGTCAGAACCTGCGGATGCACGCCATGGAGGACGACGCCTACTTCGAGCTGCTGAACTCCGAGATGCTGCCCCCGGGCGCCCAGGCGCAGCTGCGGTCCGCGGCCTCGAACGTCCTGCTGGCCAACCGCCGCTGGCTGGAGGGTCTCAGGGTGCCGCCGGAGCGGCTGCACCAGGAGTTCATGCGTTCCTTCCACGATCTGAGCTCGGACGAGGCGCGGTTCGAGGAGCTGGTCCGCGACCTGGTCACGCACGCCTCGTTCCCGTTGCAGAACACCGCCGAGAGCAGGGAGCGGCTGGTGCGGCACGTCCTGTTCGAGAGCTACCGGCTGGGGCGCCCGTGACGCGGCCCCGCCGTGTCCTGGTGGCCGGGGGCACCAACTTCGACATCATCGTGCACGCCGGGCGGCTGCCCGAGGAGCACGAGAAGCTGCGCGGCGGCGCGTACAGCGCCCAGCCGGGCGGCTCCGCCGCCAACACGGCGCTCGGGCTTGCCCGGCAGGGCTGCGAGGTGCGGCTGGTGTCGGCCGTGGGCGACGACCTGCTCGGCCGGGTGTGCCTGGACGACCTGCGGGCGGGCGGGGTGGGCACCGGACTGATCCGCGTCGAGCCCGCCGCGCGGACCGGCATGGCGATCGTCCTCGCCGCAGGCGAGGGCAAGCGGATGATGACCTTCGCGGGCGCGGACCGCGACGCGGCCATCGCCTCGGTCACCGAGGACGACGTCCGCGCGGTGGACCACGTCCACCTCGTCGGGGAGCCCCGGCCGTCCCTCGTACGGCTGGTTTCGCTCGCCCGTGGGGCCGGCCGCTCCGTCTCCGTGGAGTGGAACGGCCGGGACATGGGGACGTCCCTCGGGCGGGGAGCGCTGAACTTCATGAACGCGGACGAGGCCGCCCGGCTGCCGGAGGCCGTGCCCGGCGACCCGGAGTCCACGGCCCGCCGGTACGCCGCTGCCCTGTCCGGTCATGTGATCCTGACCCTGGGGCCGCGCGGCGCGCTGTGCGCGGCGCCGGACGGGACGGTCGTCACCGAACCGACGGTGGCGGTACGCCCGTTGGACCGCACCGGAGGCGGCGACGCGTTCGACGCGGGCTTCCTCGCCGGCTGGTTGGGCGGGGAGGCTCCGGCGGCCTGTCTGCGCCGGGGGCTCGACGCCGCACTGCACGTGATCACGAAGATTGGAGCTCAGCCGTGACGAGATGGCTCGGCATCGCCCTGCTGCCCAGTGCGGAACACCGCACCACCGCGATTCGCCTCCAGCGGGAGGTGGGCGGCGACCATGTGCTGCACCCGCCGCTGAGCCCGGACGGCAATCTGCCTCATGTCACCGTGTTCCAGGGCCCGTTCCTCGACTCCTTGGACCCGGCGGCGGAGCTCGACCGGATCGTGGCCTCCGTGGACGCGCCGGAGCGGATCGGCCTGGCTTCGCCCGGGGTCGTCTATCAGCCCACCGGCTGGGTGTTCCTCGCGCTGGAGCGGCCCCCGCTGCTCGACCGGATCCAGCAGGTGACGCTGAAGGCGCTGGAGCCGTACCTGGACCGGGCGGCGTTCGACCCGGCCAAGGACGTCTCGCGGTTCACGCCGGACGAGCGGGAGAGCTTCGAGCGGTACGGGTACCGGTACACCGGTCCCGCGTACGCGCCGCACATCACCCTGGGGCGCGCCGAGGAGTCGGTGGCCGAGGAGCTGGTCCGTTCGGCACCCGAGCGGGTCGGCATCCCCGTGGACTGGGTCTTCGACCGCTTCAGTTTCTACGTGATGGGCGAGAACGGCGCCCACGCGGAGATCCTGGAGGAGCGGGCGCTGGTCCCGAGGTGACATCACCGGACGAGCTCCTGGTCCTCGCGGGCGAGGCCGTCGACGCGGGGGCGCGCTGGCTGGCCGGGGCGGGCCCGGACTGGGTCAGGACCCGGCACAAGCCCTCGGGCGAGGAGGTCACCGACGCCGACGTGGAGATCGAGCGGCGGGTCTCGGAGTTCCTGCGCCGCCGGGCCCCGGACGTTCCGGTCGTGGGCGAGGAGGGCTTCGCCGGAGGCCCGCTGCCCGAGCGGTGCTGGCTGCTCGACCCGGTCGACGGCACGATGAACTTCACGCGTGGGGCGCCGCTGTACGGCATCTCGCTGGCGTACGCGGTGGACGGGGTGCCGCGGCTCGGGGTGATCGACGCCCCCGCGCTGGGCCGCCGCTGGACGGCCGGGGGGCGGGATCCGGCCGGCCCGGCGTCGCCCGGTGCCGTGCGGGAGCTCGGGCGTGCAGTCGTCGGTCTGACCGGCACGGGTTCGGGCGGCGCCCGGGCCCGGGCCGTGCTGGCGCTGCTGCACGACGAGGCGTACCGGATCCGGATGCAGGGCTCGATGGCGCTGGACCTGGCCGGTGTCGCCGAGGGCTGGATCGACGCCTGCCTGTGCATCGGCCCGAAGCCCTGGGACGTGGCGGCGGGGGTCCCGCTGGTCCGGGAGCGCGGTCTGACGGTCCTGGGCGCGGACGGCGCGGAGTACGTCCTCGGCTCCCCGGTGCTGGCCGCCGGGAGCCGTGAGGTGGCGCGGGAGCTGCTCGACCGGTGGGGGCGGGCCGCGGCGGCCCGCCCCTGACCGGGGCGCGGACCGGCCCTACAGCCGCTCGATGATCGTCACATTGGCCTGGCCGCCGCCCTCGCACATCGTCTGGAGGCCGTAGCGGCCGCCCGTGCGTTCCAGTTCGTGGAGGAGGGTGGTCATCAGTTTCACGCCGGTCGCGCCGAGGGGGTGGCCGAGGGCGATGGCGCCGCCGTTGACGTTGACGCGGGCGGGGTCGGCGCCGGTCTCCTTGAGCCAGGCGAGGACGACCGGGGCGAAGGCCTCGTTGATCTCGACCAGGTCGATGTCGTCGATGGTCAGGCCGGTCTTCTTCAGGGCGTGGGCGGTGGCGGGGATCGGGGCGGAGAGCATGCGGATGGGGTCCTCGCCGCGGACCGAGAGGTGGTGGACGCGGGCGCGGGGGGTGAGGCCGTGCTCGCGGATCGCGCGTTCGCTCGCGAGGAGCATCGCGGCGGCGCCGTCGGAGACCTGGGAGGAGCAGGCGGCGGTGATGGTGCCGCCCTCGACGACCGGGTTCAGTCCGGCCATCTTCTCCAGGGTGGTGTCGCGGCGCGGGCCCTCGTCGACGGCGACCTCGCCGTAGGGGACGGTCTCGCGGGCGAAGCGGCCCTCGTCGATGGCGCGCAGGGCCCGCTGGTGCGAGCGGAGGGCGAACTCCTCCTGGTCGCGGCGGGTGATGCCCCACTTGGCGGCGATCAGCTCGGCGCCGTGGAACTGGTTGACCGGCGCGTCCCCGTACCGCGCCCGCCAGCCCTCGGAACCGGCGTACGGGCCCTCGGTGAGGCCGAGCGGGTCGGCGGCCTGCCGGGAGGCGAAGGCGATGGGGATCATCGTCATGTTCTGCGTGCCGCCCGCGACGACCAGGTCCTGGGTGCCGGAGAGGACGCCCTGGGCGGCGAAGTGGACGGCCTGCTGGGAGGAGCCGCACTGGCGGTCGATGGTGACGCCCGGGACCTCCTCGGGCAGTCCGGCGGCGAGCCAGCTGGTGCGGGCGATGTCGCCGGCCTGCGGGCCGACGGTGTCGAGGCAGCCGAAGACGACGTCCTCGACGGCGGCCGGGTCGACTCCGCTGCGCTCGACGAGGGCCTTGAGGACGTGGGCGCCGAGGTCCGCCGGGTGGACGGCGCCGAGCCCGCCCTTGCGGCGGCCCACCGGGGTGCGGACCGCTTCGACGATGTAGGCCTCGGGCATGGCTGTTCCTCCTGGGGTGGCTAGATGCGTACGGCGATCCCGTCGAGCACCATCGAGAGGTACTGGCGGGCGATCTCCTCGGGGCTGTGCTGTCCGCCGGGGCGGTACCAGGACGCGGCGACCCAGACGGTGTCGCGCACGAAGCGGTAGGTGAGCCGGACGTCGAGGTCGGCGCGGAAGACGCCGGCCGCGACCCCGCGCTCCAGGGTGCCGAGCCAGGCCTTCTCGAACTTGACCTGGGAGTCGGCGAGGTAGTGGAAGCGGTCCTGGTCGACGAGGTGGCGGGACTCCTTCTGGTAGATGGCGACGGCGGCGCGGTGCCGGTCGATCTCCCGGAAGGACTCCGTGACGAGGGCCTCGATGGTCTCCCGGGGGCCGAGTCCGGCGGCGAGCACGGTGTCGTAGCCGTCCCACAGCTCGTTCAGGAAGGTCGAGAGGATCTCGTCGAGCATCGACTCCTTGGAGTCGAAGTGGTAGTAGAGGCTGCCCGCGAGCATGCCGGCCTCGTCCGCGATGCGGCGGACGGTGGTGGCGTTGTAGCCCTGGGCGGCGAACACCTCGGCGGCGATGTCGAGGAGCTCACGGCGCCGCTCGGGCGAGGCGGTCACCTGGGTCTTCTTCTTACTGGTCGTTGGCACACGTCCATTCTGGTCCTACGGGTGCTGGCTGCTGACGGAGACCGTCTCGCCGGTCATGTACGAGGAGTAGGCGCTGGCCAGGAAGACGATGACGTTGGCGACCTCCCAGGGCTCCGCGTACCGCCCGAATGCCTCGCGGGCGGTCAGCTCGTCCAGGAGTTCGGCGGAGGTGACCTTGACCAGGTGGGGGTGCATGGCGAGGGAGGGGGCGACGGCGTTGACCCGGACCCCGTACGCGGCGGCCTCGACGGCGGCGCAGCGGGTCAGGGCCATCACCCCGGCCTTGGCGGCGGCGTAGTGCGCCTGGCCCTCCTGGGCGCGCCAGCCGACGACGGAGGCGTTGTTGACGATCACGCCGGTGGTGCCGGTGTCGCGGAAGTGGCGCAGGGCGGCCCGGGTGCAGCGGAAGGTGCCGTTCAGGGTGACGTCGAGGACCCGGCTCCACTGCTCGTCGGTCATGTCGGCGAGGGTGGCGGTGCCGCCGAGGCCGGCGTTGTGGACGAGGACGTCGAGTCCGCCGTGGAGCCGTACGGCCGTGTCGTACAGGGCCTGGACCTGGGTCTCGTCGGTGACGTCGCAGGGCTGTGCGGCGACCTTGTCCGCGCCGAACTCGGCGGCGAGGGCGGTCTCGGTCTCCTTGAGGCGGCGGGCGTGGGCGTCGCTGATCAGGACCCGGGCGCCCTCCTCCAGGAGGCGGCGGGCGGTGGCGCCGCCGATGCCCGCGCCGGCGGCGGCGGTGACGACGGCGGTGCGGCCGGCGAGCAGGCCGTGGCCGGGGACGTAGGCGGGCGCGGTGGTCACGGTCGCGGCTCCTTCGGGAGGCCGAGCACCCGCTCGGCGATGATGTTCCGCTGGATCTCGCTGGACCCGGCGTAGATGGTGTCGGCGCGGGAGAAGAGGAACAGGCGCTGCCAGTCGTCGAGTTCGTACGGTTCGGCGGCGGCGAGGGTGGCGGCGGCGCCGCGGATCTCCATGGCGAGTTCGCCGAGGTCGCGGTGCCAGTGGGACCAGTAGAGCTTGGCCATGGAGGGCTCGGTGCCGCAGCGGGCGTTGGCGCGCATGGTGCGCAGTCCGGTCCAGGCGCGGACCAGGCGTTCACGGATGTACGGGTCGCGGGCGGCGCCGTTGGCCTGGGCGAGGGCGACGAGCGCCTCCAGTTCGCGGCGGAAGCCGACCTGCTGGCCGAGGGTGGAGACGCCGCGCTCGTAGCCGAGGGTGGCGAGCGCGATCCGCCAGCCGTCGCCGGGGGCGCCGACGACGTGCGTGGCGGGGGTGCGGGCGCCGTCGAAGACGACCTCGTTGAACTCGCTGGTGCCGGTGAGCTGGACGATGGGCCGGATCTCGACGCCGGGCTGGTCGAGCGGGACGAGGAGGTACGAGAGTCCCTCGTGGCGGCGGGCGGTGCGGGGTTCGGTGCGGGCGAGGACGAAGCACCACTGGGACTCGTGGGCGAGGGAGGTCCAGATCTTGCGCCCGTCCACGACCCACGCGTCGCCGTCGCGGACGGCCCGGGTGCGGACGGCGGCGAGGTCGGATCCGGCGTCGGGCTCGCTGTAGCCCTGGCACCAGAGCTCCTCGACGGCGCGGATGGGCGGCAGGAAGCGGGCCCGCTGCTCCGGGGTGCCGTGGGCGATGAGGGTGGGGCCGAGGAGCTGTTCGCCGATGTGGTTGACGCGGGCGGGCGCGTCGGCGAGGGCGTACTCCTCGTGGAAGGCGATCTGCTGCTCGATGCTCGCGCCGCGCCCGCCGTGCTCCTCCGGCCAGCCGACGCAGGTCCAGCCGTGCGCGGCCATGTGCCGTTCCCAGGCGAGCCGTTCGGCGAACGCCTCGTGCTCGCGGCCGGGTCCGCCGAGGCCCCGGAGGGCGGCGAACTCGCCGTGCAGCCGGTCCTGTAGCCAGTCCCGTATCTCCGCGCGGAACTCCTCGACGCTGCTCATGGCGCTCGTCATGACGGTCAAGGTAACCTACCAAACACTTGTTAGGGAAGTTCGGGGAAGGAGGTGGGGGTCCGATGGACCTCTCGTACACCGCCGAGGAGCAGGCCTTCCGGGCCGAGGCCCGGGACTGGCTGCGCGCGCACGTCCCCGCCGCGCCGCTGCCGTCCCTGGAGACCCGGGAGGGCTTCGCCGCACACCGCGCCTGGGAGGCCGAACTCGCCGCCGCCCGCTGGTCGGTGGTCTCCTGGCCCGAGCAATACGGGGGCCGGGGCGCGGACATCTTCCGCTGGCTAGTCTTCGAGGAGGAGTACTACGCGGCGGGCGGACCCGGCCGGGTCTCGCAGAACGGCATCAACCTGCTCGCCCCCACCCTCTTCGCGCACGCCACCGAGGAGCAGCGGGCCCGGGTCCTGCCGTCCATGGCGACCGGGGAGACGATCTGGGCGCAGGCCTGGTCCGAGCCCGAGGCCGGCTCCGACCTCGCCTCGCTGACCTCCCGGGCGGTACGGACCTCCGGCGGCTGGCTGCTCTCCGGGCAGAAGACCTGGTCCTCCCGGGCGGCCTTCGCCGACCGGGCCTTCGGCATCTTCCGCACCGACCCCACGGGGGCGGCGGAGGGGAAGCCGCACCGGGGCCTGACCTATCTGATGTTCGACCTGCGGGCGCCCGGCGTGACCGTCCGCCCCATCGGACGGCTCGACGGCAAGCCGGCCTTCGCCGAACTCTTCCTCGACGAGGTGTTCGTACCCGACGAGGACGTCATCGGCGAGCCCGGCCAGGGCTGGCGCATCGCGATGTCCACCACCGGCAACGAACGCGGCCTCATGCTCCGCTCCCCCGGCCGCTTCCTGGCCGCCGCCGACCGGCTCGCGCGGCTCTGGCAGGAGCGGGGGGACGGGGGGAGTGCCGCCGGGCACGGCCACGGGGGCGACACCGCGCTGCGGGATCGGGTCGCGGACGCGCTGATCGGGGCCCGCGCCTATCAGCTCTTCACCGCGGCCGGGGCCTCGCGGTTCGCGGCGGGGGCGGTCATCGGGGCGGAGTCGAGCCTCAACAAGGTCTTCTGGTCGCGGCTGGACATCGCCCTGCACGAGACGGCGCTGGACCTGCTCGGCGCGGAGGGCGAGCTGGCCGACACCGAGTGGGCCGAGGGGCATGTCTTCTCCCTCGCCGGGCCGATCTACGCCGGGACCAACGAGATCCAGCGCGACATCATCGCCGAGCGCCTGCTCGGCCTCCCGAAGGGCCGCCGCTGATGCGCTTCCTGCCGACCGACGAGCAGCGCGACTTCGCGCGCTCCCTGGACGCGATGCTCTCCGCGTCGGACACCCCGGCCGCCGTACGCGCCTGGGCCGGGGGCGACCCGGGGCCCGGCCGCGCCCTGTGGACCCGGCTCGCGGAGGCCGGCGTCCTCGCGCTCGCCGCCCCGGAGGCGTACGACGGCGTGGGTCCGCTGCCCGTCGAGCTCGCGCACGCCTTCGTCGCGGCGGGCCGCCACGCCGTCCCGGGCCCGCTCGTGGAGACGGTCGCGGCCACGGCCCTCCTCGCCGACCTGGCCGAGCGCGGCGAGCCGGGCCCGGCCAAGCGGCTGCTGCCGGGGCTGGTGGGCGGCGGGACGGTGGCGACCCTGGCGGTCACCGGGGTCTCGCCCTTCGCGCTCGACGCCGACACCGCCGACCTGGTCCTGGTCGTGGACGGCGAGGAGCTGCGGATCGCCCCCGGCCACGGGGAGGTCCGGGTCTCCGCCGATCCGGCGCGGCGGCTCGCCCGGCCCGCGCCCGGGGGGGAGCCGCTCGCGGCCGGGCCCGCGGTGGCCGCGGCGGCGGCGACGGCCGGGCGGTGGGCGCTGCTCGCGACGGCCGCGCAGGCGCTCGGGGTGGGGCTCGCGCTGCTCGACCGGACGGTGGCGTACGCGAAGCAGCGCACCCAGTTCGGGGTGCCGATCGGCTCGTTCCAGGCGGTCAAGCACCGGCTCGCGGACACCCTGATCGGCCTGGAGTTCGCCCGGCCGCTGCTCTTCGGAGCGGCGCTCACGTTCGAGAGCGGCGATCTCGCCGCGGCGAAGGCGCTCGCGGGCGAGGCGGCGTACGCGGCGGCCTCCACCGCCCTGCGGGTGCACGGCGCCGTCGGCTACACGGAGGAGCTGGACCTCTCGCTGTGGCTGCGCAAGGCCCGGCCGCTGCGGGACGCCTGGGGCACCCCGTCCTGGTGCCGGGCCCAGGTGGTCGCCGCCGCCTCATGACTCCCGGGGCGGGGTGTCGTCGTTGCCACGCCGGATGGTGCGCGGCGGCCGACCCGGCACCCAGGTGCGCAGCACGAGGTCCTCGCCCTCGACCGAGGTGCGGACGACCTCCGTCAGCTCGGCCCGGAAGAGGTGGAACGGCAGCGGCTGACCGGCCTCCTTCGCGTACCACTCCAGGGTCCGGGTGTCGGTGATCTCGACGGCCCGGCCGGAGAGGCGCACGTCGCCGCCGCCCATGCCGGTGCCCTCGCCGGGATTGGCGAGCAGCGCGAAGCGCGGGTCCCGCAGCAGGTCCCGCGCCTTGCGGGAGTGCGGCATCATGCCGAGCCAGAGCTCGTCGGCGCGGAAGTCCGCCTCGATGCCGCTGAGCCGCGGCGAGCCGTCCCTGCGGAGGGTGGCGAGGGCGTGGTGGGTGTACTGCCCGAAGCGCTCGCGCACGGTGGCGGCGAGGTCGGGCTCGGCGGCCTCGAAGACGGCCCAGGCGGCGGGGGCGGCGGGGGTGGTTCCGGTGTCTCCCATGGTTCCAGGAGACACCGGAATCCCGACAACCTCCGTCTGGATTACTCCGCGTGCTCGGCCTTGCTCCGCTCGACGCAGAATTCGTTTCCTTCGGGGTCGGTAAGGACCGCCCAACCCGTGCCGTCGGGCCTGCGGCGGTCGTCGAGCAGCGTGGCGCCGAGGCCGAGCAGCCGCTCGACCTCCTCGTCGCGGGTGCGGTCCTGCGGCTGGAGGTCGAGGTGGACCCGGTTCTTCACCGACTTCCCCTCGGGCACCTGGATGAAGAGCAGGCCGGCGCCCTGCGACTCGACCAGCGCCTCGGGGTCGCCGGGCCGACCGTCGGAGACTTCGGTGTCGAGGACCCGGGCCCAGAAGGACGCCAGGGCGTAGGCGTCGGAACAGTCGATGGTCACATGGCGCACAAGAGAACTCATGCCGCCACTATCGTCCGCCCCCCAGGGGGTCGACCACCCGATTTCCCGGTCAGGGGCGGACGATGCCCTGGGAGCGCGCCGCCGCGAGCCAGGCGGGGAACTCGGCGACCAGCCGGTCGTACAGCTCCTCGTCCGGGACCTGGCGCGGGTCCTTCCCGGCATGGAAGAAGCCCGCGTTGTCGACCGGCCGCTTCGCGGGGACGGCCAGTTCGTCGAGCCGGCGCAGGAAGTCGAACTGGCGGCTCTCCGGGTCGCCGAAGCCGATGAACTGCCAGAAGATCGGCAGCCGGGCCGCCTTGCACACGTACCGCTCGGCGGCGACCTTGTCGATCGGGCCGCCGTCGGTCTGGAAGACGACGAGCGCGGGTGCCGTGCCGCCGCTGTCGAGGTAGTGGTCGATGACCGCGTCCATCGCCAGGTGGTAGCTGGTCTTGCCCATGTGTCCGAGGCCCGCGACGATGCGGTCGATCCGGCCCTCGTGGCCGGCGAGTTCGATGTCGGTCTCGCAGTCGATGCCGGTGGAGAAGAAGACCACCGGCACCCGCCCGTCGTCGTCGAGCTGCGCGGAGAGCCCGAGCACCCGGTCGGCGAGGGCCTGGACGCTGCCGTCGGCGTAGTAGGGGCGCATGGAGCCGGAATAATCGACGACCAGGTAGACGGCGACCCGCTGTCCGTCGACGCCGTGCCGCCGGAGCGCGGCGCCGGCCGTCTTGTACAGGCCGACCAGCGCGGGGGCGGTCTCCTCGACCTTGCGCAGGCTCACCGTCACGGGCGCTCCCTCTCCAGCTCCTCGATGTCCGCGAGCATGGCGTCGGCCAGGTCGCGCTCGGCGGCGTAGTACCGCTCGGCCCACTTGAGGGTGAGCAGGGGGTACGCCCAGGAGGCGTCGGCCCCGGCGTCGGCGGCGTCCGCCTCGGCGCGCAGCCGCATGGTCTCGGCGTGCTCCCGGTGTCCGGCGAGGACCTCCCGGGTCCGCTCGGGTTCGAGCAGGTGACCGAGCCAGAGCCGCAGCATCGGCCCGTGCTTGAGGACCGGCGGGTCGACGGGGGCGGTGCGGGCCCAGGTGCGGACGGCGGCGAGGCCCGCGTCGGTGACGCGGTAGACGCGCTTGTCGCGGGAGCCGGACTCCGGGGCGACCAGGCGGGAGGTGGCGTAGCCGGCCGTCTCCAGGCGCTTGAGCTCGGCGTAGATCTGGCTGAAGGACGGGCTCCAGTAGAAGAGGCTCAGCGAACGGTCGGACCATTTCTTCAGGTCGTAACCGGACAACTCCCGCCCGAAGGAGAGCAGTCCGAGCACGGCCCAGCTGGTCGCGGGCAGCGCGGGCACCTTCTCGTCGTCCACCACGCTCGGCAGTCTACGTCTCTTCCCTCCTCTCCCTATGCCTGCTAGAAGTATTTCGATTAGGCATACGCTGGCGTACCACTGATCGGTTTCGGGAGGAGCTCCCCCGTGAAGTTCTCGATGATCTTCGAAGCACAGCTCGTCGACCCCACCCCCGCCCGCGAGCACCAGGTCATCCGCGACTGCGTCGAACAGGCCGTCCACGCCGAGGAGATGGGCTTCGACCGGATCTGGGCGGTCGAACACCACTCCCTCACCCAGTACGCCCACATGAGCGCGTCCGAGATCTTCCTGACCTGGGTCGCCGCCCGTACCTCGACCATCCGGATCGGCCACGGCGTGGTGACCCTGCCCTTCGGCTACCAGCACCCGGTACGGGTCGCCGAGCGCACCGCCATGCTGGACGTGCTCTCCGGCGGCCGGGTCGACATCGGCGCCGGGCGCGGCGCGACCCGCCAGGAGACCCGCATGTTCGGGGTCGACCCCGCCGACACCCGCCCGCAGATGGAGGAGGCCCTGCGGATCCTCGCCGCCGCCTGGCGCGAGCCCGAGTTCGAGTGGCACGGCTCGATCGACATCGGCCCCGGCGCGGTCCTGCCCCGCCCCGTGCAGGGCCCGCACCCCCCGCTCTTCATGGCCTGCTCGCAGCACGACTCCCTCAAGCGGGCCGCCGAACTCGGCGTCGGCGCACTGGTGATGGGCTTCGCGGGCGCCGACGACGTCCGCGCGATGCGCAAGGTATACGACGAGGCCATCGCCGTACGGGACGGCTCGCAGCTGGTCTCCACCGAGGTCAACGACCACTTCTCCGCGCTCTGTCCGACGCTCGTCCTGGACGACGCCGCCCGCGCCCTGCGGCTCGGCACCCGCGGTCAGCGCTTCTTCGCCGAGTCCATCGCCCACTGGTACGGGGGCGCGCCCGCGCCCACCGGCTACGCCGAGGACGAGGACCACGCGGGGGCGCTGGAGCGGGAGCGGCGGGATCTTGTCGCCCGGCTGCACGAGGCGCACATCCCGGCGCGGCCGGTCGACACCGGCACGTACAACACCGACCACGCCTACGGGGACGCGGACACCGCCATCGCCTATGTCGAGCGGCTGCGGCGGATCGGCGTCGACGAGGTCATGTGCCTGATCCAGATGGGGACCGTGCCGCAGGAGGTCTGCATGGAGACCATCCGGCAGTGGGGCGAGAAGGTCATCCCGCACTTCCGCGCGCTGGAGGCCGCCGCGTGAGCGGGCTCGACGGCAGGACGGTCGTCGTGACCGGCGCGGCGCGCGGGCAGGGCGCCGCCGAGGCCCGGCTGCTCGTCGCGGCGGGCGCGCGGGTGGTCCTCACGGACGTACGCGAGGAGGAGGGCCGGGCGGTCGCCGCCGAGCTCGGCGGGGCGGCGCGCTTCGTCCGGCACGACGTGACCTCGGCCCGGGACTGGCGGGCCGTCACGGACACCGCGCTGGCCGCCTACGGACGCCTCGACGGCCTGGTCAACAACGCGGCGGTGTGGCGGACCGCGCCGGTGGAGTCGGAGACGTACGAGAACTTCGAACTCCTGCTCAGGGTCAATCTGCTGGGCCCCTTCCTCGGCATCCAGGCGGTGGTCCCGGCGCTGCGCGAGGGCGGCGGGGGCGCCATCGTGAACGTGTCGTCGACGGCCGGGCTCGTCGGCGTCCCGGGCCACGCGGCGTACGGCGCGGGCAAGTTCGGGCTGCGCGGCCTCAGCCGCTCGGCGGCCCGGGACCTCGCCCCGTACGGCATCCGCGTCAACTCGGTCCATCCCGGCGCGGTCGACACCCCGATGACGGCGGCGGTCGCGGACAAGGACTGGTCGCATGTGCCGCTGGGCCGGATGGGCCGCCCGGAGGAGGTCGGCGCGCTGGTCGCGTACCTGCTCTCGGACGCCGCGTCGTACGTGACGGGCGCGGAGTTCACGGTGGACGGGGGGCTCACGGCATGACGCCGGAAGGGCTGGAGCCCGATCCCCTGACCCCGGCCGCGCGCGCCCTCTGCGACGCGCTGTCGGCCGGTTTCCCCCGGCCCGAGGCGGGTGCGGAGGCGCTGCGGGCCGCTGCCCGGGCGCATCTGGGCGTGCTCCCGTCGGGGGCCGTGGACATGGTGGCGGACCGCGTCCCCGTGCGCGTGTACGAGGGGGAGGCCGAGCTCGTCGTCGTGTTCGCGCACGGCGGCGGGTGGGTGCTGTGCGATCTGGACACCCACGACCGGCTGTGCCGCGCGCTCGCCGCCCGTACCGGGGCGACCGTGGTCTCGGTCGGCTACCGGCGGGCGCCCGAGCACCGCTTCCCGGCGGCCGAGGACGACGTGTACACGGTCCTGGAGTGGGCGGCGGCCCGGTATCCGGGACGCCCGCTCGTCCTGGCCGGCGACTCCGCCGGGGGCAACCTCGCCGCGGCCGCCGCGCTGCGCGCCCGTGACCTGGGCGGGCCCGCGCTCGCGGGGCAGCTCCTGGTCTACCCGGTCCTGGACCACCGGCTGGCGGGCGCGTCGGCGGAGACGTACGCGGAGGGCTTCTTCCACACCACAGCCCACATGCGCTGGTACTGGGAGCAGTACGTGGGCCCCGGCGGCGACCCGGCGCCCGCCTCCCCCGGTCTGGCGGCCGAGCTCTCCGGTCTGCCGCCCGCCCTGATCGTCCTCGCGGACTGCGACCCGCTGCGCGACGAGGGGCTCGCCTACGCCCGGCGCCTGTCCTCGGCCGGCGTGCCCGCCCACATACAGCTCCACACGGGCATGTTCCACGGCTTCCTGGGCGGCCTGGGGCTGCTGCCCGAGGCGGACGAGGCCCTGGCCGGGGCGGCCTCCTGGCTCGCGGCCCGGTCCTGAACGCGCATCGGCGCCCTACCCCTGTCGTCCGGTCGGGGACATTCGGGGGGGGCGCCGCGCTCAGTTCCGTACCTCGTTGTACGGGACGTTCTCAGGGGGTCCGGCCGGTCAGACCGTCAGGGAACGGTCCGTCGGACGGATCGGGGCCGGCAGGGAGCTGGCGCCCGTCAGGTGCCGGTCCACGCCACGGGCGGCCGAGCGGCCCTCCGCGATGGCCCAGACGATCAGCGACTGGCCACGGCCGGCGTCTCCGGCGACGAAGACGCCATCGACGTTGGTGGCGAAGTCCGCGTCACGGGCGATGTTACCCCGCTCATCGAGGTCTAGACCAAACTGCGCCACGAGGCCGTTCTCGACGTCCGTGCCGGTGAAGCCCATGGCGAGGGTGACCAGCTCGGCGGGGATCTTCCGCTCGGTGCCCGGCTTCTGGGTCAGCTTGCCGTCGACGAACGCGACCTCGACCAGGTGCAGGAACCGGACGTTGCCGTCCTCGTCGCCCTCGAAGTGGGTGGTGGAGACGGAGTAGACCCGCTCGCCGCCCTCCTCGTGCGCCGAGGTGACCTTGTAGAGCATGGGGAAGGTCGGCCAGGGCTGGCCCGGGTTCCGCTCCTCGCCCGGCTTCGGCATGATCTCCAGCTGGGTCACGGAGGCCGCGCCCTGGCGGTGCGCCGTACCGACGCAGTCCGCGCCGGTGTCGCCGCCGCCGATGACGACCACGTGCTTGCCCTCGGCCGAGATCGGCGAGGCCACGAAGTCGCCCTCGACGACCTTGTTGGCGAGCGGCAGGTACTCCATCGCCTGGTACACGCCCTTGAGCTCCCGGCCCGGGACGGGCAGGTCGCGGGCGGTGGTGGCGCCGGCGGCGACGACCACCGCGTCGAACCGCTTGCGCAGGTCCGTCGCGGTCAGGTCGCGGCCGATCTCGATGCCGGTGCGGAACTTGGTGCCCTCCGCGCGCATCTGCTCGATGCGGCGGTTGATGTGCCGCTTCTCCATCTTGAACTCGGGGATGCCGTAGCGCAGCAGACCGCCGATGCGGTCGGCCCGCTCGTACACGACCACGGTGTGGCCGGCCCGGGTCAGCTGCTGGGCCGCGGCGAGACCCGCCGGGCCCGAGCCGATGACCGCGACGGTCTTGCCGGACAGGCGCTCGGGGGCCTGCGGCCGGACGTCGCCGCCGTCCCACGCCTTGTCGATGATCGAGACCTCGACGTTCTTGATGGTCACGGCCGGCTGGTTGATGCCGAGCACGCACGCGGCCTCGCACGGAGCCGGGCACAGGCGGCCGGTGAACTCCGGGAAGTTGTTGGTGGCGTGCAGCCGCTCCGACGCCGCCGACCAGTCCTCGCGGTAGGCGTAGTCGTTCCACTCGGGGATGAGGTTCCCCAGCGGACAGCCGTTGTGGCAGAACGGGATGCCGCAGTCCATGCAGCGGCCGGCCTGCTTGCTGATGATCGGCAGCAGGGAGCCGGGGACGTAGACCTCGTTCCAGTCCTTGACGCGCTCGCCCACCGGCCGGGTCTTGGCGACCTCGCGCCCGGTGGTCAGGAAGCCCTTGGGGTCAGCCATGGGTCGCCGCCTCCATCATCTTCTCGGTGGTCTCGGTCTCGGAGAGACCGGCGAGCTCAGCGGCGTCCTTGGCGGCGAGCACTGCCTTGTACGTGGTGGGGATGATCTTGCTGAACCGGTCCGCGTGCGCGGTCCAGTCGGCAAGCAGCTTCTCGGCGACGGTCGAGCCGGTCTCCTCGGCGTGGCGGCGCACGACGTCGTGCAGCCACGCCTTGTCGGTGTCCGACAGGGCCTCTACCGCGCCCAGGTTGCCGGAGTTGACGTTGTCCCGGTCGAGGTCGATCACATAGGCGACGCCGCCGGACATGCCGGCCGCGAAGTTGCGCCCGGTCTCGCCGAGGACGACCGCCGTGCCGCCGGTCATGTACTCGCAGCCGTGGTCGCCCACGCCCTCCGAGACGACCAGCGCGCCGGAGTTGCGGACGCAGAAGCGCTCGCCGGTACGGCCGCGCAGGAACAGCTCGCCGCCGGTCGCACCGTACGCGATGGTGTTGCCCGCGATGGTGGAGTACTCGGCCAGGTGGTCGGCACCGCGGTCCGGGCGGACCACGACCCGGCCGCCGGAGAGGCCCTTGCCGACGTAGTCGTTGGCGTCGCCCTCCAGGCGGAGGGTGACACCGGCCGGCAGGAAGGCGCCGAAGGACTGGCCCGCGGAGCCGGTGAAGGTGATGTCGATGGTGTCGGCCGGGAGACCGGCACCGCCGAACCGCTTCGTCACCTGGTGGCCGAGCATGGTGCCGACCGTCCGGTTGATGTTGCGGATCGAGACCTGCGCGCGGACCGGCTGGGCGGCCTCGGCGGACTCGGCGTTCAGGGCCTCGGCGGCGAGCTCGATCAGCTCGTTGTCGAGGGCCTTCTCCAGGCCGTGGTCCTGCTCGACCAGGGCGTGGCGGACCGCGCCCTCGGCCAGCTCGGGCACGAAGAACAGCGGCTCCAGGTCCAGGCCCTGCGCCTTCCAGTGGGAGACCGCGCGGCTGGTGTCGAGGAGCTCGGCGTGGCCGACCGCCTCCTCCAGGGTGCGGAAGCCCAGCTCGGCGAGGAGCTCGCGGACCTCTTCGGCGATGAACTCGAAGAAGTTGACGACGAACTCGGGGTCGCCGGCGAAGCGGTCGCGCAGCACCGGGTTCTGGGTGGCGATGCCGACCGGACAGGTGTCCAGGTGACAGACGCGCATCATGACGCAGCCGGAGACGACGAGGGGCGCGGTGGCGAAGCCGAACTCCTCGGCGCCGAGCAGCGCGGCGATGACCACGTCGCGGCCGGTCTTGAGCTGGCCGTCGGTCTGGACCACGATCCGGTCGCGCAGGCCGTTGAGCAGCAGCGTCTGCTGGGTCTCGGCGAGGCCGAGCTCCCAGGGGCCGCCCGCGTGCTTCAGCGAGGTGAGCGGGGAGGCGCCCGTACCGCCGTCGTGGCCGGAGATGAGCACGACGTCCGCGTGGGCCTTGGACACACCGGCCGCGACCGTGCCGACGCCGACCTCGGAGACCAGCTTCACGTGGATGCGGGCGGCCGGGTTGGCGTTCTTCAGGTCGTGGATCAGCTGGGCCAGATCCTCGATGGAGTAGATGTCGTGGTGCGGCGGCGGCGAGATCAGGCCGACGCCGGGCGTCGAGTGCCGGGTCTTGGCGACCCACGGGTAGACCTTGTGGCCGGGCAGCTGGCCGCCCTCGCCGGGCTTGGCGCCCTGGGCCATCTTGATCTGGATGTCGTCCGCGTTGACCAGGTACTCGCTGGTGACGCCGAAGCGGCCGGAGGCGACCTGCTTGATCGCGGAGCGGCGCTCCGGGTCGTAGAGGCGGTCCGGGTCCTCGCCGCCCTCGCCGGTGTTCGACTTGCCGCCGATCCGGTTCATGGCGATGGCGAGGGTCTCGTGGGCCTCGCGCGAGATGGAGCCGTACGACATGGCGCCGGTGGAGAAGCGCTTGACGATCTCGGAGACCGGCTCGACCTCGTCGATCGGGATCGACGAGCGGTCGGCGGCGAAGCCGAACAGGCCGCGGAGCGTCATGAGGCGCTCGGACTGCTCGTTCACCCGGCCCGTGTACTGCTTGAAGATGTCGTACCGCTTGGAGCGCGTGGCGTGCTGGAGGCGGAAGACGGTCTCCGGGTCGAACAGGTGCGGCTCGCCCTCGCGGCGCCACTGGTACTCGCCGCCGATCTCCAGGGCGCGGTGCGCCGAGGGGATGCCGGTGGCGGGGTACGCCTTGGCGTGGCGGGCGGCGACCTCCTTGGCAACGACGTCGAGGCCGGCGCCGCCGATCTTGGTGGCGGTGCCGTTGAAGTACTTCTCGACGAAGGCGGTGTCGAGGCCGACGGCCTCGAAGACCTGCGCGCCGCGGTAGGAGGCGACGGTGGAGATGCCCATCTTGGACATCACCTTGAGGACGCCCTTGCCCAGCGCGTAGATCAGGTTGCGGATGGCCTGCTCGGCCTCCAGGCCCTCGATGAAGGTGCCGGCGCGGACCAGGTCCTCGACGGACTCCATGGCCAGGTACGGGTTGACCGCGGCGGCGCCGTAGCCGATGAGGAGGGCCACGTGGTGCACCTCGCGGACGTCGCCGGCCTCGACCAGCAGGCCCACCTTGGTGCGCTGCTTGGTGCGGATGAGGTGGTGGTGGACGGCCGCGGTGAGCAGCAGCGACGGGATCGGCGCGTGCTCGGCGTCGGAGTGCCGGTCGGACAGGACGATCAGGCGGGCGCCGCCCTCGATCGCCGTGTCGGCCTCGGCGCAGATCTCCTCGATACGGTCGGCCAGCGCGTCGCCGCCGCCGGAGACCCGGTAGAGGCCGGAGAGCGTGGCGGCCTTCATGCCGGGCATGTCGCCGTCGGCGTTGATGTGGATGAGCTTGGCCAGCTCGTCGTTGTCGATCACCGGGAAGGGCAGCGTGACGCTGCGGCAGGACGCGGCGGTCGGGTCGAGCAGGTTGCTGCCGGGGCCCAGCGAGGAGCGCAGGCTCGTCACGAGCTCTTCGCGGATGGCGTCCAGCGGCGGGTTGGTGACCTGCGCGAACAGCTGGGTGAAGTAGTCGAAGAGCAGCCGGGGGCGGGCGGACAGGGCCGCGATGGGCGAGTCCGTGCCCATCGAGCCGATCGGCTCGGCGGCGCTGCGGGCCATCGGGGCGAGGATGACGCGGAGCTCTTCCTCGGTGTAGCCGAAGGTCTGCTGGCGGCGGGTGACCGAGGCGTGGGTGTGCACGATGTGCTCGCGCTCGGGGAGGTCGGAGAGCTCGATCTCGCCGGTCTCCAGCCACTCCGCGTACGGGTTCTCGGCGGCGAGGGCGGCCTTGATCTCGTCGTCCTCGATGATGCGGTGCTCGGCGGTGTCGACGAGGAACATCTTGCCGGGCTGGAGGCGCCCCTTGCGGACGACCTTGGCGGGGTCGATGTCGAGGACGCCGACCTCGGAGGAGAGCACGACCAGGCCCTCGTCGGTGACCCAGTAGCGGCCGGGGCGCAGACCGTTGCGGTCGAGGACCGCGCCGACCTGGACGCCGTCGGTGAAGGTGACGCAGGCGGGGCCGTCCCAGGGCTCCATCATCGTGGAGTGGTACTGGTAGAAGGCGCGCCGGGCCGGGTCCATCGAGTCGTGGTTCTCCCACGCCTCGGGGACCATCATCAGGACCGCGTGCGGCAGCGAACGGCCGCCGAGGTGGAGCAGCTCCAGGACCTCGTCGAAGGAGGCGGAGTCGGAGGCGTCCGGCGTACAGACCGGGAAGATCCGGTCGAGGGAGCCCTCGCCGAAGACGTCCGACTCCAGCTGGGCCTCGCGGGCGGTCATCCAGTTGCGGTTGCCCTTGACCGTGTTGATCTCGCCGTTGTGCGCGACGAAGCGGTACGGGTGGGCGAGCGGCCAGCTCGGGAAGGTGTTGGTGGAGAACCGGGAGTGGACCAGGGCCACGGCGGTGGCGCAGCGGCGGTCCGACAGGTCCGGGAAGAAGGGCTCCAGCTGGCCGGTGGTCAGCATGCCCTTGTAGACGATCGTGCGGGCGGAGAGCGAGGGGAAGTACGTCCCGGCCTCGCGCTCGGCGCGCTTGCGCAGGACGAAGGCCTTGCGGTCCAGCGCGATGCCGGTGCTGGCGCGGTCCGCGACGAAGAGCTGGCGGAAGACCGGCATGGTGGAGCGGGCGGAGGCGCCGAGCAGCTCGGGGGCGACGGGGACCTCGCGCCAGCCGAGGACCTCCAGGCCCTCCTCGGACGCGATCGTCTCGATCCGCGAGACGGCCTGTGCGGAGCCGTCGGCGGGGAGGAACGCGATGCCGACGGCGTACGCGCCGGCCTCGGGGAGCTCGAATCCGGCCACCTCGCGCAGGAACGCGTCGGGGACCTGGAGCAGGATTCCGGCGCCGTCTCCGGAGTCGGGCTCGGAGCCGGTGGCGCCTCGGTGTTCGAGGTTGCGCAGTACGGTCAGCGCCTGCTCGACCAGCGCGTGGCTGGCTACACCGGTGAGGGTGGCCACGAACCCGACACCACAGGCGTCGTGTTCGTTACGGGGGTCGTACATCCCCTGCGGGGCGGGGCGACCGTCCATGGGCGACCAGGCGTCGGAACGCATCGGCTCTCCCGTCGTCGTCGTGGCATATGAAGCTGCCGAGGGACGACGTTGGCCCTCCGCGAAATTTCGTGCAGGTTACATGATGGCTGGCTTCTCGGAAAGTGGATAGCTCATTCCAGCATGCGGACACCGCGCGTGCGAGCGGTGGCGATTTTTCCGGCCGTGATCCTGCCGGGGGAGACGGGAAAAAGGGGTTCCCATGGCTCCCATGGGCGGGGACGGACCGGGATTTCCTGGGGGTCGTCGTCGACCCGTCACAGAGCGGGCCTCATTGCCCGCGGCGCTTACGCCTCATGCCCGGTGGTCAGGCTTTCGAAACCGCCGGGTAACCGGCTAGATATGTGGCGCTGTGCATAGTGTCTCACCGCGGCGGTGGTTCCGCTCCGGGATATACGTCACAGAGACAGGGGCCTTCGGTCGTGTCTTCGGACATGCGGAAGGCCCCCGGTCCGGGGACCGGGGGCCTTGGTGGCGCGGGGGGGAGCTACAGAGCTGCCCCGAGGAGCATGCCGAGTCCGTACGTGACGGCCGCGGCGGCGCCGCCGAGGACGAGCTGGCGCATTCCGCTGAACAACCAGCCCCGGGCGGTGACCCGGGCGACCAGGGCGCCGCAGGCGAAGAGCCCGACGAGCGCGAGCAGCACGGCCGGCCACAGCGCGGTCGCGCCGAGCAGGAACGGCAGTACGGGCAGCAGGGCGCCGAGCGCGAACGAGCCGAACGACGACACGGCGGCGACCATCGGCGACGGCAGGTCGTCGGGGTCGATGCCCAGCTCCTCGCGGGCGTGGATCTCCAGGGCCTGCTCCGGGTCCCTGGACAGCTGCATGGCGACCTCGCGGGCGAGCGCGGGCTCGACACCACGGGAGACGTAGAGCGCGGCCAGCTCCTCCATCTCGTCGACCGGGTGCTTGCGCAACTGGCGCCGCTCGACGTCCAGTTCCGCCTGGACCAGCTCGCGCTGCGAGGCGACCGAGGTGTACTCGCCGGCGGCCATCGAGAAGGCACCGGCCGCGAGCCCGGCGAGGCCGGTGATCACGACGGTCTGCGTGGAGACGGCGCCACCGGCGACACCGGTCATCAGGGCCAGGTTGGAGACGAGTCCGTCCATCGCGCCGAAGACCGCGGGGCGCAGCCAGCCGCCGTTGACGTCCCGGTGGGTGTGGTTGTCGCGGTGGGCCTCGTGGAGCGGTGCGACGGCTTCGATGATGGACATGCTTCTCCCCTGTCTTTCCAGCGGGTTCGGCACGCCCGCCCCCTTCGACACCCTCGAAAATACGCCCGATGTAAGGGGCGCGCCAGCAAGCCAGGCCGTACTTACTAAGGCTCGCTTTACTGAGGAAGGCCTTCCTGACCTGCTGTCACCCGGGTGACAGAAACGTTTCCGTGGAGGGTCGGGCCCCCTTTCGTGGCAGGCATTCGGGCGGGCGTGGAAGGGGAGCGAACATGATCGGCGAGACGGTGTGCGACATCCGGGAGCGCGCGCGGGGCGCGCTGCTCGGACTCGCGGTCGGCGACGCGCTCGGCGCGCCGGCCGAGAACCTGCGGCCCTCGGAGATCCGCCGCCGATGGGGCCGGATCGAGGGCTTCGTGACGGACCGTCCGGCGGGCACGGACGACACCGAGTACGCGATCTTCTCCGGGCTTCTGCTCGCCCGGCACGGCTCGGCGCTGACCGTCGCCCACGTCGAACGGGCCTGGCACCACTGGATCGCCGACCTCGACGAGGGCCCGTTCCGTGGCGCCGGCTTCTCCGAGCGCGGCACCCTGGAGAACCTGCGCCGGGGCCTGGCCGCCCCCATCTCCGCGCAGCACCGGCACGCCTGGAGCGACGGACTCGCCATGCGGGCCGCGCCCTTCGGGGTCTTCGCGGCGGGCCGCCCCGCCGAAGCGGCCCGGCTCGTCGCCATCGACGGGAGCGTCAGCCACGAGGGCGAGGGGATCTACGGCGGCCAGGCCGTCGCGGCGGGCGTCGCGGCGGCGATGACCGGCGCCTCGGTCACCTCCGTCATCGCGGCGGCCCTGTCGGTCGTCCCGATGGACTCCTGGACGGCCCGCTCGATGCGCCGCGCGGTGGTGGCGGCGCAGCGCGTCCAGACCGACCCGCTGACCCGGGAGCGCACGGTCCGCTCGGCGGTCGTCATCGGCGGCTACCCCTGGACGGACCTGGCACCCGAGGCCGTGGCCCTGGCCTTCGGCGCCTACGCGGCCGCCCGCGGCGACTTCCGCACGGCGGTCCTGACCGCCGTCAACATGGGCCGCGACGCCGACACGACGGCCGCGGTGGCCGGCGCCCTGGCCGGCGCCTCGGGCGGCCTGGCCGCCATCCCCGAGACCTGGTCCACAGCCATCGCCCCGGTCACGGGCAGCTGCCTCCCGTCGATGCGCGGCTACCACGTACTGGACATCGCGGACCTGCTGACCCCGGAGGAAGAATCCCGATGAGCGGAGACACGACGACAACAGCACCAACGGAAACCCCGACACCCGCCGGCGCCACCGGCGCGGCCGCTGCCGCCGCTACCACTGGCGCGGCCGCTGCCGCCGCTGCTGGCACGGCCGCTGTCGCCGCCGCTGCTGCCGCCGCTGCCACCCCGGCTGCCTCTGCCACCCCGGCCGCCGCTGGCGCCCCAGGCGCCGCTGCCGCCACCCCAGCCGCCGCTGGCGCCGCTGGCGCCGCCACCTCCGCCCCAGCTGTGGGCAATCGTTCCGCAGGGCGGAACGGGTGGGCACAGCCCACCACGGCGGAGACCGCCCCCCACTACCCCGGCCCCCAGGACCCGCCCCCACGACGGCGCCGCGCCCCGGTCCTGAGCACCAGAACCCCCACCGCCCGCCCTCAAGCAACGCGCCGCGACAAGACGGAAGGCCTCCTCCTGGGCCTGGCGGCCGGCGACGCCGCCGGATGGCCCGCCGCCAGACACCGCGCCACCCGCATGCCCGAATGGACCCGCCGCCTCACCCGCGAACTCGACACCTTCGCCGAGCAGAACGCGACCACCACCCTCCCCGTCCCGATCGCCCTCAACCAGCCCCCCGAACCCCTCCTCCTCGGCCCCTCGGACGACGCCGAATGGGCGGTGTTCACCGCCGAGGCCCTGCTCGCCTCGGCGGGCCCGCCGTTCGACGCCCTGCCCCCCGAGCGCCGCCTCCGCGCCGCCGTCGACACGGCCTGGAACGCACTCGCCGCCCAGGTCGCCGCCGCCGCCGACCGCGCCCCCGAGATCGAGTCCGCCGTCCTCCCCCTCCGCGCCCGGATCTCGGTCCGCGCCGGCCTCGGCAACCTCGCCGCCGGGCTGCGCCCACCCGCCACCGGCCACGACAACCCGCACTACTTCGACGACGCCGCCTGCGTCCGCGCCGCCGTGCTCGCCCTGACCCACCCCGGCGACCCGGCCGCCGCCGCCGGACTCGCCGAGTTCGACGCCCGGTACACCCAGGACGGCGACGGCGTGCACGGCGCGCGGGCGATGGCGGCGGCCACGGCCGCGGCCCTCGGCGGCGCCTCGCCCGAGGAGGCCGTGGCGGCCGCCCTGGCCCAGTTGCCGCCCGCCGCCGAGATCGGCCGCAACGGCCGGTACGCCGTCGAGCTCGCCCGCTCCGCCGGCTCCGCCTTCGAGCTCGTCCCGCTCCTGGAGCACCGGATCGTGGACCACGTCTACAGCTACGGCATCGCCGCCGCCGAGACGGTCCCGGTCGCCCTCGCCCTGACCCTCGCCGCGCGCGGCGAACTGGCCGCCGCCGTACCGGCCGCGGCCTGCCTGTCCCGGGTCGCCGACTCCGCCCCGGCCCTGGTCGGCGCGCTCACCGGCGCGCTGGGCGGCGGCGGTTCGGTCCCGGCGACCTGGCGGGAGGCCTGCCGCACACTCGCGGGCTGCGCGCTGCCCCGGCTCGCGGGCACCGACCTGGTGGAACTCGCCGGTCTCCTCGCAGCCACGGAACCGGCCGACCCGGGTGGACAATTCCGACATGACACCCACTCTGGATGACCGGATCACCGGCAGCCTCATCGGGGCCGCCGTCGGCGACGCCCTCGGCGGCCCCGTCGAGGGCTACACACCCGCCCAGATCCTGGAACGCCACGGCGGCCGCGTCACCGGCATCGTCGGCCCCTGGAACGGCGAGGCCTGGCGCACCGCGCGCCCCATCGCGCCGTACCACAAGGGCGACGGGCACGTCACCGACGACACCTTGATGACGCACGCCCTGATCAGGGTGTACGAGAAGGTCCGCGACCACCTCGACGCGTACGCCGTCGCCGAGCACCTGGTCCCCGAACTCATGGGCCGCCCGGTCTGGATCCCCGAACTGGAGGCGGAGGCCCTCCCCCTCCAGCGGGTGTTCCTCGCCGAGAAGTGGATCGTGACCCGGCTCCACTACGCCCACGCCGACCCGCGCGAGGCCGGGACCGGCAACATCGTCAACTGCGGCGCCGCGATGTACATGGCCCCGGTCGGCCTGGTGAACTCGGCGAACCCGGCGGGCGCCTACGCCGAGGCGCTCGACGTCGCGGGCGCCCACCAGTCCTCGTACGGCCGGGAGGCGGCCGGCGTGTTCGCGGCGGCGGTCGCCGCCGCCTGCGTCCCCGGCGCCACCGCCCGCTCGGTCGTCGACACGGCGCTGTCCCTCGCCAAGGACGGCACCCGCGCGGCGATCCGGGCGGTCGCCGACGTCGCCGTGGAGCACCACGACGTCGAGTCCGCGCTCGACCCGCTGCGCCGCGCGGTCGCCCCCTACGACTCCGTCGGCCCCGACTACCGCGCCCCCTCCCTCGACGCCCGCCGCCCCTCCCGCGTCCACACGATCGAGGAACTGCCCGTGGCCCTCGGCATGCTGCTGGTCGGCGACGGCGACTACCGGCGTACGGTCCTGGGCGCGGTCAACTACGGCCGGGACTGCGACTCGATCGCCACCATGGCGGGCGCGATCAGCGGCGCGCTGGGCGGCGAGTCGGTGATCCCCGCGGAGTGGGCGAAGCGGGTGGCAGAGGCCAGCCGCCTGGACCTACACGCCCCGGCGACCGCCCTCGCCACGGTCGCCCGCGAGGTCCACACCCGTGACACCGCCCGCCGGCGGGCCCACGAGTCGGCCTACGCGATCCTGACCGGCCAGGCCCGGTGACGACCGCCGGGGCCGGGACACCGGCCAGGACCCGCGCGCCCGCCCGACCGGCTGCGGCTGCGCACGGCCCGTCGGACCCGCACGGCCCGTCGGACCCGGCCTGGCCGACCGACCCGCACGACCCGGCCGAAGCCCCGCTGCGGCTGACCTGGGTCCAGCCCGAGGACCTGGTCGGGCACGAGCTGCGCCAGGCCGCGGAGGACGGCCGCGACGCCACGGCGCTCGCCGCCCGCTGGTACGCGGCCGGCGGCCCCCCGGCCCCGGCGACCGCGGGAGCGTCCCCGGCCACCCGCCCAGAACTGCGCCCCCTGGCCGAGGAGCTCCTGGACGCCCTGGCCATCCTCCCCTCCCCCCTGACCTCCCACGAACCGACCGCCCTCCCCGCCATCATGGCGACCTGCCCCGCCTGGCCCCACCGCCCGAACGACCCGGACCCCCACACGAAACGCCCCGGCCTCCCCACGCGGCCCGCATCGCCCGCTCTGCCCCCACCGCCCGCCGCACAGGCCCCCCAAGCGCCCCCCCCCGGGCGCGCCCGACGACCCCCTCCTCCCCCGCCTGCACGCCGCCTGGCTCGGCCGGGCCGTCGGGTGTCTGCTCGGGAAGCCCGTCGAGAAGCTGCCCCTGGACGGCATCCGCGCCCTCGCCCGCGCCGCCGGCAACTGGCCGCTCGCCGACTGGTTCACCGCCCGTGGCGTGCCGCCCGCCCTGCTGGCCGCGTACCCCTGGAACCGGCGTTCCGCTCCCACCTCCCTCGCTGAGAACATCTCCGGGATGCCCGAGGACGACGACCTCAACTACCCCCTGCTCGCCCTGCTCCTGCTCCGCCGTCACGGGCGGGACTTCACCACCGCGGACGTCGCCCGGCTCTGGCTCGACGAGCTCCCGGCCGGCCGTACCTTCACCGCCGAGCGGATCGCCTACCGCAATCTGCTCGACGGCGTCGAACCTCCCTCCACCGCCTCCCGCCGCAACCCGTTCCGGGAGTGGATCGGCGCCCAGATCCGCGCCGACGTGCACGGCTGGACCCACCCGGGCGACCCGGCCGCCGCCGCCCGCCAGGCCCACCGGGACGCGGTGCTGACCCACACCGGCAACGGCGTGTACGGCGCCCTGTTCGTCGCCGCCACCCTCGCGACCGCCGCCGGCGGCACCGCCGACGTCCACGAGGCCCTGGCGTCCGGACTCGCCGTCGTCCCACCGGAGTCACGGCTGGCCGAGGCCGTCCGGTACGGCATCACCGCCGCCCGCGCCGCCGCCCGCGCGCCGCACGCCTTCGACCCGGTCGTGGACCGGCTCCACGCCCGGTACGGCGGGTATCACTGGGTGCATGCCGTCCCCAACACCGCCCTGCTCGCCGCCGCCCTCACCCACGCCGACGGCGACTTCACGCGCTCCGTCTGCGCGGCCGTCTCCGGCGGCTGGGACACCGACTCCAACGGCGCCACGGCCGGCTCCGTCGCCGGACTGCTCGCCGGCCACCCGGACCGGATCCCCGCACACTGGACCTCCCCTCTCGACAACCGTCTCTCCACCTCGGTGCCGTCCTTCGACGGCATCGGTTTCGACACCCTGGCCGCACTGACCCACTCGGAGGCCGTACGCCCATGACCAGCATCGTCGTGCTCGGCAGCACGAACATGGACCTCGTCGCCTATGTGCCGAGGGCCCCCGCCCGCGGCGAGACCGTGACCGGCCGCGAGTTCCGCACCGTCCCCGGCGGCAAGGGCGCCAACCAGGCCGTCGCCGCCGCCCGGGCCGGGGCCGAGGTGTCGATGATCGGCGCGGTCGGCGCCGACGACTTCGGCGCCCGGCTGCGGTCCGCGCTCGAACACAGCGGGGTCGACACCGATCTGCTGCGCACCGCCGAGGGCCCCTCGGGCACCGCGCACATCGTCGTCGACGACGAGGGCGCCAACGCGATCGTCGTCGTCCCCGGCGCCAACGGCACCGTCACCTCCCTCACCCACGGCGACGAGGCCCTGATCGGCACCGCCGACGCCCTGCTGCTCCAGCTCGAACTCCCCCTCTCCGTCGTCGTCGAGGGCGCCCGCACCGCCCGCGGCCTCGGCGTGCGCACCGTCCTCACCCCCGCTCCCGCGCGGGCCCTGCCCGCCGAACTCCTCTCCGTGACGGACCTGTTGGTGCCCAACGAGCACGAGGCCGCCGCCCTCACCGGTCTCACCGACCCGCACGCCGCCGCGCGGGCCCTGCTGCGGGACGTCCCCGAGGTCGTGGTCACCCTCGGCTCCGCCGGCTGCCTGTACGCCGCGCGCGACGCCGAACCGGTCGCCGTGCCCGCGCCCCGCGTCCGGGCCGTGGACACCACCGCCGCGGGCGACACCTTCGTCGGCGCCCTGGCCGTCGCCCTGGCCGAGGGCCGGCCGGTGGCGGACGCCCTGGCCTGGGCCTCGGCCGCCGCCGCGCTCTCGGTCCAGCGCCCCGGCGCGTCCACCTCGATGCCGTACCGCTCCGAGATCGAGGCGGCGGCCGGTGCGCTGGAGGCCGACCCCGCATGACCGCCGCCGACACATCCACCGCCCCGGCCCCGCCCCTGCGCGGACTGCGCGTCCTCGACCTCGCCACCCTCTTCGCCGGTCCGCTCGCGGCGATGATGCTCGGCGACTTCGGCGCCGACGTGGTCAAGATCGAGCACCCCCGCAGGCCCGACCCCTCGCGCGGCCACGGCCCGGCGAAGGACGGGGTCGGTCTGTGGTGGAAGGTCCTGGGCCGCAACAAGCGGACCATGACCCTCGACCTGTCCACCCCCGGCGGCCGCGACACCCTGCTGCGGCTCGCCGCCGACGCCGACGTGATCGTGGAGAACTTCCGGCCCGGCACCCTGGAGCGCTGGGACCTCGGCTGGGACGAGCTGTCCACCGTCAACCCGCGCCTCGTGCTCGCCCGGGTCACCGGCTTCGGCCAGTTCGGCCCGTACGCCCACCGGC
Source organism: Streptomyces sp. NPDC094032 (assembly GCF_040303965.1). Classification (NCBI taxonomy): domain Bacteria; kingdom Bacillati; phylum Actinomycetota; class Actinomycetes; order Kitasatosporales; family Streptomycetaceae; genus Streptomyces; species Streptomyces sp. NPDC094032. Next base: position 253,831 of record NZ_JBEOUE010000005.1, on the reverse strand, counting down.
CCGGCTTCGGCACCCTCGCCGAGGCCATGAGCGGCTTCGCCGCCATCACCGGCGAACCCGAGGGACCGCCGACCCTGCCGCCCTTCGGCCTCGCCGACTCCATCGCCGCCCTCGCCACCGCGTACGCGGTGATGACGGCACTCACCGCCAGGAACACCACCGGCCAGGGCCAGGTCGTCGACCTGGCCATCATCGAACCGATGCTCTCCGTCATCGGACCCCACCTCCTCTGGTACGACCAGCTCGGATACGTCCAGCCCCGCACCGGCAACCGCTCCCGCAACAACGCCCCGCGCAACACCTACCGGACCGCCGACGGCTCCTGGGTCGCCGTCTCCACCTCGGCCCAGTCCATCGCCGAGCGCGTGCTGCGCCTGGTCGGCCGGCCGGAGCTGATCGCCGAGCCCTGGTTCGCCGACGGCACCGGCCGGGCCGCCCACGCGGAGCTCCTGGACGAGGCGGTCGGCTCCTGGATCGCCCGCCACACCCGCGACGAGGCCATGGCCGCGTTCGAGAAGGCGGAGGCCGCCATCGCCCCGGTCTACGACGTCCGGGACGTGCTCGCCGACCCCCAGTTCCAGGCACTCGGCACCGTCACCGAGGTCCCGGACCCCGAACTGGGCCCGCTCCGCATGCAGAACGTCCTCTTCCGGCTCTCCGGCACCCCCGGCGGAATCCGCTGGGCCGGCCGGCCGCACGGCGCCGACACCACCGCACTCCTCACCGAACTGGGCCTCACCGGAACCGAGATCGACGCCCTGCGCGCGGAGGGAGCCGTATGACCGGCCCCGTCACACCCCCCGGACCCGCTCCCCTCCCCCTCACCTGGCTCTACGCGCCCGGTGACCGCCCGTCCACCGTCCGCCGGGCCCTCACCTCCGGAGCCGACGTCGTCATCGTGGACCTGGAGGACTCGGTGGCCCCGGACCGCAGGGCCTACGCCCTGGCCGCCACCGCCGAACTGCTCGCCGAGCCCCACCCCGTACCGATCCATGTCCGCATCCACGCACCCCGTGACATCCCCGCACTCGCACCCCTCCCCGGGATCGTCGCTCTCCGTGTTCCCAAGGTGACACACCCCACTGACATCCACCGGATCGCCGAGCTCGCCCAGGGCCTCCCGCTCTACCCGCTCCTGGAGAACGCCCTGGCCGTGGAGCACGCCTACGCCATCGCCGCCGCCCATCCCTCGGTCCACGGCATCGCCCTCGGCGAGGCGGACCTCCGGGCCGATCTGGGCGTACGGGAGGACAGCGGCCTCGACTGGCCGCGCAGCCGGATCGTGGTCGCCGCCCGCGCCGCCGCGCTGCCGCCCCCGGTCCAGTCGGTCCACCCCGACGTCCGCGACCTGGACGCGCTGGCCGCGGGGTGCGCGCGGGGCCGGGCTCTGGGCTTCCTCGGCAGGGCCGCGATCCACCCCCGCCAGCTCCCGGTCATCGCGCGGGCCTATCTCCCCACGCCCGACGAGATCGCCGCGGCCGAGGAGGTCGTCAAGGCGGCGGAGACCGAGGAGGGGGCGCTCGCGCTCCCCGACGGCCGCTTCGTGGACGCGGCGGTGGTCGAGGGCGCCCGCCGCGTCCTGGCCCTGGCGGCCCGTACGGCCTGAGGGCGACATACGGAAGGGCCGCCGGGACCCGATGGTCCCGACGGCCCTTCGCCGTGTGTCTGTCGCCCGGATCCTCCGGGTCAGCGCCCGCCGGCCCCGGCGGGCTTGTCCGCGCCGTCCTTGGCGTCGGCGTCCTCGGCCGGCGCGTCGGCGGACGCCTCGCCCGCCTCGTCCCGGGGAGCGTCGTCCCCGTCGGCATCCTTCTTGGCGTCGCCCTCGGCGTCGGCCTTCGCACCCTCGGCGTCGGCCTTCTCGTCCTTCTCGGCCTTCTCCTTGGCGTCCTTCTCGGCCGCCTTCGGCTCCACGATCTCCTCGCGGCCCGGGCGGACCTTCGCGGAGATCACCATGTAGACGACCGCGAGGACGAAGACGATGATCGCCGTCCACACGTTCAGCCGCAGGCCGAGGATGTGGTGCGCCTCGTCGACGCGCAGGTACTCGGTCCAGACGCGGCCCGCGCAGTACGCGGCGACGTACAGCGCGAAGGCGCGGCCGTGGCCCAGCTTGAAGCGGCGGTCCGCCCAGATGACCAGGAGCGCGACGGCGACGCACCACAGCGACTCGTAGAGGAAGGTCGGGTGGTAGAGGCCGGCTTCGCGGTTGGGGCCCGCGGTGATCTTCAGCGCCCAGGGCAGGTCGGTCGGCTTGCCGTAGAGCTCCTGGTTGAACCAGTTGCCCCAGCGGCCGATGGCCTGGGCGAGGGCGATACCGGGCGCGATGGCGTCCGCGTACGCCGGGAGCGGGATGCCGCGGCGGCGGCAGCCGATCCAGGCGCCGACGGCACCGAGCGCGATGGCGCCCCAGATACCGAGGCCGCCCTCCCAGATCTTGAAGGCGTCGACCCAGTTCTCACCCTCGCTGAAGTACAGCTGGTAGTCGGTGATCACGTGGTAGAGCCGGCCGCCGACGAGGCCGAAGGGCACGGCCCAGACGGCGATGTCGGCCACGGTGCCGGCGGTGCCGCCCCGGGCGATCCAGCGCTTGTTGCCGAGCCAGACGGCGACGAAGACACCGATGATGATGCAGAAGGCATAGCCGCGCAGCGGGATCGGTCCGAGGTGGATCACGCCGGTCGACGGGCTGGGAATGTAGGCAAGGTCCATGGCAGGTCCGACGCTACCTTGCCGGGCGGGCCTGGCGGCAGCCAGCCCGGCAACTTCTCCGTAACTACTCGGCCGGGGAGGCCGTGCCCGCCTTCTTGCCCTTGTTGGCCTCGGCGACCCACTTCTTCAGATTCTCCGGGGAGATCTGCTCGTTCCCCTTCGACGGGAAGATCGATTCGCCGTTGAGCAGGACGGACGGGGTGCCGGTGAACTCGCTGGCCTTGAAGGCGTCGTTCGACTTCTTCACCCAGGCGTCGTGGGTGCCGTCCTCGACGCAGCTGCGGAAGGTGGGCGTGTCGAGGCCGGGGACCTTCGCGGCGAGCTCGATGAGCCTGCTGTTCTTCGCGTAGGCGTCGTCGGTCTCCTGCGGCTGGTTGATGTAGAGCACGTCGTGGTACTGCGTGAACTTCCCGGCGTCCTGGGCGCAGGCCGCCGCGTTCGCGGCGCGCAGGGAGCCGCTGCCGCCCATGTTCCCGTCGATGAGGGTGGCGAGGTGGTACTCGGCCTTGACGGCGCCCGAGGCCTCCAGCTCGTGGATGGTGTCCCGGAAGAAGTTCTCGAACTGGGCGCAGGCGGGGCAGCGGAAGTCCTCCCAGATCGCGAGCGTGGACGGGGCGTCCGGCCTGCCCTGGGGGATGGCGGGCTTGTCGCCGCCGATGGCGCCGGTGGGGGCGACCACGGGGCCTGCCTTGTCGGAGCTGCCCTTGCCGCCGCTGTTGGCGGCGATCACGCCGACGACGGCGGCCAGGCCGAGGACGCCGACGACCGCGGCCGACACGATGAGGACGCGCCGCTGCTTCTCACGGGCCTTGTCGCGCTGCCGCTGCTGCTGGAGGCGCTCCCGCGCGCTCTGGGTACCGTCACTGTTCTTCTCGCTCACGCCCTCAGCAACGAACCGGGGAGGCACCACCGTGCCTCCCCGGTCCGAAATCCACCCGTATGGGTTACGCGGTGCGGCGCACGCCCTCGGCGAGTTCGGCCGCCAGTTCCCTTACGGCGCCGAGCGCGGCGGTCTCGTCGCCGTCGGCGTCGAGGATCCGCTGGACGAAGGCGGAGCCGACGATGACGCCGTCGGCGAAGCCCGCGACCTCCTTCGCCTGCTCCGCGTTGGAGACGCCGAGGCCGACGCAGACCGGCAGGTCCGAGGTGGCCCGGGTGCGGCGGACGAGGTCGGAGGCCTGCTCGCCGACCGACGCGCGGGTGCCGGTGACTCCCATGAGGGAGGCGGCGTAGACGAAGCCGGAACCGGCCGCGGTGATCGTGGCGAGCCGGGCGTCCTGGCTGCTGGGCGCGACGACGAAGACGGTCGCGAGACCGTGCTTGTCGGCGTGCTCACGCCAGAGGGCGGACTCCTGGACCGGCAGGTCGGGCAGGATGCAGCCCGCGCCGCCGGCCGCGGCGAGCTCCTCGGTGAAGCGCTCGACGCCGTAGCGGTCGATGGGGTTCCAGTAGGTCATGACGAGGACCGGCTTGCCGGTGGCCGCGTGGGCCTCCCGTACCGTGCGCATGACGTCGGCGATCTTGACGCCGCCGCGCAGGGCGATGTCGTCGGCGGTCTGGATGACCGGGCCGTCGAGGACCGGGTCGCTGTGCGGCAGACCGACCTCGACGACGTCGGCGCCGCCGTCGAAGACCGCCTTGATGGCGGCGATGCCGCCGTCCACGGTCGGGAACCCGGCCGGGAGGTACGCGATGAGCGCGGCGCGGTTCTCGGCCTTGGCCTTGGCCAGGGTGTCGCTGAGCAGGTGGATGTTCCCGGTCACTTGGCGGCCCCCTCGGCTCCGTTGTCGTACAGCCCGAAGTAGCGAGCCGCGGTATCCATGTCCTTGTCGCCGCGCCCGGAGAGGTTGACGAGGAGCAGCGCGTCCTTGCCGAGCTCCTTGCCGACCTCCAGGGCTCCGGCGAGGGCGTGCGCCGACTCGATGGCCGGGATGATGCCCTCGGTACGGGAGAGCAGGCGCAGGGCCTGCATGGCGGCGTCGTCGGTGACGGCGCGGTACTCGCCTCGGCCGCTGTCCTTGAGGTAGGCGTGCTCGGGGCCGATGCCGGGGTAGTCGAGTCCGGCGGAGATCGAGTACGGCTCGGTGATCTGGCCCTCCTCGTCCTGGAGGACGTAGGAGCGGGAGCCGTGCAGGATGCCGGGCTCGCCCGCGGTCAGGGTGGCCGCGTGCTCGCCGGTCTCGACGCCGTGGCCGGCCGGTTCGCAGCCGATCAGGCGGACGTCGGCGTCCGGGATGAAGGCGTGGAAGAGGCCGATGGCGTTGGATCCGCCGCCGACGCAGGCGATGGCCGCGTCGGGGAGGCGGCCGGCGCGCTCCAGGATCTGGCGGCGGGCCTCGACGCCGATGACGCGGTGGAAGTCGCGGACCATGGCGGGGAAGGGGTGCGGGCCCGCGACGGTGCCGAAGAGGTAGTGGGTGTTGTCGACGTTGGCGACCCAGTCGCGGAACGCCTCGTTGATGGCGTCCTTGAGGGTGCGGCTGCCGGACTTCACGGCGATGACCTCGGCGCCGAGGATGCGCATGCGGGCCACGTTGAGGGCCTGGCGCTGGGTGTCGACCTCGCCCATGTAGATGGTGCAGTCGAGGCCGAAGAGGGCGCAGGCGGTGGCGGTGGCGACGCCGTGCTGTCCCGCGCCGGTCTCCGCGATGACGCGGGTCTTGCCCATGCGCTTGGTGAGCAGGGTCTGGCCGAGCACGTTGTTGATCTTGTGCGAGCCGGTGTGGTTGAGGTCCTCGCGCTTGAGGAAGACGCGGGCGCCGCCGGCGTGCTCGGCGAAGCGGGGGGCCTCGGTGAGGGCGCTGGGGCGGCCCGTGTAGTTGACCATCAGGTCGTTGAGCTCGCGGGCGAACTCGGGGTCGGCCTTGGCCTTGTCGTACTCGACGGCGACCTCGTCGACTGCGGCGACGAGGGCCTCGGGGATGAACTTGCCGCCGTAGGCGCCGAAGTAGCCCTCGGGGGTCGGAATCTGACCCTCCGGGTCCGGAATGAAGAACTCGCTGGACATGCGGTTGCTCCTCGCGGGGCGGGTGCCCCGGGTACGCGTGCTGGAAGTGGTCACGGTATGCGCACGATCCCCCACGTCCACCCGTGCCGCCCCGCCCCGCCCCGTTGTGGGCAATCGTTCCGCAGGGCGGAACGGGTGGGCACAACGGAACGGCGCCCCCTGCCGGGCCTAGGCTTCCGCGCCTGAACGCCCCGCCCCCGGTGCGCCGCACTGGTGGGTGCGGGTCAAGGCACTAGGAGCGAAGGCGCCGCAGAGGGCGCCGTCCCGTGTGCCCACCCGTCCCGCCCCAGCGGGACGATTGCCCACACGGGGGTGGGCAAGGCTGGGACGGCGCCCCGGCCCACACGGGGGTGGGCAAGGGTGGGACGGCGCCCCGGCCCACACGGGGGTGGGCAAGGGCGGGACCGCACCCCCCGCCCACACGGGGGTGGGCAAGGACGGGACCGCGCCCCCCCCGGGGGGGGGGACGCGTGCCCGCGCGGGGTGGCATGGGAGACACGGGGTGGCGGCCTCGCTGAGTGGGTCGGCTCGGCTGCCCGCGCGCGTGGCGGGAGTTACGGGCCGGGCTCGGGCGTGGCTACGTGTTGGTGGTGGTGTGCGCCTGGCGCGGGCGCCATCGCATGCCGTTGACCTGGCCCGGCTCGTCGCCGATCACGTACCGGACCCGGCGGCCGTGGACACGGCGGGCGGGTGCGCGGCAGCCGCGCGGCCGGCAGCCCCGGGCCAGCGGGGCGTGGGCGGGCGCGGCGGCGGTGCGGAGGAGAGTACGGCGCGCCGACGGGACCTCTGGCGGGGTCGGCGTGGCGCGTCGGACGGTCATGGCGGAGGTCAGCTCCGGCCGTGGCGCAGGGCCGGGTGGGCGCCGGCGGCGACCAGGTCGGCGACGGCGGTCTTCGGGTCGCGGCCGGTGACCAGCGACTCGCCGACCAGGACCGCGTCGGCGCCGGCGTTGGCGTACGCGATCAGGTCGTGCGGACCGCGCACACCGGACTCGGCGACCTTGACGATGTGGTCAGGGATCTCGGGCCCGACGCGCTCGAAGGTGGAGCGGTCGACCTTGAGGGTCTTCAGGTTGCGCGCGTTGACGCCGATGATCCGGGCGCCCGCCTCGACCGCCCGCTCGACCTCGTCCTCGTCGTGGACCTCGACCAGCGGGGTCAGGCCGATGGACTCGGCCCGCTCGATGAGGGAGACCAGCGCCTCCTGCTCCAGGGCGGCGACGATGAGGAGCGCGAGATCCGCTCCGTACGCCCGCGCTTCCCAGAGCTGGTAGGCCGTGACGATGAAGTCCTTGCGCAGGACCGGGATGTCGACCCGGGCGCGGACGGCCTCCAGGTCGGCGAGCGAGCCGCCGAAGCGGCGCTGCTCGGTGAGGACGGAGATGACGGCGGCGCCGCCCGCCTCGTAGTCGGCGGCGAGGGCGGCCGGGTCGGCGATGGCGGCGAGCGCGCCCTTGGACGGGCTGGAGCGCTTGACCTCGCAGATCACCTTGACGCCGTCGCCGCGCAGCGCGGCGACACCGTCCTTGGCCTGCGGCGCCTTGGCGGCGCGCTCCTTGAGCTCGTCGAGGGAGACCCGCGCCTGCCGCTCTGCGAGGTCGGCGCGCACGCCTTCGATGATCTCGTCGAGCACACTCACGCGAGAGGCCCCCTTCCGGGACGGTGACGGTGTTGATGAACGCCGAGGAACAGTGTTCAGCCATGTCGATGGTATCCGCAGGTGGGCCCCGGACCCGCATCGGTTGGGGACGCGTCCCACCTGCTGGGACTTCAGGGGGCCAGCGCGGAGCCGAACGGGAGGTTCCGCACCAGGGTGAAAAGGGCCAGAACGGCCCCTACGCCCCACCACAGGACCGGGGAGACGGCCAGGCGCATCGGGACGCCCTTGATGGCGCGAATCAGCCAGACGGCCATGACGACCGCGAAGACGCCGTACCCGACGACGGCCAGCGCGTTCGCGCCGAGTGCGGCGCCGAGGTCGCCGTGGACGAAGGCGTGGGCGCTGCGCAGACCGCCGCAGCCGGGGCAGTAGATCCCGGTGAAGCGGAGCAGCGGACAGACGGGGTAGTGGCCGGGTTCGTTGGGGTCGACCGTGCCGACGTACGCGAAGGCGGCGGCGACCCCGGCGAGGGTGCCGAGCGGGGCGAGCAGCCGCCGGGCGAGGGGCCTGGGCGGCACGGGGGCGGCGTACGGGCCGGGTGGCGGCCCCCACGCGTCCCGTACGGGTTCGGTCTCGGCCTGCGCCGTCGGCTTCACGTCCACCCGGTGATTCTCGCCCCTGACGCGCGAAGGCGCAGCCCCGCGTCGCGGGACTGCGCCTTCCGGGTGAACTGGGAGCGTCAGGCGCGGGCCTTGACGCTCTCGGTGGCGACCTCACGGGCGGCGACGACGGCGGCCGACTGCTTCGGCATGCCGAGGCCCGCGACCTTCATCACGCCGCCGACGATGCCGCCGAGGACGATGACGCCGATGCCGCCCCAGAAGCCGGGCACGTTGGCCGCCACCATGAAGACTCCGGCGATGCAGAAGCCGATGAAGGAGATGATGACACCGGTCCAGGCGGCCGGGGTGTGTCCGTGGGCGCTGCCCGCCATGAGTTGCTCCTCGTTGATGTTGCTCGGTGGTGACGTCTCATTCTTCCGCACATGGGGGCGCGGAGATGAATCGGGGTGCCCGAACGATCACGCGTCGCGCCCGCGGTCCGCCCGTCAGTCGCCGCGGGTGGGGTCCTCGCCGCGGTCGAGGGCCTTCCACAGCTCCTCGGGGCGGTCCGGATCGGCCGTCGCGGAGCGGCGTGCCGCGCGGGGTGCGCCGGAGCGCTCGTAGCGGCCGCCCATGGCGGGCCAGGCCTTGCCGTAGCGCAGGGCGAAGAGCCCGGCGGCCAGGATGAGGACGGCGCCGGCGGCCGTCACGTACGGCCAGACGGTGTGGCTGAGGCCGTCGACGACGGCGGCGGTGTTGCCGCTGATACGGGCCGCCTCGGCGTTCAGGGCGGCGCTGTCGGAGGCGCCGAGGACGGCGGCGAGGGCCGCTCCCGCGCCGCTGAGGGCGAGCAGGGCGGCGACCAGGGTGCGGCCGGTGCGGCGGACCGCGAAGACGGCGACGAGCGCGGCGAGGCCGACGATCGCCAGCGCCGTCGGCACGCCGGTGACGGTGCCGCCGTCGGCCTGGACGGGCACGGCGCCGCCGCCGACGGCCGCGGTGCCCTCGGCCCAGATCTGGCCCGCGGAGAGCAGCACGACGGTGGCTCCGAGGGCGCCGAGCAGGAGGGCCGCGGCCAGGCTGCGGCGGGCGCCCGAGGAGGCGGCGCCGACCGGGCGGGCGGCTCGGGGCTGGGGTACGGGTACGGCACTCACGTACCCCACTATCCCCTACCGGCTCAGTGTCCGTTCATCCGGTCGTGGTCATCCGGTTGGCGGTGTGGACGGCGCGGAGCACCGCCGCGGCCTTGTTGCGGCACTCGTTGTCCTCGCCGACCGGGTCGGAGTCGGCGACGACACCGGCGCCCGCCTGCACGTACGCGGTGCCGTCGCGGAGCAGCGCGGTGCGGATGGCGATGGCCGTGTCGGAGTCCCCGGCGAAGTCGAGATACCCGACACACCCGCCGTACAGGCCGCGCCTGGTCGGTTCGAGCTCCTCGATGATCTGCATCGCGCGAGGCTTGGGCGCGCCGGAGAGGGTGCCGGCCGGGAAGCAGGCGGTGAGCACGTCGAAGGCGGTCTTCCCCTCGGCGACGGTGCCGGTCACGGTGGAGACGATGTGCATGACGTGCGAGTAGCGCTCGATCGACATGAAGTCGACGACCTCGACGGAGCCCGGCTCGCAGACCCGGCCGAGGTCGTTGCGGCCGAGGTCGACGAGCATCAGGTGCTCGGCGCGCTCCTTGGGGTCGGCGAGCAGCTCCTCGGCCAGGTCGTGGTCCTCCTGCGGGGTGGCGCCGCGGTGCCGGGTGCCGGCGATCGGGTGGACCATCGCTCGCCCGTCCTCGACCTTGACCAGCGCCTCGGGCGAGGAGCCGACGACGTCGAAGCCGTTCTCGAAGCGGAAGAGGTACATGTACGGGGAGGGGTTGGTGGCCCGCAGGACCCGGTAGACGTCCAGGGCGCTCGCGGCGCACGGGGTCTCGAAGCGCTGCGAGGGCACCACCTGGAAGGCCTCGCCGGCCCGGATGCGCTCCTTGATGTCCTCGACGGCGTCCTGGTAGGCCTTGCCGCCCCACAGGGCGGAGAACTCGGGGAGTTCGGAGGCGGGCAGGGCGGCGGGGACGGTGGCGACCGGGCGGGCCAGGTCGGCCTCCATCGCGTCGAGCCGGGCGACGGCGTCCGCGTACGCCTCGTCGACGCCGGTCTCCAGGTCGTTGTGGTTGATCGCGTTGGCGATCAGCAGGACCGTGCCGTCCCAGTGGTCGAGGACGGCGAGGTCGCTGGTGAGCAGCATGGTGAGCTCGGGCAGCTTGAGGTCGTCGCCGCCGTGCTCGCCGATGCGCTCCAGGCGGCGGACGATGTCGTAGCCGAGGTAGCCGACCATGCCGCCGGTGAAGGGGGGCATGCCCGCCGCGAGGTCGCGGGGCGTGTGGAGGGTCTCGACGGTCGCCTTGAGGGCGGCCAGCGGGTCGCCGTCGACGGGGACGCCGACCGGCGGGGTGCCGAGCCAGTGCGCCTCGCCGTCCTGGACGGTGAGGGTCGCGTCGCTGCGGACTCCGATGAAGGAGTAGCGGGACCAGCTGCGCCCGTTCTCCGCGGATTCGAGGAGGAAGGTGCCGGGGCGTTCGGCGGCCAGCTTGCGGTAGAGCCCGACCGGGGTGTCGCCGTCCGCGAGGAGCCTGCGGCTGACGGGGATGACGCGGCGGTCGGCCGCCAGCTTGCGGAAGTGCTCGAGATCCATGGCGCCAGACCCTACTCGGCCGCGAGGAGGACGTCGGCGTCGAAGCAGGTCCGGGCGCCGGTGTGACAGGCGGCGCCCTCCTGGTCGACCGTGACCAGGATCGTGTCGGCGTCGCAGTCGAGCGCCACCGACTTGACGTGCTGGACGTGGCCGGAGGTGTCGCCCTTGACCCAGTACTCCCGGCGGCTGCGGGACCAGTAGGTGCAGCGGCCGGTGGTGAGGGTGCGGTGCAGGGCCTCGTCGTCCATCCAGCCGAGCATGAGCACCTCGCCGGTGTCGTACTGCTGCGCGATGGCGGGGACGAGACCGTCCTCGCTCCGCTTGAGGCGGGCGGCGATGGCCGGATCGAGGTCGCTGGGGGTGCGGGGCGTGCTGCTCATGCCGCCATTCTGCCGCGCCCGGTGGGGAGGTCCGGCGGTGCGTCCACTGGGCGGACGGGTGGGCGCGGTCGTACCCTGGCGAGCATGTCGACCCATGCCAAGCGTGAACGCCTTCTGCTCGCCGACCTGTTGGAGGCGGCCGGCCCGGACGCGGCCACGCTCTGCGAGGGGTGGCGGACCCGGGATCTGGCCGCCCATGTGGTGGTGCGCGAGCGCCGCCCGGACGCGGCGGCCGGTTCGGTGGTGCCGGCGCTGAAGGCCAGGCTGGAGCGGGTGCAGGCGGAGTTCGCGGAGAAGCCGTACGAGGAGCTGATCCAGCTCATCCGCACGGGTCCGCCGAAGCTCTCCCCGTTCACGATCAAGCAGGTGGACGAGGGCGCGAACGTGGTGGAGTTCTATGTCCACGCCGAGGACGTGCGCCGGGCTCAGCCGGACTGGTCGGCGCGCGAACTCGACCCGGTCTTCTCCGACGCGCTCTGGTCGCGCCTGGAGAAGTCCGCCCGGCTGCTCGGCCGCAAGGCCCCGGTCGGCCTGGTGCTGCGCCGCCCGAACGGGCAGACGGCGGTGGCGCACAAGGGCACCCCGGTGGTGACGGTCTCCGGGGAGCCGGGCGAGCTGACGATGTTCCTGTTCGGGCGCCAGGACGCGGCGAAGGTGTCCCTGGACGGCGAGCAGGAGGCCGTGGACCGGCTGCACGAGACGAAGCAGCTGGGGATCTGAGCCGGGGCGTTCAGGGAGCGGCGCTGTCTATCCGTACAGGGAGCGGCGCTGTCCGTCCGTACAGGGAGCGGCGCGATCCATCCGTACAGGGAGCGGCGCTGTCTACTTCGACAGCTCCGCCCTGCGGACCGCCGGGACGAGGAGCCCGTACACCCCCGACAGGGCGCAGACGGACGCGCTCACCACGTACACCGGGCCGAGGCCCCACAGGCCGATCGCCGCGCCGGTGAGCGGGTAGCTGAGCGGGGCGAGGCCGAGGGAGCAGAGGCCGGCCACGGCGGTGACGCGGCCGAGGTAGGCGGGGTCGCAGTGGGTCTGGAGGAGGGCGTTGCACAGCGCTCCGGAGAGTCCGGCGAGCAGGCCGATGGCCAGGGCGACGGCGACCGCGACGGGCAGCAGCGGCGCGTAGGCGAGCGCGCCGATGGCGACGGCGCCCAGGATCATGGTCCAGCCGCTGACGGCCCCGGCGCGCGGTACGTGTCCCCGTACGGTCAGGAGCAGCGAGGCGGCGCCCGCGCCCGTGCCGAAGCCGGCGAGGATCCAGCCGATGCCGGACGCGCCCCAGCCGCGCTGCTCGGCCAGGACGGCGAGGCCGACGTTGAGGGGGCCCGCGAAGCCGAGGTCGCTGAGGAGCACGATGACGATCAGCGGGCCGAGGACGCGGTGCCCGCGCAGATAGCGCAGGCCGTCGGCGAGGTCGCTCAGGGCGGTGCCGCCGCGGGCCTCCTCGGCGGCCGGGAGCGGGCGGAGCCGCAGCGCGCACAGCAGGGGGATCGAGAGGGCGAAGAGGACGCCGGCGGCCCCGAAGGCGGTGGCCGGGCCGCCGACGGCGACCGCGAGTCCGCCGAGCGGGCCGCCGAGGACGGCGCCGCTGCGGTACGCGAGGCCGCGCAGGCCCTGGATCCGGGCGAGTTGGTCGGGCGGGGCGATGCGCGGCGGCAGGGCGCCGACCGCGGGCAGGAACAGGGCGTCGACGGTGCCGAAGACGAGCGCGGCGGCGGCGAGCACCCACAGGCCCGGCGAGGTGAGGAAGAGGACGGCGGCGAGGCCGAGGACGACGAGGCAGCGGACCGCGTCGGAGCCGATGACCACCCGGCGCGGGCCGAAGCGGTCGGCGACCACTCCCCCGCCGAGCATGAGCAGCGCGCGGGGCACGGCGCCGACGGCGAGGACGAGTCCGGCCTGGACGGGGGTGCCGGTGCTGACGACGCTCCAGGACAGGGCGAGGTAGTAGACGCTGTCGCCGAGCGTGGAGGCGGTGTAGGCGCCGGCCCAGCGCAGCACGTTCGGGTCGCGGTGGGCGGGGCGCGCGGGTGCGGCGGGGGCCGTGGTGGTGGCCATCGACTCAGCCCCGGTACGGGAAGCCGAGGAGGTGGACGGCGACGTTCTCGCGTCCCTCGGTCTCGCCCGCGGCCTCGGCGGCGCGGGCCCGCGCGTCGTACTTCCTGAGGACCGCGTCGAGCTCCTCGCCGAGTGCGGCGAGTTCGGCGGAGGTGAGCCGGGGCAGCCACTCCGAGCTGAGGGCGGCGGACCGCCAGGCCTCGGACCAGGTGTGCCGCTCGTCGAGGAAGCGGCGATGCATCTCGGTGCGCTGGGCGTTGACGGTGCGGCCGAACGCGGCGCTCGCGGCGGCGAGTTCGGGCGCGCCGTCGAGGTCCTCCTCGCGGATGCTGAATCCGTAGGAGCTGGGCTGCCACCAGCGCTCGCGGCCGTCGGCGGACTGGGTCTCGGCCTCCTCGATGAGGCCGTGCTCGGCCAGCTTGCGCAGGTGGTAGCTGACGAGGGAGACGGCCTCGTCGACCTGGTCGGCGAGCTGGGAGGCGGTGGCGGTGCGGGCCACGAAGAGGGCGCGGTAGAGGCGCATCCGCAGCGGGTGGGAGATGGCTTTGAGGGTGCCGAGATCGGTGATCCGGCGGTTCTCCGACGAGGTCATGTCACGACCCTAGATAGGAAAGAAAACTTGCGCAATGGATGTTGCGCAAATAATCCTGCACATCTGGGCAAAGGAGGAGGCCCCCGGGGATCCCGGGGGCCTCCTCACACAGCCTGCGATCAGCGGACCTGGTGGCCCGCCTCCTTCAGCGCCTGCTTGACCTCGCCGATCCGCAGATCGCCGAAGTGGAAGACGGAGGCCGCGAGCACCGCGTCCGCGCCCGCCGCGATGGCCGGCGGGAAGTCGGACAGCTTGCCGGCGCCGCCGGAGGCGATCACCGGCACGGTCACGTGCTTGCGCACGGCCGCGATCATCTCGGTGTCGTAGCCGTCCTTGGTGCCGTCCGCGTCCATCGAGTTGAGCAGGATCTCCCCCGCGCCCAGCTCGGCGGCCCGGTGCGCCCACTCGACGGCGTCGATGCCGGTGCCCCGGCGCCCGCCGTGCGTGGTGACCTCGAAGGAGCCGGTCTCGGTACGGCGGGCGTCGACCGACAGGACGAGCACCTGGCGGCCGAAGCGCTCGGCGATCTCGCGGATCAGCTCCGGGCGGGCGATGGCGGCGGTGTTGACGCCCACCTTGTCCGCGCCGGCCCGCAGCAGCTTGTCGACGTCCTCGGCGGAGCGGACCCCGCCGCCGACGGTCAGCGGGATGAAGACCTGCTCGGCGGTGCGGCGCACCACGTCGTAGGTGGTCTCCCGGTTGCCGGAGGAGGCGGTGATGTCGAGGAAGGTCAGCTCGTCGGCGCCCTCGGCGTCGTACAGCTTGGCCATCTCGACGGGGTCGCCCGCGTCCCGCAGGTTCTGGAAGTTGACGCCCTTGACGACCCGGCCGTTGTCCACGTCCAGGCAGGGGATCACGCGTACGGCGAGGCTCATGCGGGGTCTCCCTCGGTGGCCTCGGGGCGGTACGCCTCGACCTCGACCTCGACGACCAGACGGGGGTCGACGAAGCCGGAGACGATGATCATGGAGGCGGCGGGGCGGACGGCGTCGAAGAGCTCCTTGTGGGCCCGGCCGACCTCGTCCACATCGCGCGCGTGGGTGAGGTACATACGGGTGCGGACGACGTGCTCGGCGCCCAGACCCAGCTGCTTCAACGCGTCGAAGGCCACGTTGAAGGAGTTGACGGTCTGGTCGTACGGACCGCCGTCGGCGATCACGCCGCCCACCACGGAGGTGCAGCCGGAGACCAGGACGGTCCCGTTCGGCAGCTCCACCGCGCGGGAGTAGCCGAACTGCTCCTCCCAGGGGGCGCCGGTCACGACCTTGCGTACGGAGTCGGTCATACGGCCACCGCCTTCAGGGCCTCTTCCAGGGTGAACGCCTTGGCGTACAGCGCCTTGCCGACGATCGCGCCCTCGACGCCCAGCGGGACCAGGCCGGACAGGGCCCGCAGGTCGTCCAGGGAGGAGACGCCGCCGGAGGCCACGACGGGCTTGTCGGTGGCCGCGCAGACGTTCCGCAGGAGCTCCAGGTTGGGGCCCTCCAGGGTGCCGTCCTTGGCGATGTCGGTGACCACGTAGCGGGCGCAGCCCTCGGAGTCGAGGCGGGCCAGCGTCTCGTACAGGTCGCCGCCGTCACGGGTCCAGCCCCGGCCGCGCAGGGTCGTGCCGCGCACATCCAGGCCGACGGCGATCTTGTCGCCGTGCTCGGCGATGACCTTGGCGACCCACTCGGGCGTCTCCAGGGCGGCGGTTCCCAGGTTGACGCGGGTGCAGCCGGTGGCCAGGGCGGCGGCCAGCGAGGCGTCGTCGCGGATGCCGCCGGAGAGCTCGACCTTGATGTCCATGGCTTCGGTGACCTCGCGGACCAGCTGCCGGTTGTCGCCGGTGCCGAAGGCGGCGTCCAGGTCGACCAGGTGCAGCCACTCGGCGCCGGAGCGCTGCCACGCGAGGGCGGCCTCCAGGGGCGAGCCGTAGGAGGTCTCGGTGCCGGACTCGCCGTGCACCAGGCGGACGGCCTGGCCGTCGCGGACGTCTACGGCGGGGAGGAGTTCGAGCGCGCTGGTCACAGGGTTCCGATCCAGTTGGTGAGGAGCTGGGCGCCGGCGTCGCCGGACTTCTCGGGGTGGAACTGGGTCGCCCACAGGGCCCCGTTCTCCACCGCGGAGACGAACGGCTCGCCATGGGTGGACCAGGTCACCTTGGGGGCACGGATGTGCGGGTTGCCGATCTCCAGCTCCCACTGGCGCACCCCGTAGGAGTGCACGAAGTAGTAGCGGGTGTCGGCGTCGAGGCCGGCGAAGAGCTCGCTGCCCTCGGGCGCGTCGACCGTGTTCCAGCCCATGTGGGGCACGACCGGCGCCTTCAGCGGCTCGACCGAGCCGGGCCACTCGTCGAGGCCCTCGGTCTCCACGCCGTGCTCGATGCCACGGGCGAAGAGGATCTGCATGCCGACGCAGATGCCCATGACCGGGCGGCCGCCGGAGAGCCGGCGCCCGATGATCCAGTCGCCGCGGGCCTCCTTGAGGCCCTCCATGCAGGCGGAGAAGGCACCGACACCGGGGACGAGGAGCCCGTCGGCGTTCATGGCCCGCTCGTAGTCGCGGGTGATCTCGACGTCGGCGCCGACCCGGGCGAGGGCCCGCTCGGCGGAGCGGACGTTGCCGAAGCCGTAGTCGAAGACGACGACCTTCTTGGAGCCCGTCACGCTCATGACCACACGTCCAGCCGCAGCACACCGGCCGCCAGGCACATGGCGGCGCCGATGGAGAGCAGCACGATGAGGCCCTTGGGCATCTTCTGCTTGGCGAAGGAGTAGATGCCGCCGAGCAGGAAGAGCCCGACGACGATCAGGATGGTGGAGAGGCCGTTCACGTTTACAGCGCGCCCTTCGTGGAGGGGAGGATTCCGGCGGCGCGCGGGTCGCGCTCGGAGGCGTAGCGCAGGGCGCGGGCGAGCGCCTTGAACTGGCACTCGACGATGTGGTGCGCGTTGCGCCCGTACGGCACGTGGACGTGCAGGGCGATCTGCGCCTGGGCGACGAAGGACTCCATGATGTGCCGGGTCATCGTCGTGTCGTAGGAGCCGATCATCGGCGCCATGTTCTCGGGCTCGGTGTGCACCAGGTAAGGGCGGCCGGAGAGGTCCACGGTGACCTGGGCGAGCGACTCGTCCAGCGGGACGGTGCAGTTGCCGAAGCGGTAGATGCCGACCTTGTCGCCGAGCGCCTGCTTGAAGGCGGCGCCCAGGGCGAGGGCGGTGTCCTCGATGGTGTGGTGCGAGTCGATGTGGAGGTCGCCGTCGGTCTTCACGGTCAGGTCGAACAGACCGTGCCGGCCGAGCTGGTCGAGCATGTGGTCGTAGAAACCGACCCCGGTCGACACATCGACCTTTCCGGTGCCGTCGAGGTCGATCTCGACGACGACGGACGTCTCCTTGGTGGTGCGCTCAACGCGGCCTACGCGGCTCATGCGTCCTGCTCCTTCTTCAACTCACGAACCGCGTCGAGGAACGCGTCGTTCTCTTCGGGGGTGCCCGCGGTGACCCGCAGCCAGCCCGGTACGCCGTTGTCCCGGACCAGGACGCCCCGGTCGAGGATCTTCTGCCAGGCCGCGTGGGAGCCCTCCGCTCCGTCGAAGCGGCCGAACTGGACGAAGTTGGCGTCGGACTCGGTGACCTCGTAGCCGATGGCCCGCAGCTCGGTGACGAGGCGGTCGCGCTCGGCCTTGAGCTGCTCGACGTACCCGAGGAGGGTGTCGGTGTGCTCCAGGGCGGCGAGCGCGGTGGCCTGGGTGACGGCGGACAGGTGGTACGGCAGGCGCACCAGCTGGACGGCGTCGACCACGGCGGGGTGGGCGGCGAGGTAGCCCAGGCGCAGTCCGGCGGCGCCGAAGGCCTTGGACATGGTCCGGGAGACCACCAGGTTCGGCCGGCCCTCGATGAGGGGCAGCAGCGAGTCGCGGTGGCTGAACTCCACGTACGCCTCGTCCACGACCACCAGCGAGGGCTTGGCCGCCTGGGCGGCCTCGTACAGCGCGAGGACCGTCGCGGCCTCGACGGCGGTGCCCGTGGGGTTGTTGGGCGAGGTGACGAAGACGACGTCCGGCGCGTTCTCCGCGATGGCCTGCTCGGCCGCCGCGAGGTCGATGGTGAAGTCCTCGTTGCGGGGTCCTGAGATCCAGCCGGTGCCGGTGCCTCGGGCGATCAGGGCGTGCATCGAGTACGAGGGCTCGAAGCCGATCGCGGTGCGGCCGGGCCCGCCGAAGGTCTGGAGCAGCTGCTGGAGGACCTCGTTGGAGCCGTTGGCGGCCCAGACGTTGCCCATGGCGACCGGGTGCTTGCCGGTACGGGTGAGGTAGCGGGCGAGCTCGGTGCGCAGCTCGACCGCGTCCCGGTCGGGGTAGCGGTTGAGGCCGCGCGCGGCCTCGGCGACCCGCTCCGCGATCCGGGCCACCAGGGGCTCGGGCAGCGGGTACGGGTTCTCGTTGGTGTTCAGCTGGACGGGGACGTCGAGCTGGGGCGCGCCGTACGGGGACTTGCCCTTCAGCTCGTCGCGGATGGGGAGGTCGTCGATGGCGACCTTGTCGTACGCGGTCACTTGCTCTGCGGCACCTTCCACCCGAACCGGGCCTTGATGGCGGCGCCGTGCGCGGGCAGGTCCTCGGCCTCGGCGAGGGTCACCACGTGGTGGGCGACCTCGGCGAGCGCGTCGCGCGTGTAGTCGACGATGTGGACGCCGCGCAGGAAGGACTGCACGGACAGGCCCGAGGAGTGGCAGGCGCAGCCGCCGGTGGGCAGGACGTGGTTGGAGCCGGCGCAGTAGTCGCCGAGCGAGACCGGGGCCCAGGGGCCGACGAAGATCGCGCCCGCGTTGCGGACCCGGTCGGCGACGGCGGCGGCGTCGGCGGTCTGGATCTCCAGGTGCTCGGCGCCGTAGGCGTCCACGACCTTCAGGCCCTCCGCCAGGCCGTCGACCAGGACGATCGCGGACTGGCGGCCGGCCAGCGCCGGGACGATCCGGTCGTCGACGTGCTTGGAGACGGCGACCTGGGTCTTGAGCTCGGCCTCGACGGCCTCGGCGAGCTCCTCGGAGGCGGTGACCAGGACGGAGGCGGCCATCGGGTCGTGCTCGGCCTGGCTGATCAGGTCGGCGGCGACGTGCACCGGGTCGGCGGTGGAGTCCGCGAGGACGGCGATCTCGGTGGGGCCGGCCTCGGCGTCGATGCCGATACGGCCCTTGAGAAGGCGCTTGGCGGCGGCGACGTAGATGTTGCCGGGGCCGGTGACCAGGTTGACGGGGGCGCAGCCGGGCGCGCCCTCGGTGCCTTCGGTGCCGTACGCGAACATGGCGACGGCCTGGGCGCCGCCGGCGGCGTAGACCTCGTCGACGCCGAGCAGGGCGCAGGCGGCGAGGATGGTCGGGTGCGGCAGGCCGCCGAATTCCCTCTGCGGGGGCGAGGAGACGGCGATGCCCTCGACACCGGCCTCCTGGGCCGGGACGACGTTCATCACGACGGAGGACGGGTACACCGACCGTCCGCCCGGCACGTAGAGCCCGACGCGCTCGACGGGGATCCACTTCTCGGTGACCGTGCCGCCGGGCACGACCTGGGTGGTGTGGGTGGTGCGGCGCTGCTCGCGGTGGACGAGGCGGGCGCGCCGGATGGACTCCTCCAGGGCGGCGCGGACGGCCGGGTCGAGCTCGTCGAGGGCGCGGGTCAGCTCCTCGGCGGGCACGCGCAGGCTCTCGACGCGGACGCCGTCGAACTTCTCCCCGTAGTCGATCACCGCCGCTGCGCCATGATGCCGGACGTCCTCGCAGATGGGCCGCACCTTCTCCAGGGCGGCTTCCACGTCGAACTCGGCACGGGGCAGCAGGTCACGCAGGGCGGCACCCTCGGGGAGGGTCGCGCCGCGCAGATCGATTCGAGAGATCACGGGTCAATTCTCTCAGACGCCCCACAGCCCCGGACGCCCGTATCACTGGCTGATACGGGCCACTCTGGCGTCTTGTCGCCACTCCTGACCGTTAGCGTTCAGTCCGTCACTCAGCGGGAAGAACGGCTGTACGAATCCGGGGAAGTGAAGCGGAGTCGTGGAAAGCGAGGGGGCGGCAGTGACCGAGCCGCGCGTGGACGACGGAGTGCCGGAGGGCCTGACCGGCCCGGAGCGGTTCATGTGGAGGGCGTTCCGGATCGGCAAGGCGTGTGATCTCAGGGAGGGGGTCGCGGAGCGGGACGATCCGTTCGACCGGCAGGTGGTGTGGGGCGAGCAGCGCAGCGTGCGGGCCGAGGTGGTGGCGCTGCTGCTGCTCGACGGGCCGCCGGCCCGGTCCGGGCGCGTCGCGGCCCTGAAGCTGCGCGGGGCGCGGATCACGGGGGTGCTCAATCTGGCGGGCGGCACGATAGGGCCGTACGTGGAGATGAGCGGCTGCCGCTTCGACGGCGAGGTGGTGCTGCCGGAGGCCCACTTCGGGACGCTGCGGATGGTCGAGTGCGCGATACCCCGGCTTGAGGCCGCGCGGCTGCACACGGCGGGCGACCTGCATCTGCCGCGCTGCCGGGTGGAGCGGGGCATCCGCCTGACGGACGCCCAGATCGGCACGGACCTGCTGATCAACCAGATCCGGGTGTGGCCGGACCGGCGCGGCCGGGCGATCACGGCGGACGGTCTGGTGGTCGCGCAGGACCTCCAGGCCGAGCTGATCGAGACGTACGGGGAGCTCAGCCTGCGCGGGGCGAAGGTCGGCGTGTCGCTGAGCCTGCGGGGCAGCGTGCTGCGCGGCGCCCAGCAGCGCCGCGCGCTGAACGCGCCGCAGCTGACGGTCGAGCGCACGCTCTATCTGAACGCGGCCTGGGTGTACGACGCCTCGGGCGACGCGACGGCCACCCCGCCGTACGGGGTGACCCCGTCGCAGGGCGCCCGGCGCAAGCCCGTCGAGTGCCACGGCGGGGTGCGGCTCGACGACGGGCGCTTCGGCGACTCGCTGGACCTGCACTACGCCCGCTTCCTGCTGGACGGCTCGCGGCGGGAGGAGCTGTCGCTGCGCCGCATCGCCACGCCCGAGCTGCGGTTCAACGGCGAGCGCCCCGAGGAGGGCCGGGTGGTGCTCAACGGGGCGAAGGTGGTGACGCTCATCGACCTGTCCACCAGCTGGCCGGGCCCGGGCGGCCTCGCGCTGAGCGGCTTCGTCTACGAGAACCTGGTGCCGTACGGGCACTTCCCGCTGAGCCGGCGTCTGGAGTGGGTCGCGGCGGCGACCCCGGAGTACGCGCCGGAGCCGTACGAGCGCCTGGCGACGGTGCTGCGCAACAGCGGGGAGGACGCCGACGCGCGCGAGGTGCTGCTCGCCAAGCAGCGGCGGCGCCGGGAGACCCTGCCGGTGGCCGGGAAGCTGTGGGGGTACGTCCAGGACCTGGCGGTGGCCTACGGCTACCGCCCGGGGCGGGCCATGCTGTGGATGGCGGTGCTGTGGGCGGCGGGCGCGTACGCCTTCTCGCACTACACCCCGGTGGCGCTGAAGCCGGGCGAGGCGCCGAAGTGGAACGCCACCCTCTACGCGCTCGACGTGCTGCTCCCGGTGATCGACCTGGGCCAGGCCGGCTACTGGCGCATGGAGGGCTTCTGGCAGTGGGCCTCCACGGTGCTGATCCTGCTCGGCTGGGTGCTTGCGACGACGGTGGCGGCGGGGGCCTCGCGTCTGCTGAGACGCGGGTAGCCGCCCGGGAAGGGTGAGGAGCGGGGGGCCGGACGAGCACCGTCCCGCCCCTTTCTTTACGCTGTCTTGACCCTGGCCAGAACAACCTTCCCACCGCCACCAAGTCTTCACAGTCGCCCACTGGCGCCGCCCTCACCTGCGGTTTTCAATGATTCGCACCATGTCACTGCTCCGCGCCCTGATCGGCACCGCCCGCATGGTCCGGCACGCCCCGCGTCTGGCCGCCGGGCTCCCGCCGGACGACGACGTGCTGCTCGACGTGCCGGACGGGCGCCTGGCGCCGGCCCTGGTCGCCGCCGCCCAGGGGGACCCGGAGCCGGCCGCCAAACTCCTCGCGACCACCCGGGACGCCGCCGACTGGGAGAACCGCGACCGTTACGTCACCCGGCTGAGCACCTTCGCGTACAGCAGGGACGAGTGGCTGCGGCACTGGCTCTCGACCGCCCCGCACGACCCGGACGCCCTGCTCGTCAAGGCGCAGCTCGCCGTGCGCAGGGCCTGGGAGTCGCCGGCCAGGGCCGAGCGGCTGCGCGAGCTCGGGCCGCTGATCGAGGCGGCGACCGACGCCGCGCCCCGCGACCCGGTGCCGTGGCGGCTCGCCCTCGACCACGCGCGCGGCACCCACGCCCGGCACACGGAGTTCGAGGCGCTGTGGGAGCAGGCCGTGCGCCGCGCCCCGCACCACTACGGGTGCCATGTGGCCGCGCTCAAGTACCTGTCGGCGCAGTGGTACGGCTCGCACCGCGAGTGCTTCGACTTCGCCGAGCAGGCCGCGGAGGACGCGCTGCCGGGCTCGCTGGTCCAGGCCCTGCCGGTGCGGGCGGCCTTCGCGCAGTTGCTCTCGGAGCCGGGCCAGGGGGTGGCGGGCGACCGGATGGACGCGGCGGCCGACCGGGCGCTGGCCCTGTCGGCCGCGTACCCGGCGGGCGACCTGTGGCCCGCCGAGGTGCGCAATCTGCTCGTCCACGTCCTCCTGGGGCGGGCCCGTCACCACGACGCCCTCGCGGAGTTCGCCCGGATCGGGACCCGCGCGACCAGCTTCCCCTGGCGGCTGCTCGCCGACGACCCGCTGGGCGCCTTCCTGGAGGCCCGGACGGCGGCCGTCCGGGCGGTCGCGCGCCGGACGCGGGCGGGCGCGGGGCACCCCGGACCCGCGCCCGGACGACCGGGCCGGTGGTGACGGCTCGGTCGGCCATTACGCTTGACCGCTGTGACCACCGCTCGCCTGCCCCTGTTCCCGCTCAACGCGGTGCTGTTCCCGGGCCTCGTGTTGCCGCTGAACGTCTTCGAGCAGCGCTATCGCGCCATGATGCGCGAACTGCTGAAGACCGACGATTCCGAGCCGCGGCGTTTCGCGGTCGTGGCGATCCGGGACGGCCGGGAGGTCGCGCCGACGGCGCCCGGTCTGCCGGACCAGACGGCGCTGCCCGAGAAGGGCCCCACGGCCGGTTTCGGCCCGGACCCGATCCAGGCCTTCCACCGGGTCGGCTGCATCGCCGACGCCGCCCAGATCCGGGAGCGCCCGGACGGCGGCTTCGAGGTGATGGCCACCGGCACGACCCGGGTGAAGCTGCTCTCGGTCGACGCGAGCGGGCCGTTCCTGACGGCCGAGCTCGAAGAGATCCCCGAGGAGCAGGGCGACGAGGCGGGCACCCTCGCCGAGGGCGTGCTGCGGGCCTTCAGGAACTACCAGAAGCGGCTCGCGGGCGCCCGCGAGCGTTCCCTGACGACCAGTGAGCTGCCGGACGACCCCTCGGTGGTGTCGTACCTGGTGGCGGCGGCGGCCGTCCTCGACACGCCGTCCAAGCAGCGGCTGCTCCAGGCGCCGGACACGGCGACCCGGCTGCGCGAGGAGCTGTCGCTGCTGCGCTCCGAGACGGCGGTCCTGCGCCATCTGCCGTCCCTGCCGGCGGTGGAGCTGACCCGCGCGCCGACCAGCCCCAACTAGGAGAGGCATGGCTGCGAAGAAGCAGAAGAAGAACACCGGCGGCACCCCGGCGACGGTGGCGCTGACGGCGGCCGGCACCCCCTACACCCTGCACTCCTACGACCACGACCCGGCGACCCCGTCGTACGGCGAGGAGGCGGCGGAGGCCATGGGCGTCTCGCCCACCCGGGTCTTCAAGACCCTGGTGGCGGACGTGGACGGCGAGCTGACGGTGGCGGTGGTCCCGGTCGCGGGCCAGCTCGACCTGAAGGCGCTGGCCTCGGCGGTGGGCGGCAAGCGGGCGGCGATGGCGGACCCGGCGGCGGCCGAGCGCACCACCGGCTACGTCCGGGGCGGCATCTCCCCCCTGGGCCAGCGCAAGCGCCTGCGCACGGTCCTGGACTCCTCGGCCGAGGAGCACCCCACCATCTGCATCTCGGCCGGCCGCAGGGGCCTGGAAGTGGAGCTCTCCCCCCAGGACCTGGCGGCGCTCACGGGCGCCGTCGTGGCCCCCATCGGCCGCGGCTGAGCCACCGCGGCCACCCCGGGGTCAGGCCTGGGGCAGCGGCGGCCAGGCGCCGTCCTCGGGCTCCGGGTCACGGGGCCCGAAGAGCGCGGTCAGCGCGAGATGCGTGATCATCGCGGCGATGGGCCAGGCCAGCATCGCAGCGGCCGCCATGTTGAGCTCCAGCGGCGCCTGGAAGTCGACATTGGGGCCGACCGCCTTGGCGTGGGCGACGACATCGCGCGTGGGCCCGAGCCAGACGCCCGTGCCCCAGGCGAGGAGCGAGCCGAGGACGCCGCCGAGGGCGAGCCCGAGGACCAGGGCGATGCCGCCGTGCCGGTGGACGAGGAAGACCAGGACCGCGGCGACCGCGCCGAAGCCGAGGGCGAGCAGGACGAACGTTCCGTCCATGCCGATCGCCGCCTCCCCCTCGCTGTTGCGCAGGAAGACCGCCTTGCCGTCGGAGACCAGGGTGACCCGCGGCGCGAGCCACAGCCAGAGCAGTCCGAGCAGGGCGCCCGCCACGCCGGAGACGGCGGTCACCACGGCGGCCTGGCGCAGCTCGGTGCCGGTGCTCGGGGCGCCGTCCGGGTCGGCCTGCGCGGGGTGGGGCGCGGGCCACCGGGAGTCGTGCGGCGGCTGGTGCGGCGGAGTCAGAGGTGCGGTCACCACGCCATCGTGCCAGGTGCAGCTGTGTGCCGCCTCAGCGGACCGCCGCCCGACGGTACGCCCAGGTGGCGACGGCCAGCGAGACGACGCCGACCGCCGCGCAGACCGCCAGGTCCAGGCAGACGGCCGTCCAGTCCGGGCGGGCGTCGAAGGTACGGGCCAGGGCCTCCACCCCGTACGTGGAGGGCAGCAGGTCGCGCGCCCAGCCGATCGGCGTGGGCAGCCGGTCCGGCGGCAGGACGCCGAGCAGCAGCGCCGCCGACATGCCCAGCTGCCCGAGCAGGGTGGCGATCTCCTGACGCGGCGCGAGCAGTCCCAGCGCGGCGCCGAGCCCGGCGAGGGCGGCGCCGGACAGCGGCACGACCGCGGCCAGGATCCACAGGTTCCCGAGCGGCAGCCCGAACAGCACGGAGCCCGCGACGGCGGTCACGACGGTCCCGGGCACGGTGAAGGAGGCGTACGCCCCGGCCGCGCCGAGCACCACGGCGGCGGGCGGCACGGGCAGCGTCGCGTAGTGGTCGAGTCCGCCGCCGGCCCGCAGCTGCCCGAAGTACTGGGCGAGCAGGTTGAGCGCGACGAAGGCCACGACGAGCACGGCGGAGCCCGCCACGACGGCCCGCGCCTCGTCGCCGCCGTCCACGACCCCCCGCATCAGGACCATGATCCCGACGGACTGGAAGGTCGCCACGAAGAGCAGCGGGATACGGGAGACCCGGGCGCGCGACAGCTGCGCGCGGTACACGGCGGCGAGCGCCGGCAGCAGCCGGGCGCGCGGGGCGAGGGGCGCGGCGGCCTGGTCCTCCGCGTCCGTGGCCGGGTCGCCGAGGACGGTGGCGGGCAGGGCCTCCGCGGGCAGGGTGCTCAACTCGTACAGCTCCTGAGTGGGGGCAGGTGCGACAGGTGCGACAGCCGGGGCGAGGGGGACGTCACGCCTTTACCAGTCCCCGGTTCTCGCCGCCGAGGGCGAGGTAGACGTCCTCCAGGCTCGGCGTCGCCAGCGTGAAGTCGTCGAGGGCGGCGAAGGCCGCCCCGCCGGTCACCGCGGCGACCGCCGCACGGGCCTCGTCGGGGGCGAGCCGGAGCGTCCAGCGGCGCCCGGACTCCTGGGCCGAGGCGCGGAGCGCGGCGACCTCGGGGACCTCCAGGGGGGCCCGTTCGCGCCAGACGAGCTCGACCCGCACCTCCCCCGCGACCCGTTCCTTGAGTCCGGCGGGGGTGTCGCAGGCGATGACCCGGCCGCGGTCGATGACGGCGACCCGGTCGAGGACGGTCTCGGCCTCGATGACGTTGTGGGTGACGAGCAGCACGGTGGCGCCCTGCTCGGCGCGCCGCCGGTCGACGGCGGCCCATACGGCGCGCCGGGCGACGGGGTCCATGCCGGTGGTGGGCTCGTCGAGGACGAGGACCGGGCGCTCGCCGACGAGGGCGGCGGCGACACAGGCGAGCCGGCGCTGTCCGCCGGAGAGCTTCTTCAGGGGGCGCCCGGCGATCTCCGCGAGGCCGAGCTCGTCGAGGACGGCGTCGCGCGCGGCGCGGGCCTCGCGGGCGCCGAGCCCGCGCAGCCGGCCGGTGGTCTCGGCGGCGAGGGCCACGGTCAGCTCGTCGAGCGCGGTGGACTCCTGGCCGAGATGGGCGAGGAGCCGGGAGGCGCGCTCGGGGTGGCGCACCAGGTCGTGGCCGAGCATCCGGACGGAGCCGGAGTCGGGGCGCATGAGTCCGGTCAGCTGGCGGACGAGGGTGGACTTGCCGGCGCCGTTGGGTCCGAGCAGCCCGAAGATCTCGCCGCCGCGCACGTCGAGGCTGATCCCGTCGGTGGCCCGCACCTCGGGGGTCGCGGGTGCTCCGCGGCTGCCGCGCGTGGCGGGGTACGTCTTGACCAGATCCCGCACCACGCACACCGTACTCACGAGGGATGAGCCTACGGGGTCCCCCGGCTCTCCTCGGGCGCGGGGGCGTGTTGGGCGGCGGCATGGACGTCGATCTCGCGCCAGAATCCTGCCCGGATCGCGTACCGGTCGTGCTCGTCGATCTGGTCGTCCTTGTGGGCGAGGAGGCCGAAGCGGGCGGCGTAGCGGAGGAGTTCGCCGTCGATGCGGTGCGGGATGCGCGGGTACATGACGGCCAGCTTCTGGACGTGGAGCGGCTCGGGGAGCCGGTCGAGCCAGCGGCGGGCGAACACCTGACCGACCTCGTAGGGGTCGCCGCCGACGGTGGTGATGTCCTCCTCGCGGTCGGCCCAGCGCTGCTCGGCGCTGGTGAGCTGGGCGAGGGTGGGCAGGAAGGCGGTCTCGGCGGCTTCGCCGAGGGCGGTGCCGGGCCGGTCGATCCAGCCCCGGTCGGAGGACCAGCGCAGGGTGGCGCCGACGGCGTGCGGGGCGGCCGGGGCGGCGGGCCCGCGCAGGGCGGCGAGGTCCTTGGGCGTGGGGACGGTCTTGGCGGAGGCGGGCGCGGGGACGCCGGAGCCGTTCACGCCCTCGTCGTCGACGGGCGAGGCCGCCGGGGGCACCCCGACGGCGTCCGCGCGGGCCCCTTCGCGGGCGGCACCGGCCGCGGCGGCCCGTTCGGCGGAGGCGGCGAGCGCCGACTCGGGCAGCGGGGCGGAGAGGATGGCGGCGATCTCGGGGCGGGGCACCGGCGGCGGGGCGCACAGCCCGCTGAGGTCCTTGGCCCGGACGGCGCGGGTGATCCAGGTCCGGTCGAGCACCCGGCGCTCGTCGGCCTCGGCGACGAGGTCCTCCGACTGGTTGTAGTCGCCGTCGGCGGCCTGGACGGCCCACAGGTGGACGGCGACCCCGTGCTCCTTGGCGGACATGAGTCCGGGCAGCAGGTCGCCGTCGCCGGTGACGAGGACGATGTCGGAGCAGGCCCCGTTCCTGGCGAGCTCGGTGAGCTCGGTGTGCATGGCCGCGTCGACGCCCTTCTGCGCCCAGCGCCCCTCGGCACGGGTCAGGGCGCCGAGCCGGACCGTGACCCGGGGCATCACGCGCAGCCTGCGGTGCTCCGGCTGGGGCACCCGGTCGGGCGCGCCGTCGAACCAGTAGATCCGCAGCAGCGGCAGCTGGGTGTCGGCCTCCGCGCGTTCGCGCAGCTGCTGGATGAGCGCGGCGTGATCGACGGTGATCCGTGAGCGGGCCGGCTCCCCGGCGAGGAGGCTGGCGGCGGCGCCCAGCAGATAGCCGGCGTCCACCAGGACGACGCAGCGGTCCACGTGTTCCACCCTCTTTCGGGAACCTCGGGATCGGAAGTGCTCCAGGTTGCTCCGAGTCTGCCCGACCGGGCCGACGTAGAGGTCCGGAACTGGATCATCGGCGTGGCGGATCTCACGCGGAGGCCCCGATTACCGTCCGTAATGATCCAAAATGCGGCGCTTCCTGCCGTATGTGAATCTGACAGCGGCCCTGGCCCCCACACCCCCTTGAGGAGGCATCATCCCCATGGCCAAGAACCGAAAGCAGGACCGCAGTCAGCAGCGCGGCTCGCAGGCGGAGCGCGGCGCCCAGCAGGCGCAGGCGTCCGCGATGGAGTCCCAGGCCGAGCAGCGCGCCACCCAGGTGACACCTGGTGACATGGCACGCAAGGGCCGTCAGAAGCGCTTCGGGCACAACTGACGGATCCACGGCAAAGGGGCGCGCCCGTGACGACGGGCGCGCCCCTTGCGCGTGCGCGGTGTGCGAGGCGCCGCCTAGCCGGCCAGGCAGGACGGTCCGAGCAGCACCTTCAGGTCGCCGAAGAGCGCCGGGTCGGGCTGGACCCGGTGCCGGTCGAGCCGGAGCACGGTGGTGGAGCGCGGCCCCTGGAGCTTGATGCGGACCTCGGTGTTGCCCCGGTGGTGCTTGAGGATCTCGCCGAGCCGGCTGACCATCGGCGGGGTCACCTTGACGGTGGGGATGGTGAGGATCACGGGCGCGTTGGTCCCGGCGTTGGAGAGGTCGGGGACCATCAGCTCCATGGCGACCAGGCGGGGGATGTCCTCGCGCTTGTCGAGCCGGCCCTTGACGAAGACGACCGTGTCCTCGACGAGCTGGGTGGAGACCAGCTGGTAGGTGGCCGGGAAGAACATGCACTCGATGGAGCCGGCCAGGTCCTCGACGGTGGCGATGGCCCAGGCGTTGCCCTGCTTGGTCATCTTCCGCTGGAGGCCGGAGATGATGCCGCCGATGGTGACGACCGCGCCGTCGGCGTGCTCGCCGCCGGTGAGCTGGGAGATGCCGGCGTCGGTCTTGTCGGACAGGACGTGTTCGAGACCGAAGAGCGGGTGGTCGGAGACGTAGAGGCCGAGCATCTCGCGCTCCTGGGCGAGCAGGTACGACTTCTCCCACTCGACGTCGGAGAACTCGACGTCCAGGCCGAAGCCGGGCTCGTCGCTCGTCTCCTCGCCCATCCCTCCGAACAGGTCGAACTGGCCCTCGGCCTCCTTGCGCTTGACCGCCACCACGTTGTCGATCATGGGTTCGTGGTGGGCGACCATGCCCTTGCGGGTGTGGCCCATCTCGTCGAAGGCGCCGGCCTTGATCAGCGACTCGATGGTCCGCTTGTTGCAGACGACGGCCTCGACCTTGTCGAGGAAGTCGGGGAAGGTGGCGTACTTCCCCTTCGCCTTGCGCGACCTGATGATCGACTCGACGACGTTGGTGCCGACGTTGCGGACGGCGGAGAGGCCGAAGAGGATCACGTCGTCGCCCTGGGCGGCGAAGTTCGACTCGGACTCGTTCACGTTCGGCGGGAGCACCTTGATGCCCATGCGGCGGCACTCGTTGAGGTAGACGGCGGACTTGTCCTTGTCGTCCTTGACCGAGGTGAGCAGACCGGCCATGTACTCGGCGGGGTAGTTCGCCTTGAGGTAGGCGGTCCAGTAGGAGACCAGGCCGTACGCGGCGGAGTGCGCCTTGTTGAAGGCGTAGCCGGCGAAGGGGACCAGGACGTCCCAGAGGGCCTGGATGGCCTCGTCGCTGTAGTTGTTCTTCCGGGCGCCTTCCTGGAAGATCGTGAAGTTCTTGGCCAGCTCGTCGGGCTTCTTCTTGCCCATGACGCGGCGGAGGATGTCGGCCTCGCCGAGGGAGTAGCCGGCGATGATCTGGGCGGCCTTCTGCACCTGCTCCTGGTAGACGATCAGGCCGTAGGTGACCGCGAGCACCTCTTCGAGCGGCTTCTCCAGCTCGGGGTGGATCGGGGTGATCTCCTGCTGCTTGTTCTTGCGCAGGGCGTAGTTCGTGTGCGAGTTCATGCCCATCGGGCCCGGCCGGTACAGGGCGGACACGGCGGAGATGTCTTCGAAGTTGTCGGGCTTCATCAGCCGCAGCAGGGACCGCATGGGTCCGCCGTCGAACTGGAAGACGCCGAGGGTGTCGCCCCGGCAGAGCAGTTCGTACGTCTTCGGGTCGTCGAGCGGCAGGGCCAGGAGGTCGAGCTCGATCCCCTTGTTGGCCTTCACCATCTTGACGGCGTCGTCCATGATCGTGAGGTTCCTGAGGCCCAGGAAGTCCATCTTGATCAGGCCGAGCGACTCGCACTGGGGGTAGTCCCACTGCGTGATCGTCACGCCGTCCGTGTGCCGCACCCAGATCGGGGCGTGGTCGACGATCGGCTCGCTGGACATGATCACGCCGGCCGCGTGCACGCCCATCTGGCGGACCAGGCCCTCGACGCCCCGGGCGGTGTCGATGACCTTCTTGACGTCCGGCTCGTTCTCGTACATCGCGCGGATCTCGCCGGCCTCGCTGTAGCGCGGGTGCGAGGGGTCGGTGATGCCGTTGAGGTCGATGCCCTTGCCGAGGACGTCGGCGGGCATGGCCTTGGTGAGCCGGTCGCCCATGGCGTACGGGTAGCCGAGGACGCGCGCGGAGTCCTTGATGGCGTTCTTCGCCTTGATCTTGCCGTAGGTGCCGATCATGGCGACCTTGTCGGAGCCGTACTTCTCCGTCACGTACCGGATCACCTCGACGCGCCGACGCTCGTCGAAGTCGATGTCGACATCGGGCATCGAGATGCGCTCGGGGTTGAGGAAGCGCTCGAAGATCAGGCCGTGCGGGATCGGGTCGAGGTCGGTGATGCCCATGGCGTACGCGACGATCGAACCGGCCGCGGAGCCTCGGCCGGGGCCCACGGCGATGCCCTGCTTCTTCGCCCACATGATGAAGTCGGCGACGACGAGGAAGTAGCCGGGGAAGCCCATCGAGATGATCGTGTCCATCTCGTACTCGACCTGCTTCAGGCGGTCCTCGGGGATGCCTCCGGGGAACCGGCGGTGCATGCCCCGCATGGTCTCCTCGCGGAACCAGGTGGTGTCGGTGTACCCCTCCGGGATGTCGAACTTCGGCATGAGGTTCTTCTCGACGAACATGCCGGTGGTGTCGATCTGCTCCGCGACCAGGAGGGTGTTGCGGCAGCCCTCCTGCCAGGCGTCCGAGGAGTCGATGGCGTACATCTCGTCCGTGGACTTGAGGTAGTAGCCGGTGCCGTCGAAGCGGAAGCGGTCCGGGTCGGAGAGGTTCTTGCCGGTCTGGATGCAGAGCAGGGCGTCGTGCGCGGTCGACTCGTGCGCGTACGTGTAGTGCGAGTCGTTGGTGACCAGCGGCGGGATGCCCAGCTTCTTGCCGATCTCCAGGAGCCCGTCGCGGACCCGGCGCTCGATCTCGATGCCGTGGTCCATCAGCTCCAGGAAGTAGCGGTCCTTGCCGAAGATGTCCTGGTACTCGGAGGCGGCCTTCAGGGCCTCGTCGAACTGGCCGAGACGCAGCCTCGTCTGGAGCTCGCCGGAGGGGCAGCCGGTGGAGGCGATCAGGCCCTCCGACCACTGGGAGATGGTCTCCTTGTCCATCCGCGGCCACTTCTGGAGCCAGCCCTCGGCGTACGCGTCGGAGGACAGCCGGAAGAGGTTGTGGAGGCCGGTGGCGTTCGCCGCCCAGATGGTCTTGTGGGTGTAGCCGCCGGAACCCGAGACGTCGTCCCGCTTCTGGTGCGGCTGGCCCCACTGGATCTTCCGCTTGTTGCGCCGGGACTCCGGGGCGACATAGGCCTCGATGCCGATGATCGGCGTCACACCGGCCTTCTTGGCGCTGTGGAAGAAGTCGTAGGCCCCGTGCAGGTTGCCGTGGTCGGACATGGCGATATGGGTCATGCCCATCTCGTTGCACGCGTTGAACATGTCCTTCAGCCGCGCGGCACCGTCCAGCAGGGAGTACTGGGTGTGGACGTGGAGGTGCGTGAAGGGCGGCTTGGTCACGGGGAGGGCCTCCGATGAATTCCTGGGGGGACAGCGTGGAAGTCTACGTCGCTCGACTGACAACGGGCGGGCACTCGCGAGTAGCGTCGGGCGTTGGGGACAGAGAACACCTGTCCCATTTGTCATGCACCCTTTTGAGCCATACCCCCGCACCAGGAGGCACCCTCGATGTCGGTCCCCCAGCCCACCGCGACCGAGCGCGGTGAGCAGATCCTCGCCGTCTTCGACACCGCCTTCGGCGAGCTGCTCGCCGCCGACCCCGCCGCCTTCAAGGTCAAGTTCCGCAAGATGGCCGGCTCCGCCTTCGCCTTCTACCGGGGCACCGCCTGCCTGTTCTACAGGGACCTGGAGCGCGAGGCGCACGGCGGCCCGTACCTGGACGAGCGGACCGGCCGGGTGTGGATCCACGGCGATCTGCACGCCGAGAACTTCGGCACGTACATGGACGCCAACGGACGGCTGATCTTCAACGTCAACGACTTCGACGAGGCCTACGTCGGCCCCTTCACCTGGGACCTCAAGCGGCTCGCCGCCTCCCTGGCGCTGCTGGGCTACACCAAGGCGCTCAGTGACGAGCAGATCACCGAGCTGGTGCGGATCTACGCCGCCGCGTACCGGGAGCGGATCCACGCGCTGGCGACCGGCGCCAAGGACGACGAGATCCCGCCCTTCACGCTGGACACCGCGGGCGGCGCCCTGCTCGACGCCCTGCGGGACGCGCGCGGGATGACCCGTTTCGGCCTGCTGGACTCGATGACGGAGATCCGCGAGTTCGAGCGCCGCTTCGCCTCCGGCGGCGGGGCGATCGACCTGGACGCGGCCACCCGCTACAAGGTCCTCGCCGCCTTCGACGGCTACCTGGAGACCCTGCCGGAGTCGAGCCTGGTCCGCCCGGACTCGTACCGGGTGAAGGACGTCGTCGGCCGCCGCGGCATCGGCATCGGCTCGGCCGGCCTCCCCTCGTACAACATCCTCCTGGAGGGCCACAGCGACGCCCTGGAGAACGACGTCGTCATCTACATGAAGCAGGCGCAGACGCCGGCGGTGTCGCGCCATGTGACGGACGCGGCGGTACGGGAGTACTTCCGGCACGAGGGCCACCGCACCGTGATCTCGCAGCGGGCGCTCCAGGCGCACGCCGACCCGTGGCTGGGCTGGACCGAGCTGGACGGGGCGGGGCAGCTGGTCGCCGAGGTGTCGCCGTACGCGGTGGACCTGGACTGGTCGGACATCGACGACCCGGAGGAGATCGCGGCGACCGTGGCCGACCTCGGGCGGGCCACGGCGGCCATGCACGCGGCGGCGGACGACTCCAGCGGGCAGTCCCTGGTGCCGTTCTCCACGGAGCGGGCCATCGACGCCGCCATCGCAGCGGACGAGGACGGTTTCGCCGAGCTCCTGGTGGAGTTCGCGCACTCCTACGGCGCGCGGGCGCGGGCCGACCACCAGATCTTCGTGGACCTCTTCCGCAACGGGCGCATCCCGGGGCTGTAGGGGCGGAAGGGGCCGGTGGGACCGCCCGGCGCGGTCCCACAGCTCTCCCTTAGGGACGCCTTACGGGCGGGCATGACACACTTCCACGGCGATGGACATGGCAAGCACCCAGCTGAGAGCCCTCCGGGCGGCGCTCTTCACGACCCTGGTCGTGGCGCTGTCCGTGGCCTCGCATGTGCTGCTGTCCGGGGTCCCGCTGCCGCTGGCCACGGTCGTCCCGGTCGCGGCCGGCGTCTTCGCCGTGGCGTACGCGCTGGCCGGGCGGGAGCGCGGCTTCGGCCCGATCGCCGGGCTGCTCGTCCCGCTGGAGCTGGCCGCCGACACGCTGTTCACCAGCGGCCAGGTCGCCTGTTACGGCCCCGCCGGCGGCCCGGTCGCCGGGTCGCTGCGCGCGGTGGGCTTCGACGTGGAGGCGCTGTGCGGCGGCGCCGTCGGCTCCCCGCTGCCGGGTGTGGCGGTCCCGGGGAGCGGCACCGCCACGGCGCTGCTGAGCTCCCCCGATCCGGCGGTGCCCTGGCTGCTGCTCGCCGCCCATGTGGCGGTCGGGCTCGCGGCGGCCTCCTGGCTGCGCGGCGGGGAGCGGGCGCTCGCCCGGCTGCTCCGGGCGGCCATGGCCCTCGCCTTCCGGCCGCTGCTCCTGGTGGCGGCCTTCTTCCGCGCCGTGGGGTCCGCCCCGCGGCGCGCCGGCCGTCCCGTGGACCGGCCTCGCCGGTCGACGGCCCGGCTGCTCGTGCACTCCGTGGGACGGCGTGGACCGCCGTGCTCGGCGGGTCTCCGGCGCGTCTGTGCGCCGGCGCTCGCCCTCGTCTGAGCAAGCACGCGGTCCTTTCGCCCTTTCCTTCCTCCCTCACGTCACGGAGTCCACGATCATGAGCAAGCGCAACACCCAGGCCAACAAGGCAGCGGCCCGCGAGCGGCTGCGCGAGGAGCGCGACCGCCAGGCCAAGAAGGACAAGGCGCGCCGCCAGGTGATCGTCGCGGTGTCGGCGGTCGCCGCCCTCGCGGTGGTCGGCGGCATCAGCTACGCCGTCGTCCAGTCCACCAAGCCCTCCGCGTGGGAGGCGGCCGCCGACGCGAAGAACGTCACGGCCCCGAAGAACACCGAGGGCACGGACGGCACGACCGTCGTCATCGGCAAGCCCGAGGCCAAGAAGACCCTGGAGCTGTACGAGGACTCCCGCTGCCCGGTCTGCGCCACCTTCGAGCAGGGCGTGGGCGCGACCGTGGCGAAGGACGTCGCCGACGGCAAGTACAAGATCAAGTACGTGGGTGCCACCTTCATCGACAACTCCGACCGGGGCGAGGGCTCGAAGAACGCCCTGTCGGCCCTCGGCGCGGCCCTGAACGTGAGCCCGGACGCCTTCCTGAAGTACAAGGAGGCGCTGTACTCGACCAAGTTCCACCCGGAGGAGAGCCAGGACAAGTTCGCCAAGGACGCGTACCTCCTGGAGGCCGCCGACTCGGTGCCGGCGCTGAAGGGCAACGCCGAGTTCAAGAAGAACGTCGAGGAGGGCACCTTCGACGCCTGGGCGATGAAGATGTCGAAGGCCTTCGACAAGAGCGGGGTCACGGGCACGCCGACGCTGAAGATGGACGGCAAGACCCTGACCGCCGAGGGCAGCGACAACCCGCCGCTGACGGTGGACCAGTTCAACGCGGCGCTCGGCAAGGTGATGAAGGGCTGACCCCTTCCCCGGGACCCCTTCTCCGGGACCCCTCCCCTTGAGCCGCCGCGTTCGGGGAGGGGTGCCGCGGGGCCCGCTCGGCGACGTCCCGTCGACGACTCGGCGAACTTTCCGCGCGGGTCTGCCGAATCTCCGTACCGGCCGGTAATCTGACGGCCCGTGACCAGTCGTAACCTCATATCCGCCCCCACGCGCCGTACCGTCGTGAAGGCCGCCGCAGTGACGGCCGTCGTGACCCCGGCACTGGTGGCCGCCGCCTCGCCCGCGCTCGCCGAGCCCACGGCGCCCGCGTTCCTGCACGGTGTCGCCTCGGGCGACCCGCTGCCCGACGGCGTCCTGCTCTGGACGCGCGTCACCCCCACCCCCGACGCCGTACCCGGCTCCGGCCTGGGCCCCGACACCACCGTCACCTGGGAGCTCGCCGAGGACCGCGCCTTCACCCGGACCGTCGCCCACGGCACGGCCCTGGCCACCGCCGCCTCCGACCACACCGTGAAGGCGGACGTCCGGGGCCTGCGCCCGGCCACCGCCTACTGGTTCCGCTTCACCGCCGACGGGGCCGTCTCCCCGGCCGGCCGCACCCGCACCGCGCCCGCCGCCGACTCGGCGGGCCCCGGCGTCCGCTTCGGCGTGGTCTCCTGCGCCAACTGGGAGGCCGGCTACTTCTCGCCGTACCGCCACCTGGCCGCCCGCGCCGACCTGGACGCGATCCTCCATCTCGGCGACTACATCTACGAGTACGCCACCGGCGCCTACCCGGCGGCCAAGTACGTGGTGCGTCAGCACGAGCCGGCCCACGAGATCGTCTCGCTCGCCGACTACCGCACCCGGCACGGGAAGTACAAGACGGACGCCGACCTCCAGGCGCTGCACGCGGCGCACCCGATCGTCGCGATCTGGGACGACCACGAGTTCGCCAACGACGCCTGGTCGGGCGGGGCCGAGAACCACACGCCGGGCGCCGAGGGCGACTGGGCGGACCGGGTGGCGGCGGCCAAGCGGGCGTACTTCGAGTGGATGCCGGTGCGCACCTCGACCGAGGGCACGGTCTTCCGGCGGCTGCGCTTCGGCAAGCTGGCCGATCTGCACCTGCTCGACCTGCGTTCCTTCCGCTCCCAGCAGGCGGCCGTGGGCAACGGCACGGTGGACGACCCGGAGCGCTCCCTCACCGGCCGGGCGCAGCTGGACTGGCTGAAGTCGGGGCTCTCGGCCTCGGACGCGGCCTGGCAGCTGGTCGGCACCTCGGTGATGATCTCGCCGGTGGCCTTCGGCTCCCTGCCGGCCCATCTGCTGGAACCGCTCGCCGGGCTGCTCGGGCTGCCCAAGGAGGGCATCGCCGTCAACGTCGACCAGTGGGACGGCTATACGGACGACCGCAAGGAGCTGTTGAGGCACCTGACGGACCGGTCCATCCGGAACACGGTCTTCCTCACCGGTGACATCCACATGGCCTGGGCCAACGACGTGCCGGTGACGGCGGCGACGTACCCGCTGTCGGCCTCGGCCGCGACGGAGTTCGTGGTGACCTCGGTGACCTCGGACAACCTGGACGACCTGCTGCACGTGGCGCCGGGCACGCTCTCGGTGGTGGCGGCGGGGGCGGTCAAGGCGGCCAACCGGCATGTGAAGTGGGTGGACATGGACCACCACGGCTACGGCGTGCTCGACGTGACGGCCGAGCGCTCGCAGATGGACTACTACACGGTCTCCGACCGGGCGGACGTCCACGCGACGGCGTCCTGGGCCCGCTCGTACCGCACGCTCAGCGGAACGCAGCGTGTCGAGCGGGTGTACCAGCCCGTGCGCTGACGCGTACACACGGTCGCCAAGCGAGCCTCTTGGCGATGCTTTCCGGCCATGATCCTCTCTGTTAACGGGAGATCACATGACTACGGCGGGTGGCGAGTTCGGGCGTTCGAAACCGGACACACCACCCGCCTTTGTCGTCACTTCTGTTACGTCCCTGTCTCAAACTCCGGGAGCGGCAGAAGTTTTTCTTCCCGATGCCCTCATTTGCCCCACGAATGATTGGGCTTGATCAATCCTCAACGACCTGTGACATGGACGCGTAATCTCCCGGCCAGTGGCGAGGAAGTGCCTCCCCACCACCCCCCGCTAGGAGTCACCGTGCGTGCTCTCGTCCGTATATCGCCGCGTATGTCACGTCGTATGATCGGCACCGCCGTCATGGCCGGAACTCTGGCCCTCGCTCCCCTCTCCGCCCCCGCGGCGACCCCGGCCACCTCCACGCTGGCCTCCGCCGAGAAGTGCGCGGACGGCTCCGCCACCCTCTCCGGCGCCCGCAAGGCCAAGGGCAGCGCCACCGAGGCCGAGCCGAACGAGATCACCGCCGCCCAGGCCAAGGCCATGGACGAGGACCTGAAGAAGAAGGTCGGCGAGGCCCGCGTCTCCGGCCGCGCCTCCCTGGCCGCCGGGGCGAACGCCGCCGCCGCGACGACGATCCCCGTCTACTTCCACGTGATCCACAGCGGCACGACGGGCAAGCTCAGCGCCACCGCCATCAACAACCAGATGGCCGTCCTCAACGCCGCCTACGGCGGCCAGGGCACCGGCAACGTGAACTCCAACTTCCAGTTCTCGCTGGCCGGCACGGACTACACGGACAACGCCACCTGGTACAACCTCTCCGACGGCACCCAGGCGGAGAAGGACATGAAGAGCACCCTGCGCAAGGGCGGCGCCAACGCGCTGAACGTCTACACCGCCAACCTCGGCGGCGGCCTGCTCGGCTGGGCGACCTTCCCGTCCTCCTACAAGGCCAGCCCGAGCATGGACGGCGTCGTCATCCTCGACGCCTCGCTCCCGGGCGGCTCCGCGGCCAACTACAACGAGGGCGACACCGCCACCCACGAGGTCGGCCACTGGATGGGCCTCTACCACACCTTCCAGGGCGGCTGCACCGGCAACGGCGACTACGTCAGCGACACCCCGGCCGAGAAGAGCGCCGCCTTCCAGTGCCCGACCGGCCGCGACACCTGCACCGCCAAGGCCGGTGTGGACCCGATCCACAACTTCATGGACTACACGTACGACTCCTGCATGACCCAGTTCACGTCGGGCCAGGTGACCCGCATGAGCGACTCCTGGATCGCGTACCGCGCCTGACGCACCGTCCGCGCACACAGGTGTGGCCCCCGGGGGACTCCCCCGGGGGCCACACCCCGTCATACGCGCCGCTCTACAGGCTGTCCAGGAACGCCAGCGCGACCGACCAGGTCCGCTCCGCCGCCTCCGCGTCCCAGTCCGGCAGCTCCGGGTCCGTGTACAGGTGCCCGGCGCCCCGGTAGCGGTAGACCTCCACGTCCGCCCCCGCCTTGCACATCTGGAGGTACCAGGAGGACAGCCAGTCGTCCGTCTCGAACGGGTCGGGCTCGGCCACGTGCAGCTGCACCGGCAGGTCGTCCACCGACGCCGAAGCGGCGATGTCCGAGGTGCCGTGGAGCAGCAGCAGCCCGCGGGCCTTCTCGTCGCCCAGCGCCAGCGTCTGCGCCACCGAGGCCCCGAACGAGAAGCCCATGTAGACGAGCCCGCGCTCCGAGTACGGCGCGGCGGCCAGCACCGCGCGGCGCAGCAGCTCGTCCTTCCCGATCCCGTCCCTGAGCGCCATGCCCTCCTCGACCGTGCCGGCGGTGCGGCCCTCGAAGAGGTCCGGCGTCCAGACCTGGTGCCCGGCGGCCCGCAGCCGCTCGGCCGCGGCCTCCACCGCGGGGCGCATCCCGTAGACCGAGTGGAAAAGCATGATGTCCATGCGGCCATCCTCCCATCCGTACGCCGAGGTCTAGCGCATGCTGCGCACGTCCAGCTGGCGCAGCACCCGGTCCACCACCTCCGGGTCGGAGCCCGGCTCGCTGCGCGCCGACAGCACCTCGTGGCGGGCCGCCGACATCAGCTCCTTCTGGATCCGCTGGACCTTCTTCACCCGGTCCACCCGCTCGGTGAACGCGGCCCGCCGCTCGTCGTCGACCATGTCCGGACTGATCCGCGCCCCGATGTCGAAGGCCCCGCGCTGGAGCCGCTCGGCGACGTCCTCGGGCAGCTCCTCGACCTCCTCGATCTCCTTCAGGCGGCGCTTGGCGGCCTTGGCCGCGCGGATCGCCAGCTCCCGCTCGAAGGCCCGCTCGGCGTCCGCGTCGGCCTTCACGCCGAGCCGCTTGACCAGCCAGGGCAGGGTGAGGCCCTGGACGACGAGGGTGGCGATGATCACGCAGAAGGCGATGAAGACGATCTCGTCGCGGCCGGGGAAGGGCGAGCCGTCGTCGGTGCGCAGCGGGATGGCGAGCGCCAGCGCCACCGAGGCCACCCCGCGCATCCCGGACCACCACATGACGACGCTCTCGCGCCAGCTCATCGGGATCTCCTCGGCGTAGTCGCGGCCGGTGTGCAGCCGCTTCGCCAGCCAGCTCGCGGGCAGCAGCCAGATCAGCCGGACCCCGACCACCACGCCGACCACGGCCGCGCCCCAGCCGAGCACCTGCTGTCCGTGCTCCTCCACGACCCCGAAGACGTTCACGAGCTCCAGGCCGATGAGCCCGAAGGCGATCCCGGTGACCAGGGTGTCGACGATCTCCCAGAAGGTCTGCCCGGCCAGCCGGCCCATCACGTCGTCGGCGTCGCTCGCGTACTCGGCGAGGAAGAGCGCGGTGACCAGCACGGCGAGGACGCCGGAGCCGTGCAGCTCCTCGGCGAGCACGTAGGAGACGAAGGGCACGAGGAGGGTGAGGCCGGTCTGGAGCGGGGCCTCGCCGAGCAGGCCCATCAGCTTGTTGGCGGCCCAGCCGAGGGCGAGCCCGACGGCGACGGCGACGACAGCGGACAGGACGAGCTCGCCGAGCGCCTCGGGCCAGGAGAAGGAGCCGCTCACCACGGCGGTGATGGCCACGTTGTAGAGCACGATCGCGGTGACGTCGTTGAAGAGCCCCTCGCCCTCCAGGATCGACACCAGCCGCCGGGGCAGCCCGAGTGACCCGGCGACGGCGGTGGCCGCCACCGGGTCCGGCGGGGCCACCAGGGCGCCCAGCGCCAGCGCGGCGGCCAGCGGGATCCCCGGCACGAGCGCGTCGGCGACCGCCCCGACGGCGGCCGTGGTGACGAAGACCAGGGCCACCGCGAGCAGGAAGATCGGCCGCTTGTTGGCCGCGAACTGGCGCCAGGAGGTGCGCTGCACGGAGGCGTACAGCAGCGGTGGCAGCACCAGCGGGAGGATGTACTCGGGCGGGATGTCGACGTCGGGCACGAAGGGCGTGAAGGCCAGCGCGATCCCGACGAGGGTCATCAGGACGGGTGCCGGCAGCCCCAGCCGCTCCCCGAGGGGCACGGTCAGGACGGCGCCGAGCAGCAACAGGAAGAGCAGGGCCAATTGATCCACGGCCCCACCCTGTCACGTACGTCCGGTTTGACCGTGATTGCCCCCGCCGGAATGACGATCAGATCGCGCGGCGCATCGCCCGGTGCGGCATCCCGGCGTCCGGGAACTCGGGGCCGTACGCCGTGTAGCCGAGCCGCTCGTAGAAGCCGAGGGCCTGCGTCTGGGCGTGCAGGTCGACGGCGGCGAGCCCGCGCCCGCGGGCCGCGTCCTCGATGGCCCGCACCAGCGCGGCGCCCACCCCGAGTCCGCGCGCGGCCTTGCTCACCGCGAGCCGCCCGAGCGAGCCCACCGAGGCGTCGGCGCCGGTCTTGCCGGTCGCGTCCGCCCCGTACAGCAGCCGCCCGGTGCCCAGCGGCACCCCGTCCGCGCCGACGGCGAGCACATGCACGGCGGTCTCGTCGTACGTGTCGTACTCCAGCTCCTGCGGCACGCCCTGCTCCTCCACGAAGACCTCGCGGCGCACCGCGAAGCACGCGTCGAGGTCGACGCCCGCCACGGCCTCGCGGACGGTGTACGCGGCGGCGGTCACCGGCTCTCCGAGGCGATCCGGTCGAGCGCGGTCTGCAGGTCCGCCGGGTAGGTGCTGGCGAACTCGACCCACTGGCCGTCGCCGGGGTGCTCGAAGCCGAGCCGCACCGCGTGCAGCCACTGGCGGGTCAGGCCGAGGCGCTTGGCCATCGTGGGGTCGGCGCCGTAGGTGAGGTCGCCGACGCAGGGGTGGCGGAGGGTGGACATGTGCACCCGGATCTGGTGGGTGCGGCCCGTCTCCAGCTTGATGTCGAGCAGCGAGGCCGCGCGGTAGGCCTCGATCAGGTCGTAGTGGGTCACGGACGCCTTGCCGTCGGCGGTCACGGCCCACTTGTAGTCGTGGTTCGGGTGCCGGCCGATGGGCGCGTCGATCGTGCCGCTCAGCGGGTC
This sequence comes from Streptomyces sp. NPDC094032, assembly GCF_040303965.1. Lineage (NCBI taxonomy): Bacteria > Bacillati > Actinomycetota > Actinomycetes > Kitasatosporales > Streptomycetaceae > Streptomyces > Streptomyces sp. NPDC094032. The sequence continues at coordinate 212,735 of NZ_JBEOUE010000005.1, read as the reverse complement.
CGGGTGGCCCTGCACCAGGGCGTGGTAGCGCTTGTCGACCACGCGCTCCTTGAACTGGCGCTTCAGCGAGGTGTACGCGTACTCCGACTTCGCCACCACCATCAGGCCGGAGGTGCCGACGTCGAGGCGGTGCACGATGCCCTGGCGCTCGGCGGCGCCGGAGGTGGAGATCCGGTAGCCCGCGGCGGCGAGGCCGCCGATCACGGTGGTGCCGGTCCAGCCGGGGCTGGGGTGCGCGGCGACGCCGACCGGCTTCATGATCACGACGATGTCGTCGTCGTCGTGGATGATCTCCATGCCCTCGACGGGCTCGGCCACGATCTGCACCGGGGCGGCCGCGCCCGGCATCTCGACTTCCAGCCACGCGCCGCCGCTGACCCGCTCGGACTTGCCGACGACGGCGCCGTCGACCAGGACCTTGCCTGCGGCGGCCAGCTCGGCCGCCTTCGTACGGGAGAACCCGAACATACGGGCGATGGCGGCGTCGACGCGCTCGCCCTCCAGGCCATCGGGAACGGGCAGGGTGCGGATCTCGGGACTCGTACTCACCCGTCGAGTATGCCTTGCCCGGAGGACACTCCGTCGTCCGCCGGGGTCGGGCTCAGTCCTTGTGGATGGTCCCGTCGGGGTCCAGACCCCGGAAGGACAGGATGACGATCAGGATGCCGCCGCAGACGATCGCCGAGTCGGCGAGGTTGAAGACGGCGAAGTGGGCGGGCGCGATGAAGTCGACGACCGCCCCCTCGAAGACGCCCGGCGAGCGGAAGATCCGGTCGGTGAGGTTGCCCAGCGCGCCACCGAGCAGCAGGCCAAGGGCGATCGCCCAGGGCAGGCTGTACAGCTTGCGCGAGAGGCGGATGATCACCACGATGACCACGGCCGCGATCCCGGTGAAGATGATCGTGAACGCCTCACCCATGCCGAAGGCGGCACCCGGGTTGCGGATGGCCTCGAAGCGCAGCAGGTCACCGATGACCTTGATCGGCGCGTGCCCCTCCAGCTTCTCGACCACCAGCATCTTGCTGCCGAGGTCGAGAAGGTAGGCCAGGACGGCCACCACGAGGAGGGCGACGATCCGTCGCCTCCCCTTGGGCCGTTCCTCGGGGACGGCCGTCTCGTCGGCCCCTGCTGAATCCGGCGTACCTGAATCCGGCGTACCGATGACGCTCTCCGCCTCTGCCATGGTCACGAGGGTACGGCACACTCCCGCGGCCGCGTCAGCCGCGGCGCTCCTGCTTCTGCTTGTCCTCCACGCAGAGCGTGGCCCGGGGAAACGCCTGCATCCTGGCCTTGCCGATGGGCTTGCCGCAGACCTCGCACAGGCCGTACGTGCCGGCGTCGAGCCGCTCCAGGGCGTGCTCGCTCTGCTCCAGCATCTCGCGCGCGTTGGCCGCCAGGGCGAGCTCGTGCTCGCGCGTGATGTTCTTGGTCCCCGTGTCGGCCTGGTCGTCGCCCGCCCCGTCGCCGGAGTCGCGCATCAGCCCGGTCAGCTCCTCCTGGGAGTGGACCAGCTCGCTGCGCAGCCGCAGCACCTCGGCCTGGAGGCCGCTGCGGGCCTCGGCGACCTCCTCGGGGGTCCAGGGCTCCTCCCCCGGACGTACGGCGAGCTCACCGGGCCGGGAGTGCGGCACCGCCGCCTCGCCCCGGGCCGTCGTGACGCCACCCGCGGTCTTCTTCGCTGCCACCGTCCTGGCTCCTGTCTTCTTCTGGGTCACGGTCTTCGCCGTCCTGGCCGTCCCGGCCGCCTTGGCCGCCTTCGCGGGCGCCTTCTTGGCGGGCGCCTTCTTCGCGGCCTTCGCGGGCACGGCCTTCTTCGCCGCCGCCTTCGCCGCCTTCTTCGCCGCCGCCTTCTTCGCGGGGGCCGCGGGTTCCTCCGTCGCCGGTGCGGCCGTCTTCCGGGCGGCCGTCGTCTTCTTCGCGGCGGTCTTCTTCGCCACCATGTCGCGGCCCCTTCACATTTAGTGATCTTGCTCGCGAATCGTGCTGGGACGATAAATCGGCCCAGGGCCCGCGGCAACGGGGCACGCCGCCCTGCACACCCGCCCCCCGCGCCCCGTGGGACGAGCCTGCCTCCGTTGTGCCCAGCCGCCCGGCGGGTTATCCGTCCCTGCCTTCCCCCACTTGGCCGAAGTCCGACTCCGCGGGGGCCCGTGTGCCCATTCGGGTCACCGGGAAACACCCGAAATCCGGTCGGCCGGGCCCGCCCCGGCCCCGTACACTGGGCTCAGCGAAAGGCTTGGATGGGGACGAGTAGCGTCGTACGCAGCCATGAGCGACCCGGGGACGGTGAGAGCCCGGGGGCGAGCCCGATGTGAAGCATCACCCCGGAGCTGCCGGAAGAAAGCCGTGGTCCGCCGCGGCGAGTAGACCCGGCGTCGCGACCCCAATGAGGGGGCTCAGGACGGCAGCGGCCGCCCGGGGCCAAGGAGGGTGGTACCGCGGGAGCTGCGCTCTCGTCCCTCCGGACGGAAGCGAAACAGTCCGCCGGAGGAGCTCGCAAGCATGACGCCGCCGCAATACCGCCAGGTGCCCGCCCAGGTCGACCTGCCCGCGCTCGAGCACGCGGTGCTCGACTTCTGGCAGGACAACAAGATCTTCGCCAAGACCCTGGAGCAGTCCGAGGGACGCCCCGAGTGGGTGTTCTACGAGGGCCCGCCCACCGCCAACGGCATGCCCGGCGCCCACCACATCGAGGCCCGCGTCTTCAAGGACGTCTTCCCCCGCTTCCGGACCATGCGCGGCTACCACGTGGCCCGCAAGGCCGGCTGGGACTGCCACGGCCTGCCGGTCGAGCTCGCCGTCGAGAAGGAGCTCGGCTTCTCCGGCAAGAAGGACATCGAGGCGTACGGCATCGCCGAGTTCAACGCCAAGTGCCGCGAGTCCGTGACCCGGCACACCGACGCCTTCGCCGAGCTCACGACCCGGATGGGCTACTGGGTCGACCTCGACGACGCGTACCGCACCATGGACCCCTCGTACATCGAGTCGGTCTGGTGGTCGCTGAAGCAGATCTTCGACAAGGACCTGCTGGTCCAGGACCACCGTGTCGCCCCCTGGTGCCCCCGCTGCGGCACCGGCCTCTCCGACCACGAGCTGGCCCAGGGGTACGAGACGGTCGTCGACCCCTCGGTCTACGTGCGCTTCCCGCTGACCTCCGGCCCGCTGGCCGGCAAGGCGGCCCTGGTGGTCTGGACGACGACCCCGTGGACCCTGGTGTCCAACACGGCCGTCGCCGCCCACCCCGAGGTGACCTACGTGGTCGCCACCGACGGCGACGAGCGTCTGGTCGTCGCCGAGCCGCTCCTGGAGAAGGCGCTCGGCGACGGCTGGGTGACCACCGGCGAGTCCTTCACCGGCGCCGAGATGGAGCGCTGGACCTACCAGCGCCCCTTCGAGCTGATCGACTTCCCGGCCGAGGCCCACTACGTGGTCAACGCCGAGTACGTCACCACCGAGGACGGCACGGGTCTGGTCCACCAGTCCCCCGCCTTCGGTGAGGACGACCTCAAGGTCTGCCGCGCCTACGGCCTGCCGGTCGTGAACCCGGTCCGCCCCGACGGCACCTTCGAGGAGGACGTGCCGCTGGTCGGCGGCGTCTTCTTCAAGAAGGCCGACGAGCAGCTGACCGCCGACCTGGACGCCCGCGGCCTGCTCTACCGGCACATCCCGTACGAGCACAGCTACCCGCACTGCTGGCGCTGCCACACGGCGCTGCTCTACTACGCGCAGCCGTCCTGGTACATCCGTACGACCGCCGTGAAGGACCGGCTTCTCGAAGAGAACGAGAAGACCAACTGGTTCCCGGACTCGGTCAAGCACGGGCGCTTCGGCGACTGGCTGAACAACAACATCGACTGGGCGCTCTCCCGCAACCGCTACTGGGGCACCCCGCTGCCGATCTGGCGCTGCGAGGACGACCACCTGACGTGCGTGGGCTCGCGCGCGGAGCTGACCGAGCTGACCGGCACGGACCAGTCCGAGCTGGACCCGCACCGCCCGTTCATCGACGCGGTCACCTTCACCTGCCCCACCGAGGGCTGCTCCCACGAGGCCGTCCGCGTGCCGGAGGTCATCGACGCCTGGTACGACTCGGGCTCCATGCCGTTCGCGCAGTACGGCTACCCGTACCAGAACAAGGAGCTGTTCGAGAGCCGCTACCCGGCCCAGTTCATCTCCGAGGCCATCGACCAGACCCGCGGCTGGTTCTACACGCTGATGGCGGTCGGCACGCTGGTGTTCGACAAGTCCTCGTACGAGAACGTGGTCTGCCTGGGCCACATCCTCGCCGAGGACGGCCGCAAGATGTCCAAGCACCTCGGCAACATCCTCCAGCCCATCCCGCTGATGGACCAGCACGGCGCCGACGCGGTGCGCTGGTTCATGGCGGCCGGCGGCTCGCCGTGGGCGGCCCGCCGGGTCGGCCACGGCACGATCCAGGAGGTCGTCCGCAAGACCCTCCTGACGTACTGGAACACGGTCGCCTTCCAGGCCCTGTACGCCCGTACCTCGGGCTGGGCCCCGTCGGCCGCGGACCCGGCCCCGGCCGACCGCACGGTCCTCGACAAGTGGCTGCTGTCCGAGCTGAACACGCTGGTCGCCGCGGTCACCGAGGCGATGGAGGCGTACGACACCCAGCGCGCCGGCAAGCTGCTCTCGGCCTTCGTGGACGACCTGTCCAACTGGTACGTGCGCCGCTCGCGCCGCCGCTTCTGGCAGGGCGACAAGGCCGCGCTGCGCACCCTGCACGAGGTCGTCGAGACGGTCACCCGTCTGCTGGCCCCGCTGACCCCCTTCATCACGGAGCGGGTCTGGCAGGACCTGGTCGTCCCGGTCACCCCGGACGCCCCGGACTCCGTCCACCTGGCCACCTGGCCGGAGGCGGACGCCGCGCTCGTCGACGAGGTGCTGTCCGAGCAGATGCTGCTGGTCCGCCGCCTGGTCGAGCTGGGCCGCGCGACGCGCGCCGAGTCGGGCGTGAAGACCCGTCAGCCGCTCCAGCGCGCGCTGGTCGCGGCGAACGGCTTCGCGGCCCTCTCCCCCGAGCTCCAGGCCCAGATCACGGAGGAGCTGAACGTCTCCTCGCTCGCCTCCCTCTCCGAGGTCGGCGGCAGCCTGGTCGACACCACGGCCAAGGCCAACTTCCGGGCGCTGGGCAAGCGCTTCGGCAAGGGCGTCCAGGACGTGGCGAAGGCGGTGGCCGCGGCCGACGCGGCGGCCCTGTCGCTGGCGCTGCGCGGCGGTGAGGCGGTCGTCACGGTGAACGGCGAGGAGGTGACGCTCACTCCGGAGGAGGTCATCATCACGGAGACCCCGCGCGAGGGCTGGTCGGTGGCCTCCGACTCCGGCGCGACGGTCGCCCTGGACCTGGAGATCACCCCGGAGCTGCGCAAGGCCGGTCTGGCCCGTGACGCGATCCGCCTGATCCAGGAGGCCCGCAAGAACAGCGGCCTGGACGTGGCGGACCGGATCGCGCTGCGCTGGACCTCCACGTCGCCGGAGACGGCCGAGGCGCTGGCCGCCCACGCCGGTCTGATCGCGGACGAGGTGCTGGCCACGGACCACGCGGAGGGCGCCGCCGACGACTCGTACGGCACCGCGTTCGAGGACGAGGGCCTGGCCCTCAGCTTCCGCCTCCGCAAGGCGTAGCCGATACGGCGAAGGGCCCGGCACCGGTCTCCGGTGCCGGGCCCTTCGGCGTATCCCCCCAAGAAACGACGGCACGCAAAAGGGCCGGGCCCCGGGTTCTCACCCGGGGCCCGGCCCTTGAGACTGCCGCCGACGGCTACGCGCTCAGCGCGTGGACCTGCGGCGCCGTCAGTTGTCGTCCTCGTCGATCAGGAAACCGCGCATCGGCGCCGGTGCCTGCTGCATCGGCTGCGGGGCCTGCGGGCGGACCGGAGCCATCGGCTGGGTCATCGCCGGGGACATCTGCTGCTGACCGCCGTACGACGGGGCGCCGCCCATCGGGCCGTTGCCGCCGAAGGCCGGGGCGGGGGCACCCGCGGAGGCCATCGAGGGGGCCGGCGGCAGGGACGCGGTCGCGGGGGTGCGCGCCGGGGCCAGCGAGTCGTCGGCCTGGGTCTCCAGCTGACGCAGCTGCGACTCCAGGTACGACTTCAGGCGGGTCCGGTACTCACGCTCGAAGCCCCGCAGGTCCTCGACCTTGCGCTCCAGGGTGGCGCGGGCGGACTCCAGGGAGCCCATCGCGACGCGGTGCTTCTCCTGCGCGTCCCGCTCCAGGGCGTCGGCCTTGGCGCGGGCGTCCCGCTCCAGGCCCTCGGCGCGCGAACGCGCCTCGCCGACGATCTTGTTGGCCTCGGAACGGGCCTCCGCGATCGCCTGGTCGGCGGTCTGCTGGGCCAGCGAGAGGACACGCGCGGCGCTGTCGCCACCCGGGCCCTGGGCCGGCTGCATGGGCTGCATCTGCTGCTGCGGGTGACCCATGGGGCCGCCCTGCATCGGACCGCCCTGCATGGGGCCGCCCTGCATCGGGCCACCCTGCATGGGACCGCCCTGCATCGGACCGGGGCCCATCGGGCCGCCCTGCATCGGGCCACCCTGCATGGGGCCCGCGGGCAGCGCGGGGGCACCGGAGGGCAGCTGCGGCGGGCCCATCTGCGGGGGCTGCTGCTGGACCGGAGGTCCGGATATGGCGGCGGGCACGGGAGCGCCGGGACCGACAGGACGGTCCTGCGGCTCCGGGGGCTTGCGCATGCCCTGCTGCTGGTTCTGCGCGGCGGCACGGGTCGCGGCGGCCAGCTTGGCGCGCAGGTCCTCGTTCTCGCGGAGCAGACGGGTCAGTTCGGCTTCGACCTCGTCGAGGAAGGCATCGACCTCGTCCTCGTCATAGCCTTCTCGAAGGCGGACGGTCGTGAACTGCTTGTTCCGCACGTCCTCGGGGGTCAGCGGCATCTCTTCTTCACCTCTACGTAGTCGTCGGCAGTCGGCAAGACCGTATCGTCCACATTTCCCTCCACCATCACCTCGCGAAGCCGCTCACGATGGAGATCAGGATGTAGACGATGATCATCAGAACGAAGAAGGACAGGTCGAGTGCCACGCCCCCGAGACGCAGCGGCGGGATGAGCCGCCGCAGGAGCTTGAGCGGTGGATCGGTGACAGTGTAGGTGGCCTCCAGAACGACCACCATCGCCTTACCGGGTTGCCATGAACGGGCGAACTGGAAGACGTAGTCCATGACGAGCCGGAAGATCAGCAGGACAAGGAAGCACATCAGCGCGATGTAGACCACCTGTAGTGCGACGCCCATCCCGCGCTTCCCTCTCCCCTGGCTCTCGCCTGTCCGACCTGACGGCCGGGTCGTTCTCGGTCTCGTGTTCTCAGCTCTGGTTGAAGAATCCGCCCTCTGCGATGCGGGCCTTGTCCTCCGCCGTGACATCGACGTTAGCAGGCGACAACAGGAACACCTTCTGCGTCACGCGCTCAATGCTGCCATGGAGCCCGAAGACGAGACCGGCGGCAAAGTCGACAAGTCGCTTCGCGTCGGTGTCGTCCATCTCCGTGAGATTCATGATCACCGGGGTGCCCTCGCGGAAGTGTTCCCCGATGGTACGGGCCTCGTTGTAGGTCCGCGGGTGCAGCGTGGTGATGCGGTACGGCTCCCGCTCGGACACGACCTTGGGCATGATCACCGGTGCGTTCTTCTCCAGGCTGGGGCGTTCGGGTGTGATGGATGCCACGGGGGCAATTCGGGCCGGACGCCCGCTCTCGGCGGCTACCGGGACAGAATGGGACACCGGCTCGCGGGGCGCGGGCGGGGAGACCACTCGTACCGGTTCCTCCCGCTCCACCTGGCGCGGGGGCTGGTGATGGCGCCGGTCGCGCTCGGGCTCCGGCTCCAGCTCGGGTTCGAAGTCGTCGTCGGGGTCGAAGCCCCGGCCGTCGTATCCATCGTCCTCCACGAGGCCGAGGTAGACCGCCATCTTGCGCATCGCGCCGGCCATTCTCTGAATCCTCCGCTCAGTGGTGGATCGCCCTTACCGAATGTCGCAGTGTCACCAAGTGCCCGCGATCCACGTGGCCTCCCCGCCTCCCTGGCGGAATGACCATATTTTCTGCTGTGGTCCGACTTGCTTGGCGACGTTACCCGAGCTTCGGGCGGACTCCGAGTACCGCCGTACCGATGCGCACGTGTGTCGCTCCGGCCGCCACGGCCTCCTCGAGGTCCGCACTCATCCCCGCGGACACCATGTTCGCAGCCGGACGGGTCGCGCGCAGGGCAGTCGACAAATCCATCAGCCGGTCGAAGGCCTCCCGTTGCCGCCCCGCGAAGGGGCCGGAGAGCGGGGCGACGGTCATCAGTCCGTCGAGCCGCAGTCCGGGCGCCGCGTCCACCGCGGCGGCCAACTCCTCGATCCCGTCGGGGGCCACCCCGCCCCGGTCGCCCCGCGCGCCGGACTCGGCGTCGAGCGCCACCTGGAGGAGGCAGCCGAGCTCGCGCTCCGCCTTCTCCGCGGCGGCGGAGAGGGAGGAGACCAGCTTCAAACGGTCGACGGACTGCACCACATCGGCATAACCCACCACGGAACGGACCTTGTTGGTCTGCAACTGGCCCACGAAGTGCCAGTTCAGGTCCAGATCCGCACAGGCCGCGGCCTTGGGGGCGGCGTCCTGGTCGCGGTTCTCGGCGACATGACGCACACCGAGTCCGTGCAGGATTCTCACGTCGCTCGCGGGGTAGGTCTTGGTGACCACGATGAGGGTCACCTCCTCCCGCGCTCGACCGGCGGCGGCGCAGGCGGCGGCGATCCGCTCCTCCACCCGGGCCAGGTTCGCGGCGAGTTCCGCTGTGCGGTCCGTCATGTCTCTTCTCGGTTCAGCCAGACATATCCCGCGAGTCGCCCGGTGGTGCGGTCGCGGCGGTACGAGTAGTGGTCCGGGGACTCCAGGGTGCAGACCCCGCTCGCCGCCACGTCGGTGACGCCCAGTCGGGCGAGCTGGTCCAGCACGCCCGCGGTCACGTCGACGGCGGGGGTCCCCCAGGAGGTCTCGGCACGCGCGGCCGGTTCCACGGCGGCGACCTCGGCGCGCATCGCCTCCGGCACCTCGTAGCAGCGCCCGCAGACGGCGGGGCCGGTGCGGGCGACGATCCGCTCGGGGCGGGCGCCGAGCTCGGTCATCCGGGCCACCGCGGCCGGGACGACTCCGGCGACCATCCCCGGCCGCCCGGCGTGGGCGGCGGCGACGACCCCGGCGACGGGGTCGGCGAGGAGGACCGGCACGCAGTCCGCGGTGAGCACCGCGAGGGCGAGTCCGGGCCGGTCGGTGACGAGGGCGTCCACGGAGGGGACGGGGTCCGTCCCCCAGGGGCGGTCCACGACGGCGACGTCGGCTCCGTGGACCTGGTTCATCCAGACCACCCGGGCCGGGTCGAGGCCGAGCCCGGTCGCGGCCCGCTCGCGGTTGGCGAGCACGGCCGCGGGGTCGTCGCCGACGGCTCCGCCGAGGTTGAGCTCCTCGTACGGAACGGCGCTCACCCCGCCCCACCGGTCGGTGAAGGCGAAGTGGGCGCCGCTCGCGTGGTGACGCTGTCCTATCACTTCAAGAAGTCCGGGACATCCAGCTCTTCGGCCTGGCTGTCCGGGTACGGGCGGGCCGGCGGGACGACCGGCGAGGAGAGCGGCGGCAGCGGGGTCTCGCCGACCGCCGGCACCGGCTCGACCGGGATCGAGGGCTCCTCGCGCGGGGCCACCGTGCCCAGGCCGCCCAGCGGGCGGGAGGTCTCGGCGACGCGGGGGGCCGGGGCCGGCTCCTCGCGCTTGGCCGAGACCGAGCCGATGATGTTGTCCCGGCGGGCCGGCGGCTGGCCGCCGTCGAAGCCCGCGGCGATGACGGTGACGCGCACCTCGTCGCCGAGGGCGTCGTCGATGACGGCGCCGAAGATGATGTTCGCCTCGGGGTGGGCGGCCTCGCTCACCAGCTGGGCGGCCTCGTTGATCTCGAAGAGACCGAGGTCGCTGCCGCCGGAGATGGAGAGCAGCACGCCGCGGGCGCCGTCGATGGACGCCTCCAGGAGCGGCGAGGAGATCGCCATCTCCGCGGCGGCCACGGCGCGGTCGTCGCCGCGGGCGGAGCCGATGCCCATGAGGGCGGAACCCGCCTCGGACATGACCGACTTGACGTCGGCGAAGTCGAGGTTGATCAGACCCGGGGTGGTGATGAGGTCGGTGATGCCCTGGACACCGCTCAGCAGCACCTGGTCGGCCGACTTGAACGCGTCGAGCACGGAGACCTGACGGTCCGAGATCGAGAGCAGTCGGTCGTTCGGGATGACGATGAGGGTGTCGACCTCTTCGCGGAGCTCGGCGATGCCGTCCTCCGCCTGGTTGGCGCGACGGCGGCCCTCGAACGTGAACGGGCGGGTGACCACACCGATCGTCAGGGCGCCGAGCGAGCGCGCGATGTTGGCGACGACGGGTGCGCCGCCGGTGCCGGTGCCGCCGCCTTCGCCGGCGGTCACGAAGACCATGTCGGCCCCCTTGAGGACCTCCTCGATCTCCTCACGGTGGTCCTCTGCCGCCTTGCGGCCGACGGCCGGGTTGGCCCCGGCCCCGAGGCCGCGGGTGAGTTCACGGCCGACGTCCAGCTTGACGTCGGCGTCGCTCATCAACAGCGCTTGCGCGTCGGTGTTGATGGCGATGAACTCGACGCCTTTGAGACCGACCTCGATCATTCGGTTGATGGCATTGACACCACCGCCGCCGACACCGATGACCTTGATGACTGCGAGGTAGTTCTGCGGTGCTGCCACGTCGAAGGCCTCTCGCCTCGAGTTACGTGTCGCCGCTTCGCGGTGGTAAGCGCGCCGCGACGACGGATGCCGATTGGGACGGTCCGAAACGCCGACCCAAACCCTAACGTTGAAGTTTAGGGTTACCAGTGTCTCTGTTCGCTGGACTCTTCCGAACAGGACACTAAGTCGACAAGTGGCGCACGTTCAACGAACACGCCGAACCTCCCGTTTTTCTTTTCACCCTATGTGATCACCCGTAGCGCTGGCCAACCAGGGTGCTGGCCAGGGCTGATGAGCGTCAACTTCCCGACGAAGCGGGCGCCGTGGGGGCACTTACGTCGAAGTGCCCCGCTTTGGGTGTCGCCTTCATCAGCGCGGTGAGGACGCGGGCCTTGACCGGCCCGTCCGCACCACTGCCCCAGAAGACCGTGCGCCCTCCGCCGAGCTCCAGGGTGATGGAGTCGTACGACGTGATCCGGACGACACGGGCGTCCTGGGCGATTTTCTCCGGGAGTTCGCCCGTCACGCCTACCGCCTCGGTGAGGAGCCGGTCCTCGTCGAAGCGGCGCAGGCTCGGCGAGGCGGCCGCGTCGAGGACGAGCCGGGGCACCCCGCGGGGCGCTTTGGCCACGGTGGCGAACCGCACACCACCGGCGTCCACTTCGATGAACTTTCCGCCCTTTTCCAGCAGGAGGACGGGCTTCCGCTCCGTCACTTTCAGACCGATTCCGTGCGGCCAGGACCGCACGACGTCCACGGTGTCGATCCGGGGCAGCCGCTCGCGCAGCCGCGCCTCGATGGAGTCGGTGTCGACGGAGACCATCGGCGCGCCGACGGGAACGGCCGCGATCCGCTCCACCTCGGCCGGGGTGAGCACCTCCGTGCCGGAGATGCCCACCCGCTCCACCCGGAGCCAGGTCGAGCCGTAGAGCGCCCAGACGCCGCCGGCCACCAGGGCCAGGGCGCCGAAGGCGCCGAGGAGCACCCGCGGGCCGGGCACCCGGAACCGCCGGGCGCCCGGCCGGCCCGACGGCCCGGGCGAGCCCTTGGACCTGCCGCTCGCGCTCTTCTGCTCGGTCGCAGGTCCGGCTGCCACAGGGCGTCTCCCTTTCCGCCGCCGCTACGCCTGACGGCGGGCGGCGATCGCCTCGTACACCATGCCGACGAGCAGGTCGTCGGCGTCCCGGCGGCCGAACTCGGAGGCGGCGCGGGACATCTCGTACAGCCGGTGCGGATCGGCCAGTACGGGCAGGACGTTGCCCTGCACCCACTGCGGCGAGAGCTCCGCGTCGTCGACGAGGAGGCCACCGCCGGCCTTGACCACCGGCTGGGCGTTCAGCCGCTGTTCGCCGTTGCCGATGGGCAGCGGGACGTAGGCGGCCGGCAGTCCGACGGCGGAGAGCTCGGCGACGGTCATCGCGCCCGCGCGGCAGAGCATCATGTCGGCGGCGGCGTACGCGAGGTCCATCCGGTCCACGTACGGTACCGGCACGTACGGCGGCATTCCGGGCATGTTGTCGACACGCGGCATCTCGTTCTTCGGGCCGACCGCGTGCAGGATCTGGATGCCCGAGCGCTGGAGCACGGGGGCGATCTGCTGGACGACCTCGTTGAGCCGCCGGGCGCCCTGGGAGCCGCCGGAGACCAGCAGGGTCGGCAGGTTCGGGTCCAGGCCGAACGCGGCGCGCGCCTCGGGGCGCACGCGGGCGCGGTCGAGGGTCGCGATGGTGTGCCGCAGCGGGATGCCGATGTAGCGGGCGTTGCGCAGCTTGGAGTCCGGGGTGGCCACGGCGACCCCGGCCGCGTACCGCGAGCCGATCTTGTTGGCCAGGCCGGGCCTGGCGTTGGCCTCGTGGACCACGATCGGCACACCGAGCCGCTTGGCGGCCAGATAGCCGGGCAGGGCCACGTAGCCGCCGAAGCCGACCACGCAGTCCGCCTTGGTGCGCTCCAGGACCTGCTCGGCGGCCTTGATGGTGCCGCGCAGCCGTCCGGGGACGGTGATCAGCTCGGGGGTGGGCTTGCGGGGCAGCGGCACGGCGGGGATGAGCGCCAGCTCGTAGCCCCGCTCGGGGACCAGCCGGGTCTCCAGGCCCTTCTCCGTGCCCAGCGCCGTGATCCCCACGGAGGGGTCCTGCCTGCGCAGGGCGTCCGCGAGTGCGAGCGCGGGCTCGATGTGGCCGGCGGTACCTCCGCCGGCGAGGACGACATGCACCGAAATTCACCGCTCTCCGGACGGACGCTTCTTGACGCGCCGTCGCATCGACTTCCATCTCCCCCCGGCCCGCTTGCCCCAGCCGGGGCGGCGCAGGGCCAGGGCCGCCTTCGCGGCGGGTTCCTGTCGCGCGAAGGCGATCAGGAGCCCGACGGCGAACATGGTCGGCAGCAGGGCCGATCCTCCGTAGGAGAACAGCGGGAGCGGGACTCCGGCGATCGGCAGCAGACCGAGCACCGCACCGATGTTGATCACGGCCTGCGCCGTGATCCAGGTGGTCACGCCTCCCGCGGCAAACCTGACGAAGGGGTCCTCCGTACGTCCGGCCACGCGGATACCCGCATAGCCTAGAGCCGCGAACAGGGCCAGTACCGACAGCGTCCCCGCCAGACCCAGTTCCTCGCCGGTGACGGCGAAGATGAAGTCGGTGTGCGCTTCGGGGAGTTGACCCCATTTTTCCACACTCGCCCCCAGACCGGAACCGAACCATCCGCCCGAGGCGAGGGCGTAGATCCCGTGCGCGGCCTGGAGGCACGGGGCGCCCTCCCCGCCGGGGTCGGTGGCGCCGATGCAGGCGAAGCGCTTCAGCCGGTTGTCGCTCGTCCTGATCAGCAGGAAGCCGATGGCCCCGGCGACCGAGAGCACCCCGACGAAGAGCCGGGTGGGGGCGCCGGCGGTCCACAGCAGTCCGAAGAGGATCGCCGAGAGGATGATCGCCGTGCCCATGTCACCACCCAGCATGATGAGCCCGAGCAGCAGAAACGTTCCGGGAACCAGCGGCACGAGCATGTGCTTCCACTGCGTGAGCAGCTTCATGTCCTGTTTGCGGGCCAGCAGGTCGGCTCCCCACAGGATCAGCGCCAGCTTGCCGAACTCGCTGGGCTGCAGCATGAACGGCCCGCCCAGTGAGATCCAGTTCTGGTTGCCGCCGACCGCCACGCCTATCCCGGGCACCTGGACGAGCACCATCAGGAAGATGGCGCCGACCAGGATCGGGTAGGCCAGCGCCCGGTGCAGCTTCACCGGCATCCGGGAGGCCACCAGGAGCAGCCCCGCCCCGAGCAGCGCCGCGAAGAACTGCTTGCGGAAGAAGTACGAGGGCACCAGGTCGTAGCGGAGCGCCGTGATCATCGAGGCCGAGTAGACCATCACCAGGCCGAGCGCGGTGATGAGCAGCCCGGCGCCGACGATCACGTAGTACGCGGTGAGCGGCCGGTCCCAGGCCCTGCGGGCCCGCTCGTGGATCCCGCGAAGACCGCCCCGGCGTGGCTTCCTCGGCGCCGCGGGGGCGCGCCCTCCGCCGCGTACGGCGGACGGCCCGCGCGTCCCTGCGGTTCGGCTCGGCATGGTCGCCGTCCCCTCCAGTCGTGCCCGGCCCGGCCGGACCTCCTTGCTGGTCAGGTCAGGCGCGCCCGGTCGCGGCGAGGGCGCGGACGGCGTCCGCGAAGGCCTCGCCCCGCTTGTTGTAGTTGGTGAACATGTCCATCGACGCACAGGCCGGGGCCAGCAGGACCGTGTCCCCCGGCCGGGCGAGCGAGGCCGCCTCCTGGACCGCCGCGGACATCGCACCAGTGTCGGTCCGGTCGAGGTCCACCACCGGGACCTCGGGGGCGTGTCGGGCCAGCGCTTCGCGGATCAGCGCCCGGTCCTGGCCGATCAGCACCACCCCGCGCAGCCGCTGGGCCGCGTTCCGGACGAGCTCGTCGAACTCGGCGCCCTTGGCGAGGCCGCCGGCGATCCAGACGATCGGGTCGTAGGCCGCCAACGAGGCTTCGGCGGCGTGGGTGTTGGTCGCCTTGGAGTCGTCGACGTAGACCACGCCCTCGATCTCCTCGACCAGCTCGATGCGGTGCGGGTCGGGCCGGAAGGCCCGCAGCCCGTCCCGTACGGCCTTCGGCTCGACGCCGAAGGCGCGGGCGAGGGCGGCCGCGGCGAGGGCGTTGGCGATGTTGTGCGGGGCCGGCGGCTGGACGTCGGCGACCTCCGCGAGCTCCTGGGCGTTCTTCTGCCGGTTCTCGACGAAGGCCCGGTCGACCAGGATGCCCTCGACGATGCCGAGCTGCGAGGGGCCGGGGGTGCCGAGGGTGAAGCCGATGGCCCGGCAGCCCTCCTCGACGTCGGCCTCGCGCACCAGGTCCTCGGTGGCCTTGTCGGCCACGTTGTAGACGCAGGCGACCTGGTTGCCCTCGTAGATCCGGCCCTTGTCGGCGGCGTACGCCTCCATGGAGCCGTGCCAGTCGAGGTGGTCGGGGGCCAGGTTGAGCACGGCGGCCGAGTGGGCGCGCAGCGAGGGCGCCCAGTGCAGCTGGTAGCTGGAGAGCTCCACGGCGAGCACGTCGTACTCCTCGTCGCCGAGGACGGCGTCGAGGAGCGAGACGCCGATGTTGCCGACGGCGGCGGTCCGCAGACCGGCCGCCTCCAGGATGGCGGCGAGCATCCGTACGGTCGTGGTCTTGCCGTTGGTGCCGGTGACCGCGAGCCACGGGGCCGCGTCCGGGCCGCGCAGCCGCCAGGCGAGCTCGACGTCGCCCCAGATCTCCACGCCCGCTTCGGCGGCGGCCAGGAACAGGGGCTTGTCGGGCTGCCAGCCGGGCGCGGTCACGATGAGCTCGGTGCCGGGCGGCAGGGTCGCCCCGTCGCCGAGGCGGACGGTGACGCCCACCGCCTCCAGCTCCGCGGCCTGCGCCCGGGAGCGCTCGTCGTCGCCGTCGTTGACGACCGTGACGACCGCGCCCAGGGCGTGCAAGGCGCGGGCGGCGGGGATGCCGCTCACGCCGAGCCCGGCGACGGTGACCTTCTTGCCCTGCCAGTCCAGCTCGCTCACTTCTCTGCTGCCCATCCCGCGTAGAAGAGGCCCAGGCCCACGATCACGCACATGCCCTGGATGATCCAGAACCGGACGACGACCAGGACTTCCGACCACCCCTTGAGTTCGAAGTGGTGCTGGAGCGGTGCCATCCGGAAGACGCGCTTGCCGGTCATCTTGAACGAGCCGACCTGGATGACCACGGACATCGTGATCATCACGAACAGGCCGCCGAGGATGGCCAGCAGCAGCTCCGTACGGGAGCAGATGGCGAGACCGGCCAGCGCGCCGCCGAGGGCCAGCGAGCCGGTGTCGCCCATGAAGATCTTGGCGGGCGAGGTGTTCCACCACAGGAAGCCGAAGCAGGCGCCCATCAGCGCCGCGGCGACGACCGCGAGGTCGAGCGGGTCGCGGACCTCGAAGCAGGCGTTCGGGTTGGTCAGCGTCATCGCGTTGGCGCAGGACTCCTGGAACTGCCAGAGCCCGATGAAGGTGTACGCGCCGAAGACCATCACCGACGCGCCGGTGGCCAGGCCGTCCAGACCGTCCGTCAGGTTCACGCCGTTGGACATGGCCAGGATCATGAAGAGCGCCCAGACCACGAACAGCACCGGGCCGATGGACCAGCCGAAGTCGGTGATGAAGGAGAGCTTCTCGGAGGCCGGGGTGTTGCCGCGCAGGTCCGCGAACTGCAGCGAGAGCACGGCGAAGGCGATGCCGACGATGAGCTGGCCGGCCATCTTCGCCTTGGCCCGCAGGCCCAGCGAACGCTGCTTGACGATCTTGATGTAGTCGTCGAGGAAGCCGACCAGGCCCATTCCGGCCATCAGGAACAGCACCAGGACGCCCGAGTACGTCGGGTCCTCACCGGTGATGACCTTGGTCAGGGCGTACGCGATGAGGGTGGCCAGGATGAAGGAGATGCCGCCCATGGTGGGCGTGCCCTTCTTCCCGGCGTGGCCGCGCGGGCCGTCGTCGCGGATGAACTGCCCGTATCCCTTGCGGGCGAGCAGCTTGATGAGCAGCGGGGTGCCGATCAGGGTCAGGAAGAGGCCGATGGCCCCCGCGAAGAGGATCTGCCTCATCGGGCGGCACCCTCACCCTCGGCCGTGTCGAGCAGTGCCAGGGCGACCCGCTCCAGACCCACCGACCTGGACGCCTTCACCAGGACGATGTCCCCCGGTCGCAGCTCACTGCGCAACAGGTCGACCGCCGCCTGCGCGTCGGACACGTGCACCGACTCCTCACCCCACGAACCCTCGTTATAGGCGCCCAGTTGCAGCCAGGACGCTTCCCTGTCCCCGACCGCCACGAGCTTGCTGACGTTGAGCCGGACGGCGAGCCGTCCGACCGCGTCGTGCTCGGCGAGCGACTCGTCCCCGAGCTCGGCCATCTTGCCGAGCACCGCCCACGTACGGGAGCCCCTGGCCTGTGCGGGCCTGCCCATGGCCGCGAGCGCGCGCAGAGCGGCTCGCATGGACTCGGGGTTCGCGTTGTAGGCGTCGTTGACGATCGTCACGCCGTCCGGACGCTCGGTGACCTCCATGCGCCAGCGGGACAGGGTGCCTGCCTCGGAGAGCGCGGTGGCGATCTCCTCGACGGGCATGCCGACCTCATGGGCGACGGCGGCCGCGGCGAGCGCGTTCGACACGTGGTGCTCACCGTACAGGCGCAAGGTCACGTCGCTGCACCCGGTGGGTGTGTGAAGCCTGAAAGAAGGCTGTCCGCTCTCTGTGAGCCGGACATTCTCGGCACGGACGGCCGCGTCCTCGGCCTCGCCGAAGAGGACGACGCGCGCCTTCGTACGGCTCGCCATGGCCCGTACGAGCGGGTCGTCGGCGTTGAGAACGGCGACGCCCCCGTCGGCCTCGGCCGGCAGGGACTCGACCAGTTCGCCCTTGGCCACGGCGATCTGCTCGCGGCCGCCGAACTCGCCGATGTGCGCGGTGCCCACGTTGAGGACCAGGCCGATCCGCGGCGGGGTGAGTCCGGTGAGGTAGCGGATGTGGCCGATTCCGCGCGCTCCCATCTCCAGGACGAGGTGCCGGGTACCGGCGTCGGCCCGCAGCGCGGTCAGCGGCAGGCCGATCTCGTTGTTGAGGGAGCCGGGAGTCCACACGGTCGGCGCGTGACGCTCCAGGACCTGGGCGATCAGGTCCTTGGTGGAGGTCTTGCCGGCCGAGCCGGTGAGCGCGACGACATCGGTGCCGAGGCGGTCGACGACCGCGCGGGCCAGCGCCCCGAGCGCGGCCTGCACGTCGGCCACGACGATCGAGGGCACGCCGACGGGGCGGGCGGCGAGCACCGCCGCCGCGCCCGCCTGGACGGCGCGCTCCGCGTAGGCGTGGCCGTCGACGTGCTCACCGGCGAAGGCGGCGAAGAGGCTGCCAGGCTTCACCTCGCGGGAGTCGATGACGACGGGGCCGGTGACCTGGACGGCCTGATCCGGTATGTCGTGCGGCTGCCCGCCGACGATTTCGGCGATCTCGGCGAGGGAGAGGGCGATCACTGCTTCATCCCTGACTGTTCTCGTGACGGTGTGCGTCCTGTGCGTCCTGCACGTCCTGTGCGTCCTGCTGACCGAGCCGGGCCAGCACCGCTTCGCGCAGGACCTGGCGGTCGTCGAAGGGGCGGACCACGCCGGCCGCCTCCTGGCCCTGCTCGTGGCCCTTGCCCGCGACCAGGACGGTGTCGCCGGGCCTGGCCCGGGCCACGGCCGCCGCGATGGCGGCCGCCCGGTCGGCGTTCACGAGGACCTCGCCGCGCTCGGCGGCGGGGACCTCGGCGGCGCCCGCGAGCATCGCGGTGAGGATCGCGAGCGGGTCCTCGGAGCGCGGGTTGTCCGAGGTGAGCACGGCGGTGTCGGCGAGCCGGGCCGCCGCCGCGCCCATCGGGCCGCGCTTGGTGGTGTCGCGGTCGCCGCCGCAGCCGATGACGACGTGCAGCCTGCCGCGGGTCACCTCGCGCAGCGAGCGCAGGACCGACTCGACGGCGTCCGTCTTGTGCGCGTAGTCGACGACCGCGAGGTACGGCTGGCCGGCGTCGATCCGCTCCAGGCGCCCGGGGACGCCGGGGACGGCGGCGACGCCGTCGGCGGCGGTCTGCGGGTCGAGCCCGGCGGCGGCGAGGGTGACGATCGCGGCGAGGGTGTTCGCGACGTTGAACGGGCCGGGCAGCGGCGCGGTGGCGGAGATCCGCTGTCCGTCCGGGCCGACGGCGGTGAACGTCGAGTCGGCGGGGCCGGTGACGACGTCCTCGGCGCGCCAGTCGGCGTCCGGGTCGCCGGCGGCGGAGAAGGAGACGACCGGGACGCCCGACTCCTTGACGAGCCGTCGGCCGTAGGTGTCGTCCAGGTTCACCACGCCGCGTCTGCTGCGCTCGGGGGTGAACAGCCGCGCCTTGGCCTGGAAGTAGTCCTCCATGTCGGAGTGGAACTCCATGTGCTCCGGGCTCAGGTTGTTGAAGACGGCGACGTCGAAGACGCAGCCGTCGACCCGGCCCAGCACGAGGGCGTGGCTGGAGACCTCCATGGCGACCGCCTCGACGCCGCGCTCGCGCATGACCGCGAAGAGGGCCTGGAGGTCGGTGGCCTCGGGGGTGGTGCGCTCGGACTTGATGCGCTCGTCGCCGATGCGCATCTCGACGGTGCCGACCAGGCCCGTGGCGCGGCCCGCGCCGCGCAGCCCGCCCTCGACGAGGTAGGCGGTGGTGGTCTTGCCGGAGGTGCCGGTGATGCCGATCTGGAGCAGGTCCGCGCCGGGCCGGCCGTAGATCTCGGCGGCGAGCTCGCCCATCCGGGCGCGCGGGTCCTCGGCGACCAGGACCGGCAGGCCGGTCGCGGCGGCGCGGGCGGCGCCGGCCGGGTCGGTCAGGATCGCGGCGGCGCCGAGCCCGGCGGCCTGGGCGACGAAGTCGGCGCCGTGCATCCGGGCCCCGGGCAGGGCCGCGTACACGTCACCCGGACGCACCGCCCGCGAGTCGTGCGTGATGCCCGTGACCTCGGCGGCTTCGATGGCTGCGTCGGGCTCGGTGCCCAGCCGTACGGCGAGCTCGCCCAGGGGTGTCGGGCGGAGCCGCTCCGGGCGGGGCGGGGTGGTTCGGTACTGATCAGCGTGTGGCACGGCGGTGAGCGTACCGGGCGCACCGGCCGGGGGACCAAATGAGGCCACGGCGTCGCCGGAGTTCGATTTCCGGTTCCCGGAAGGGGGGGTGATGGTGGTCACTGGTGCTCCCGGCGTGTCACGGGGTCGGTTTGAACGTGGTGGGCAGCTTGGCGGGCTGGCTGCCGGTGGGGGCGACGTGGAGGGTCTTGAGGGCGAACTCCATGACCTTCTTGTAGATCGGTCCGCAGAGCTGGCCGCCGAAGTAGGTGCCCTTGGTGGGGTTCTGGATGGCGCAGTAGACGGCGATCCGCGGCTCGTCGGCGGGCGCGAAGCCCGCGAAGGAGGCGGTGTAGCCCTTGTAGATGCCGAGCTCGGGGTCGACCCGGTTGGCGGTGCCGGTCTTGCCGGCGACCCGGTAGCCGGGGATGGCCGCCTTGTTGCCGGTGCCGTCCTCGTCGTCGACGACGGACTCCAGCATCTGTCCGAGGGTCTTGGCGGTCTTCTCGCTGATCACCCGGCTCTCCTTGGGCGCCGGGGCGGCGGTGAAGCGCCCGTCGGGTCCCTTGGTGCCGCGTACCAGGGTCGGCTCGATCCGTACGCCTCCGTTGGCGATGGTCTGGTAGACGGAGGTGGCCTGCATGGCGCTGAGCGAGAGGCCCTGGCCGAAGGGGATCGTGTACTGCTGCGAGGTCGACCAGTCCTCCGGCTTGGCGAGGATGCCGGGGGTCTCGCCGGGGAAGTCGAGACCGGTCGGGCTGCCGACGCCGAACTTGCGCAGATAGCTGTAGAGCACCCGGTTGACCTCGGCCTGGTCCTTGCCGAGCTGACCGGTGGCGAGGATGGTGCCGATGTTGCTGGACCTGGCCAGGACGCCGTTGAGGGTCAGGTACCAGGTGATGTGGTCGATGTCGTCGCTGAAGAGGCGGTCGCCGCGGTGCAGCCGGTTGGGGACGGTGACCCGGGTCCCGGGGGTGGCGACGCCCTCCTCCAGGACGGCGGCCATGGACATCACCTTGCTGGTGGAGCCGGGCTCGTAGGCGTCCTGGAGAGCGGCGTTGCCCATGGCGGTGGCGTTGGCCTGGGAGAGGTCGTTGGGGTCGAAGCCGGGGGCGTTGGCCATGGCCAGGACCTCGCCGGTCCTGGTGTCCTGCACGACGACGTAGCCGCGGTCGGCCTTGGACTTCTTGACCTGGTCGGTGATGGCCTGCTGGGCGGCCCACTGGATGTCCCGGTCGATGGTCAGCTCGATGTCGGAGCCGGGCACCGCCGGGGTGCCCTGGGAGCCCGCGGTGGGCACCCGGCGCCCGCCGGACTGGGCGAACCGGATCTTGCCGTCCTTGCCGGCCAGGTCCTTGTCGAGCATGGACTCCACGCCGCCGGCGCCACGGCCCTCGGCGTTGACGTAGCCCAGTATCCCGGCGGCCAGCTCGCCGTTCGGGTACACGCGCTTGGTGACGGGCTCGCTCAGTATCCCGCCGAGCAGGTTGATCCCGTTGCCGCCGTTCTCCTTCTTCGCCTTCTGCTCGTAGACCTTCTTCAGGTCCTTGATCTGGTTCCAGACCTGCGGGGTCTGCTTGCGGGCGAGCAGGGTGTAGCGGGACTTGGGGGTGCGCAGCTTCTTCGCGAGGTCGGCGGGCTCCTTGCCGAGGATCGGGGCGAGGAGCGCGGCGGCCTGCTCGGGGGCATCCGCGACCTTGGACTCCTCGGGCGTGAAGAGCTTGGGGTCGGCGGTGATGTCGTACGCGTCGACGCTCGCGGCCAGCGCGACGCCGGACCGGTCGGTGATCTCGCCGCGGTCGGCGGAGAGCGTGTACTCCTGGTAGCGGTGCTTCTCGGCCTTGGCCGCGTAGGCGCTGGCGTCCACGGCCTGCACCTGGAGCAGCCGCACCACGAACACCAGCATGACCAGGGTCAGCCCGAGGGAGACCAGGCGCAGCCGGGGCTTGGGGCTGCCGAGCCGGATGGTGCGCGCCCTGGCCGGGGGCCGGGACGCCGGGCGCCGTGCCCGCTCGGGTCGCGGCGCGGGGCGGCCGGACGCGGCGGTCCGGGGAGTGGCGGGCCGGGCGGGCCGGGCGGGGCCGGGGACGCGGCGGCGCGGGGGCTCCTTGGAGGGCACGGGGTCACCTGCCGGAGGTCGTGGGGGCGGTCGCGGTGGTCTTCGGCGTGTCGGGGGTCTTCGAGGCGGGCGGCCCCGGTGTCCCGGACGCGGGCGGCTTCGGCGTGTCGCCGGGTCTCGCGGACGCGCCGGCGGGCGGGGGCGTGCTCCCGGTGGCCGGCGTGTTCCCGGCGCTCGGCGTGGTCGCCGGCGGGGTGGACGGGGTGGGCTTCGGGGTGGGCTTCACCGAGGCGGCCGCCGAGGGCACGCCGCGCACCTTGCCGTCGGGGTCGAGGAAGACGGGGCTGCCGCCGGGCACCATGCCGAGCTCCCGGGCGCGCCGCTCCAGGGCGTCGGGGGCGGAGCTGTCGTCCACGTCCCGCTGGAGGGCCTGCTCCTCGTCGGTGAGCTCGGTGGTCTTCTTCTTCAGCTCGCTGAGCTCGAAGGAGCCCTGGTTGAGGGCGGAGTTGAGCAGCAGCAGGCTGATCAGGCCGCCGCCGAGCAGCACCACGACGAGCAGGACGAAGGGGGTACGGGCCGCGCTGCTCGGCCCGGACGGCATCAGCCGCCCGAGTCGCGCGGCCCGCCCTTTGAGGGGCCCCTGCTTCGTCACTCGGCCTCGTCCTCCCTGATCCGCTGCGCACCCCGCAGACGCGCGGGGGCCGCCCGGCGGTTCTCGGCGACCTCCTCCTCGGTGGGGAGCTCGGCGCCGCGGGTGAGCAGCTTCAGGCGGGGCTGGTAGCGCTCGGGGACGATCGGGAGTCCGGGCGGCGCGGTGTTCGCGGCGCCCGCCGCGAACACCTGCTTGACCAGCCGGTCCTCCAGGGAGTGGTACGACAGGACGGCGATCCGGCCGCCGACGGCGAGGGCCTTCACGGCCGCCGGGATGGCCGCCTCCAGGACCGAGAGCTCCCCGTTGACCTCGATGCGCAGGGCCTGGAAGGTGCGCTTGGCGGGGTTGCCGCCGGTGCGCTTGGCCGCCTGCGGCAGCGAGTCGCGGATCAGCTCGACCAGCCGCGCGCTGTTGCTGAACGGCTCCTTCTCGCGCTCGCGGACGATCGCGGAGACGATCCGCTTGGCCTGCTTCTCCTCGCCGTACGCGCGCAGGATGCGGACCAGCTCGCCGGGCGCGTACGTGTTGAGGACCTCGGCCGCGCTGATGCCGGTCGTCTGGTCCATGCGCATGTCGAGCGGGGCGTCCTGCGCGTAGGCGAAGCCGCGGTCGGCCTCGTCCAGCTGCATGGAGGAGACGCCCAGGTCGAACAGGACGCCGTCGACGCGCGGGATGCCGAGCCGGTCGAGGACCTCGGGCAGCTCGTCGTAGACCGCGTGCACCAGCGTGGCGCGCTCCCCGTACGGGGCGAGCCGCTCGCCGGAGAGGCGCAGCGCCTCCTTGTCCCGGTCGAGGGCGACCAGCCGGGCTTCGGGGAAGCTGCGCAGCAGCGCCTCGCTGTGGCCGCCGAGGCCGAGGGTGCAGTCGACGACGACCGCGCCGGGGCGCTCCAGGGCGGGGGCCAACATGTCCAGGCACCGCTGGAGCATCACCGGGACGTGTCGGTCGTTGCTCAATGCGCCCTCTCAGGTCCGGCGGGAACAGGTACCACCGGCGAGCGGAAGGAGGCCGAGCCGCAGGTACCGCCGCGCATACGGGGAGAAACGGCGAAAATCGCTCGATGTCTCCGTGAACTTCGCGTCACTTTAGTCCACCGGACGGGCCGGTCAACCAACCGGCTGGCGCGTCGCGCGCCCGGCCCGCACTCCCGGATCCGTCCGGACCGCTCACCCGGACGGCCCCGTCCCCGTACGGGCTGTGGGTTCCCTCACAACAAGGTTCATTGGCGCTCTTTGTCCACTCTCACAGCAGGCTCGGACACTCCGTGACCGTTAACGTCGGAGACATGTCGACCTCTGCGCACCCCTCCACCGACGCCATACGCGACGAGAGCGCGGTCACGGACCGCCTCGTCGAGGCCAACACGCGGTACGCCGCCGACTTCACCGACCCCGGGATGGACGCGCGCCCCGTGCTGCACGTCGCCGTGGTCGCCTGCATGGACGCCCGCCTCGACCTGCACGCCGCGCTCGGCCTCGAACTCGGCGACTGCCACACCATCCGCAACGCCGGCGGCGTGGTCACCGACGACGTGATCCGCTCCCTCACCATCAGCCAGCGGGCGCTCGGCACCCGCAGCGTGATGCTGGTGCACCACACCAACTGCGGCCTCGAATCGCTGACCGAGGACTTCCGGCACGAGCTGGAGGACGAGGTCGGCCAGCGCCCGGCCTGGGCCGTGGAGGCCTTCCGCGACGTCGACCAGGACGTGCGCCAGTCGATGCAGCGGGTGCGCACCTCCCCGTTCCTGCTGCACACCGACGACGTCCGGGGCTTCGTCTTCGATGTGACGACGGGTCTGCTGCGGGAGATCACCCCGGCGTAAGGCCGTAAATCCCGGCAATTCGCCCGGAGTTATCCACAGGGCGGCCGCAGGCAAGTGACACGACCCGGCCACGGCAACAAGAATGCACGGGTGACACCCCCCGGACCTCGTTCCGGGGGCAGGTGTCGGTGCTGCCGGAAGGGCCGAGGAGGGCCGGGTGACGACCTATGACGATCGAGCGAGCCTCACAGATCTGACCACCACAGCGGAGCGGGTGCGCCGGTCGGTGGAAGGTGTGATCGAGGGCAAGCCCGAGGTCGTACGGCTTGCGCTGACCGTGCTGCTCGCCGAGGGACATCTCCTCATCGAGGACGTCCCGGGCGTCGGCAAGACGATGCTCGCCAAGACGCTGGCGCGGTCGATCGACTGCTCGGTCCGCCGCGTACAGTTCACGCCCGACCTGCTGCCGTCGGACATCACCGGCGTGTCGATCTTCGACCAGCAGCGGCGCGAGTTCGAGTTCAAGCCCGGCGCGATCTTCGCCCAGATCGTGATCGGCGACGAGATCAACCGGGCCTCCCCCAAGACCCAGTCCGCGCTCCTGGAGTCCATGGAGGAGCGCCAGGTCACGGTCGACGGCCAGACCTACGAGCTGCCCAGCCCGTTCATGGTGGTCGCCACGCAGAACCCGGTCGAGATGGAGGGCACCTACCCGCTGCCCGAGGCCCAGCGCGACCGCTTCATGGCCCGGGTCTCCATGGGATATCCGAGCGCCGAGGCCGAGCTCCAGATGCTCGACACGCACGGCTCGGTCTCCCCGCTGGACGACCTCCAGCCGGTCGCCCACGCCCACGACGTGGTCAAGCTGATCGACGCCGTGCGCGGGGTGCACGTGGCCGAGGCCGTCCGCCGGTACGCGGTGGACATCGTGGCGGCCACCCGCAGCCACCCGGACCTCAGACTCGGCGCCTCCCCGCGCGCCACGCTCCACCTGCTGCGGGCCGCCAAGGCCTCCGCCGCGCTCAGCGGCCGGGAGTACGTGCTGCCCGACGACCTCCAGGCGCTCGCCGCGCCGGTGCTCGCCCACCGGCTGCTGCCCACCGCCCAGGCCCAGCTCAACCGGCGCACGGCCGAGCAGGTCGTCCGCGACATCCTCCAGCGCACGCCCGTCCCGGCCGCCGCGCCCCCGGCGCCGCCCGCCGGACCGCTCTACGGCCAGCAGCAGCCCGGCGCCCGGCGGCTGTGATGGGCACCGCCGCCGACCCGCGGGCACCACGGGAGGACGGCGACGACGACCGGGGCGGCCTGCGGGCCGCGCTGGCCGGACTCACCACCCGCGGCAGGTCCTTCCTCGCCGCCGGGATCGCCGCCGGCGTCTGCGCCTACGTGCTCGGCCAGACCGATCTGCTCCGCGTCGGCCTGCTGCTCGCCGCGCTGCCGCTGGTCTGCGTCGTCGTGCTGCACCGCACCCGCCACCGGGTCGCGGGCAGCCGCCGGCTCACCCCGCACCGCGTCGAGACCGGCACGGAGGCCCGGGTCCACCTGCGCATGGACAACGTCTCCCGGCTGCCCACCGGGCTGCTGATGCTCCAGGACCACGTGCCGTACATGCTGGGGCCCCGCCCCCGCTTCGTGCTCGACCGGGTGGAGGCCGGCGGCCGCCGCGAGGTGTCCTACCGGGTCCGCTCCGACCTGCGCGGACGCTTCGCCCTCGGCCCGCTCCAGCTGCGGCTCAACGACCCCTTCGGCATGTGCGAGCTCACCCGCTCCTTCAGCGCGTACGACACGCTCACCGTCATCCCCCGCACCGAACCGCTGCCGCCGGTGGGACCGGCCGGCGAGTCCGCGGGGTACGGGGAGGGCCATCAGCGGGCGCTCGCGCTCGCCGGGGACGACGACATCATCCCGCGCGCCTACCGGCATGGCGACGACCTGCGCCGCGTCCACTGGCGCTCCACGGCCCGCTACGGCGAGCTGATGGTGCGCCGGGAGGAGCAGCCGCAGCGGGCCCGCTGCACCGTGCTCCTGGACACCCGCAGGATCGCCTACGAAGGCGGCGGACCCGACTCGGCCTTCGAATGGGCCGTCTCCGGCGCCGCCTCCGTCCTCGCGCACATGCTGGAGCGCGGCTACTCGGTGCGGCTGCTCACCGACACCGGCAGCACGGTCCCCGGGGACGGCGCCGAGGGCTTCGCCGGCTCCGGACAGAACACGGCGGAGGCCGTCGGCCTGATGCTGGACACCCTCGCGGTCGTCGACCACTCCGACGGGGCCGGACTCTCCCGCGCGTACGACGTGCTGCGCGGCGGACACGAGGGCCTCCTGGTCGCCTTCGTCGGCGACCTCGACGAGGAGCAGGCGGCCCTGGCCGCGCGGATGCGGCAGCGCGGCGGCGCCGCCCTCGCCTTCGTGCTCGACTCCGGGACCTGGCTGACCGGCGGCGCCGTCACCGGCGCGGTCGAGGACCGGGTGCGGCGGCTGCGGGAGGCCGGCTGGACGGCCGTCACCGTGCCCCCGGGCGCCCGCCTCGCCCCGCTCTGGCAGCAGACCGGCGGCGCACCGAACCAGGCCCCCGCGGCCGACACGTACGGAGGTTGGTCATGAGCGGGCGCGGACGGCTGACGCTTGCGGCCTTCGGCGCGACGCTCCTGGCGTCGGCCGCGCTGCTGCCGCTGGTGAAGCCGGCGACCTGGATCTTCACCGCGGCGATCGTGCTGGGCCTGCAGAGCGGGATCGGCACGATCACCCGGCGGGTGCCGCTGGCCCGGCCGCTCACGATCGCCGCCCAGGCGGTCGTCACGCTGCTGGTGCTCACCGTGGTCTTCGCCCGCGAGCAGGCGGTCCTCGGGCTGCTGCCCGGGCCCGAGGCCCTCGCCTCCCTGGGCACGCTCTTCCAGGCGGGCGTGGACGACGTCGGGACGTACGCGATCCCCGCGCCCGACACGGCCGGCATCCAGCTGCTGCTCGTCGTCGGCGTGGCCGCCGTCGGGCTGCTCGTGGACACCCTCGCGGTGACCTTCCGCAGCGCCGCGCCGGCGGGGCTCCCCCTGCTCGCCCTGTACTCGGTGGCCGCCGGGCTCTCCGGCGGCGGCGCCGGCTGGCTGTTCTTCCTGCTGGCCGCCGTCGGCTATCTGCTGCTGCTCCTGGCCGAGGGCCGGGACCGGCTCTCCCAGTGGGGGCGGGTCTTCGGCGGCGCCCACCGCTCGGGCCGGCCCGGCTCGGCGGCCGGCGAGAGCGGCTCCGCGTTCGCCCCGGCCCGCACCGGGCGGCGGATCGGCGCGGTCGCCATGGGCATCGCGCTGGTGGTGCCGTTCGGCCTGCCCGGGCTGAGCGGCGGGATCTTCGGCGGCGGCTCCGGCGACGGCGAGGGCGCCGGCGGCAAGGGCGGCACGATCTCGGCGGTCAACCCGCTGGTCTCCCTCCAGAACGACCTGCGCCAGCCGGACGACCGCGAGGTGCTGCGCTACCGCACCAACGCCCGGGACGTGTCCGGGATGTATCTGCGGCTGGTCGCGCTCGACCAGTTCGACGGGACGGCGTGGAAGTCCTCGGTCCGCCCGATCGAGGACGTGCCCGAGCTGCTGCCCTGGCCGGACGGGCTCTCCCAGGACGTCACGACCAGCGAGGTCACCAGCAACTTCGTCGCCTCCGCCGCGTACGAGCAGAAGTGGCTGCCGATGCCGTACCCGGCGTCGAAGATCTCCATCGGCGGCAACTGGCGGTACGAGCCGGCCGGGCGGATGCTCGTCGGCGACAACGGGCAGAACACCAAGGGCGCGCGGTACTCGGTGACCAGCCTGGACATCCGGCCCACCGCCGAGCAGCTGGCCACGGCGCCGGCCGCGCCGGAGAAGCTGCGCCACGAGTACACCAAGGTCCCGGCCTCGCTCCCGGCCGATGTGAAGGCGACGGCCCTGGAGATCACCCGGGGCGCGCGCAACGACTACGAGCGGGCGGTGAAGCTCCAGGACTGGTTCGCCCGGGAGGGCGGCTTCCGCTACGACGTCGACGTCGACTCCGGCACCGGGGTCCAGGCGATCTCCCGGTTCCTGAAGGACAAGGAGGGCTTCTGCGTCCACTTCTCCTTCACGATGGCGGCGATGGCCCGCTCGCTCGGCATCCCGGCGCGGGTCGCGGTCGGCTTCATGCCGGGCACCCCGCAGCAGGACGGCTCCCTGTCGGTCGGCATACGCGACGCGCACGCCTGGCCCGAGCTGTACTTCGAGGGGGCGGGCTGGACCCGCTTCGAGCCGACGCCCTCGCGCGGCACGGTGCCGGAGTACACCCGGGAGCAGTCCGCGGGTGGGGCGGCGACCCCGTCGGCGCAGCCCTCCACGGGCGCGTCGGCCGAGCCCTCGGCGGCGCCCAGCGCCTCGGAGAGCTGCCCGCCGCAGTTGCGCCGACTGGGTGAGTGCGGTCCGGACAAGGCGGCGGGTGCGGCGGAGTCGGACGCCACGGGCCTGCCTCCGCTCCAGCTGGCCCTCCTTGTGGCGGGCGTCCTGCTGGTCCTCGGTCTCCCCCTCCTGCCCTGGCTGTGGCGCTCCCGGCTGAGGGCGCGGCGGCTGGGGCCGGGCGAGGTCCTCGCGGTGTGGTCGGAGGTCAAGGACACGGCCTGGGACTACGGGGTGGCCCCGGACGACTCGCTGACGCCGCGCGGTACGGCGGCGCGGCTGGTCCGTCTGGGTGAGCTCGCTCCCGATGCGGCCGACGCGGTGCACCGGGTGGCCCGGGCGGTGGAGCAGGCGCTGTACGCGCCGCGCCCCCAGCCGGTGGACGGGCTCTCCGCCGAGGCCGAGTCGATCCGCCGGGGCTTCCACGAGGCCGCCTCGCGCGGGAACCGGCTGCGGGCGGTGCTGGCGCCACGCTCGGCGGTCCGGGTCTCCTGGGCGGCCCACGCCCGCTGGGACGCGGTCCGCACCACGGTGTCGGCGAGGGCCCGCTCCCTCTTCCGCCGCCCGTCGGCCGAGTCGCCCTGACCCGGACCTGGGGGGCCGGGGCTCCCCGCCCCCCCAGGTCGGGAGCGACTGAGCCCCGTAGGACCGTGGTGCGGTCCTACGGGGCTCAGCTGCGTCGTGGGGTCGGGCGGGTCAGTGGTGGCCGCCGCCCTGCTGCTCGTCGCGGCGGCGCTGCCACCGCTCTTCGATACGGGTCATCATCGAACGTCGCTGCCGGGCCTGTCGCCCGCCGTCCGCCGTCCGGGCCTGCTCGCCCGGCTTGGGCGCCTTGCGCCATCCGGTGACCGCCAGGACCGCGCAGCCCAGCATGATGAGGAAACCCACCACACTGAGCGGCCAGATCTGCGGAGCGATCATTCCGGCCATGAGGAGCGCGATACCCACCAGGAAGCCGGCGACTGCCTGGTAGACCCGTCGCCGGGTGTACGTACGCAGCCCGCTTCCCTCGAGCGCTGTCGCGAACTTGGGATCTTCGGCGTACAGCGCTCGCTCCATCTGCTCGAGCATTCGCTGCTCGTGCTCCGAGAGCGGCACGGAGTCCTCCTAGTCGTCGGTCGCGGGGGCGACCGGTTTGCGGCCCTTTCAGGATAGGCAGGGAATCGCCCCCGTGAAACCCGCCCTCAATGCCAAATGCCAATCCGGGCCGCCATGCGGTTCGGATGCTGAGGCGTTGATTCCCCAGCCCCCTGCCCGTCATGCCGGATCGTGTCTCCCGATCATACGGGGACAAGTCCCCGAACGGGCGGCCTGTGGCGTACTCCATCTGCGGTTGCGTCGCTGATCAGCCGGTGCGGCGGTGTCCCGGGGCCCGAGCCGCGCGACACCGCCGTGCGGGTGTCAGGCGCGCTTGTCGCCCAGGACGTGCAGCTGGGTGGCGATGGCGTGGAAGGACGGCAGCTCGGCCGCCGCGGCCTCCAGCTTGAGCAGCGCCTCGGCGGCACCGGGCTCGGTGTCGACGAGGGCGCCGGGCACCAGGTCGGCGAAGACCCGCACGCCGTGCACGGCGCCGACCGCCAGGCCCGCGTCCTCGGCGAGCCCGGTGAGCTGCTCGGCGGTGAAGCGGCGGGGCACCGGGTCGCCGTCGCCCCAGCGGCCCGCGGGGTCGCTCAGCGCGTGCCGGGCCTCGGTGAAGTGGCCGGCCAGCGCGCGGGCGAGCACGGCGCCACCGAGTCCGGCGGCGAGCAGGCTGAGGCCGCCGCCGGGACGCAGCGCGGCGACCGCGTTGCGCACGCCCTCGGCCGGGTCGTCCACGTACTCCAGGACGCCGTGGCACAGGACGACGTCGAAGCCCGCGCGGTCGACGACGTCGAAGAGGCCGCGGATGTCGCCCTGGACCCCGCGCACCCGGTCGGCGACGCCGGCCTCGGCGGCGCGCCGCTCCAGGGCGAAGAGCGCGTTGGGGCTGGGGTCGACCACGGTGACGCGGTGCCCGAGGCCGGCCACGGGCACCGCGAAGTTCCCGGAGCCGCCGCCCGTGTCGAGGACATCGAGGCAGTCGTTCCCGGTGGCCTTGACCCGGCGGTCGAGGGCGTCTTTGAGGACGTCCCAGACGACGGCGGTGCGCAGGGAGGCGCGCGACGGGCGCGAGGTCGCCTCACGACCGAAGACAGGGGAAGGGTCCGACACGGTTGCTGACTCCTCGGTGACGGGGACGAACCCCTCCACCCTATGGCCTCGGGCCTCCGGTCCCGATCATCCCGTGGCCTCCTCGGCGCCCGGCTGCCTGGGCAGCACCGGCTGGAGCGCCAGGAGGCGCTCGACCAGCCGCAGGAACATCGCCGCGTCCCTCAGGAGGTCGTCGGCGTCCCGCCGGCTCGCGGCGCCGGTGATCCCGGCCTCGGCCCTGGCCCGGCGGGCGGCCCCGGAGGCGAACAGGGCGCTCCACTCGGTGAGCTCGGGCGCTATCTCCGGGAGCACCTCCCACGTGCTGCGGATGCGGGCCCTCCTGCGAGGGTCCCGCTCGGGCCGGCCGCGGGCGGCGAGCACGGCGGCGGCGGTGCGCAGGGCGGCGAGATGGGCGGTGGCGTACCGCTCGTTGGGCACGTCGAGCGCGGCGGCCTCGTCGAGTCCGGCCGCGGCCTTGGCGAGCAGGTCGAGCGCGGCGGGCGGCGCCGAGGCGCGGCGCGGGACCGGGTGGATGTCGGACGCGGGTCCGAGCTGGGCGGGGGCGGGGCGCGCGGCGGTGTGGCGCCGGGGTGCGGCTGCGGCGGGGTGGCCGGCCATGACGAGCCTCCTGTCGTCGGGTGACGGCGCTGTGGCCGTATGTGTTCATCGTGCCCGGCCCCACTGACAATCCCGCTGACCTGCTGTTTTGCCTGGAGGGCGACTCAGCGGTAACTTTTTGCACTGACCGGTCAGTTCAAAAGAATTCCTAGGGGGGATCGTGGACGCGCACCCGGACGAGCCGCACGCGCACGGCGCCACCGTCGTCGCGGACGGATACGGGCTGAAGGGCCCGCGCGGCTGGGCCTTCCGCGGCATCGGCTTCGAGGCCGCGCCCGGATCGCTGGTCGCCATCGAGGGCCCCTCCGGCACCGGCCGCACCTGTCTGCTGCTCGCGCTCACCGGCCGCATGAAGGCCCAGGAGGGCCACGCGGAGGTGGCGGGGCTCCGGCTGCCCAAGAAGATGGCGGCCGTACGGCGGATCAGCGCGCTCGGCCCGGTGCCGGGCGTCAGCGACCTCGACCCGGCCCTCACCGTCGCCGAGCACCTGCGCGAGCGGGCCCTGCTCCAGCGCCGCTTCGACGGCTCGCTCAAGGCGCTGCTCCGGCCGCCCGCCGAGCGCGCCGCCGCCACCCGGGCCCGGATCGACGAGGCCCTGCACGCCGCGGGTCTCGACCCGGAGACCCTGCCGAAGGGCGACCGGACCTCCGTACGGGACCTGGAGCGCCTGGAGGCCCTGCGCCTGTCGCTGGCGCTCGCCCTCATCGGCCGCCCCGGGCTCGTCGCCCTGGACGACGCCGACCTCAAGCTCTCGGACGCCGACCGCGCCGAGGCCTGGGCCCTGCTCCGGTCCGTCGCCGCCTCCGGCACCACCGTCCTCGCCGTGTGCAGCGAGGCCCCGGAGGACGCCCTGCGCGTCTCCACGGCCGCCGCCACCCGGACCACGCCGAAGAAGACCGAAGCCGCGCCCGCGCCCGCGCCCGCGCCCGCGCCCGCGCCCGCCACGGAAACGGACACGGCCACGGACACGGACACGGACACGGACACGGACACCGTCATCATCCAGAAGGCCCAGAAGGGGGAGGCCGATGCGTTCGCCGCGACTGGCCGCGCTTGAGCTCAAGCGGTTCGGCAGGGGGAAGCTGCCGCGGGCCGCACTCGTCGCGATCCTGCTGCTGCCGCTGCTCTACGGCGCCCTGTACCTGTGGTCCTTCTGGGACCCGTACAGCAGGCTCGACAAGATCCCCGTGGCGCTCGTCAACGAGGACCGCGGCGCCACCGCCGGCGGCAAGAAGGTCACCGCGGGCTCGGACATCACCGAGAGCCTGCGCGAGAGCGCCGTCTTCGAGTGGCACGAGGTGAGCGACGACGAGGCCCGCGAGGGCGTCGAGGACGGGAGGTACTACCTCTCCCTCACCATGCCGTCGGACTTCAGCGAGCGGATCGCCTCCAGCTCCGGGGACTCCCCCGAGGCCGGCGCCCTCAAGGTGCGCACCAACGACGCCAACAACTACATCGTCGGGCAGATCTCCCGGACGGTCTTCTCCGAGGTGCGCACCGCCGCCTCGACCAAGTCCTCGCGCACCTTCCTGGACAAGATCTTCATCTCCTTCTCCGACATCCACGAGGCCACCGCCAAGGCGGCCAAGGGCGCCGACGACCTCAAGGAGGGCGTCGACAAGGCGAAGGAGGGCTCCAAGAGCCTCGCCGACGGCCTCAAGGACGCCAAGAAGGGCAGCGGCGACCTGTCCACCGGCATCAAGAAGCTGGACAAGGGCGCCAAGGACCTGGAGACCGGCTCGCGCAAGGTCGCCAACGGCACCCAGGCGCTGGCCGACAAGGTGAACGGCACGGCCGACAAGGTCCGCCCCTACCTGGCGAACAACGGCAAGTCGATCCGTGACACCGCCCGGCTGGTCTCCGACTCCACGACCGCCGTCCGGCACAACCTGGACGACCTGGTCCGCCGCGCGCCGGCCGCCCGCAGCGCCGCGCACCTGGCCGACGACAAGCTGGCCGCGCTCTACAAGAAGCGGTGCGAGGCGAACCCGCAGCCCGACGCCCAGGAGTGCGAGGTCCTCAAGGAGGCCTCCGTCTCCGCCGCCGACGTCGCCAAGGTCGCCGACGACCTGCACGAGCTGACCAAGGACCAGAAGGGCGACCTGAAGACCCTGGACACCCGGCTGGCCCAGCTGAAGAAGGACGCCGACGAGCTGGCCCGGCGCGCCCCGCACCTGGACCAGGACGTCGAGGGCGCGATCAAGAAGATCAACGAGCTGAACGCGGGCGCCCGGAAGGTCGCCGACGGCGCGGACCGGCTGCACACCGGCCTGACCGACGCGCGCACCGGCGCCGGCAGCCTCGACACGGGGGTCGGCAAGCTCAAGAAGGGCGCCGGCGAGCTCGACGGCGGCCTGTTCAAGCTGGCCGACGGCTCGGGCGAGCTGGCCACCGGTCTCAACGACGGGGTGAAGCAGATCCCCGACTACGACAAGCCGGACCGCGACAAGCGCACCGAGGCGATGGCCGACCCGGTCAAGCTGGCCGCCCAGTCGATGCACAAGGCGCCCAACTACGGCACCGGTTTCGCCCCGTACTTCATCCCGCTCTCCCTCTGGGTCGGCGCGATGGTCGCGTACATGATCATCCAGCCGCTCAACCGGCGCGCGCTGGCCGCCGGCGCCTCCGCCTGGCGGATCGCGCTCGCGGGCTGGCTGCCGGTCGCCGCGATCGGCGTCCTCCAGGTCGGCGCGCTGATGTCGGTGCTCCACTGGGGCCTGGGGCTCCAGATGGCGCGGGCCGCCGGGACCGTGGGCTTCCTCGCCCTGGTGACCTGCTGCTTCGCCGCCATCATCCAGTGGCTGAACGCCAAGTTCGGCGCGGCGGGACGCATCCTGGTGCTCGCGGTGCTGATGCTCCAGCTGACCTCGGCGGGCGGCACGTACCCCGTGCAGACCAGTCCGGGCTTCTTCAACGCCATCCACCCGTACCTGCCGATGACGTACGTGGTCGAGGCGCTGCGCCGGCTCATCACGGGTGGCGGCATCGGGCCGGTCTGGCAGGCCGTCGCCGTCCTCACCGCCTTCACGGTGGGCGCGCTGGCCCTGACCGCCCTGACCGCCCGCCAGAAGCAGGTGTGGTCGCTCGACCGGCTTCACCCCGAACTGTCGCTCTGAACCTGTGAGAATCGAGCCCATGGACAGCAGCAGCACCAGACGTCAGGCCACGCGCACCAAGCTCTACGAGGCGGCGGTCACGCTCATCGCGGAGCAGGGCTTCTCGGCGACGACCGTCGACGAGATCGCCGAGCGGGCGGGCGTGGCCAAGGGCACGGTCTACTACAACTTCAAGAGCAAGACCGAGCTCTTCGAGGAGCTGCTGCGGCACGGCGTCGCCCTCCTGACGGCCTCCCTCAGGGAGGCGGCCGAGGGGACGGCGGCGCGGGGCGGCAGCCGGGTCGACGCGCTGGACGCGATGATCCGGGCGGGCCTGGTCTTCATCGACCGCTACCCGGCCTTCACCCAGCTGTACGTGGCCGAGCTCTGGCGCACCAACCGCGCCTGGAACTCGACGCTCCTGGTGGTCCGCCAGGAGGCCGTCGCGGTGGTCGAGGGCGTGCTGCGCGAGGGCGTGGAGGCCGGTGAGCTGAGCGACGAGATCGACGTCAAGCTGACGGCGGCGGCGCTGGTCGGCATGGTCCTGGTGGCCGCGCTCGACTGGCAGGCGTTCCAGAGCGAGCGCTCCCTGGACGACGTCCACGCGGCGCTCTCGCGCCTCCTGCACGGGCGCGTGGGCGGCCGCTGACCCGGGCCGCGCAGGCGGCCGAGCAACGAAGGAAGCGCCGACCGGCGAGGCTCGATCCCCCCGAGCCACGCCGGACCGGCGCTTCTTCCGTACTCCCGCGGATCCTCGTATCCCCCGTGGATCCCCGTCTAACCCCGTGGATCCGCGTATCCCCCGTGGATCCCCGTCTTACCCCGCGGATCCGCGTATCCCCCGTGGATCCCCGGTTTCCCCCGTAACTCCCCCGTGCTCCCCCGCGAGTCCCTAGAACACCCCCGTGTTCCCCCGTGGACCCCCGGGACCGGCAGGCGCGCGGCCCCGTTCCGCAGCCCCGTGCCGGCGGTGCCGGAGCCGCGCCCCTTCCGTGCGGTCCACTCTCCCTTCCCCGCAGGTCACGGCCCATCCGCGCACCTACTCATCTCGCGCCCTAGGTACGGATACTCAGAGCTGGCTACGATCGCGGACGTGTCCGTACTCCCCCTGGTGTTCACGAGCGGCTGGGCGAGTGGGATCAACGCGTACGCGGTGGTCCTGCTGCTCGGTCTGTTCGGTGCGACCGGGCTCTCCGACGAGGTGCCCGAGGCGCTGCAACGGCCCGATGTCCTGATCGCCGCCGGCGTGCTGTTCCTGTGCGAGGCGGTGGCGGACAAGATTCCGTACGTCGACTCCGTCTGGGACTCCGTCCACACGGTGATCCGCCCCATCGCCGGGGCCGTGGTCGCCGCCCTGCTCGCGGGGCAGTCCGGTTCGCTGCCGGAGCTCGCGGCGGGTGCGGTGGGCGGGACGACGGCGCTGCTGAGCCACTTCGTGAAGGCCGGCACCAGGATGGCGGTCAACACCTCGCCGGAGCCCTTCTCCAACATCGGCGTCTCCACGGCGGAGGACCTCGCGGTCGCCGGGATCATCACCTTCGCCATGTTCCATCCGGTCGCCGCCGCCTCGATCGCCGCCGTGCTGCTCGTGGGCGGCCTGGTGATACTGGTCTTCCTGGCCCGGAGCATCCGCCGCTTCTGGCGGCGCCGGGCGCAGCGCCGCGAGGAGCGGCGGCTGGCGGGCGTCAGGGAGCGGGAGCCCGCGCCGACGGACGGTTCGGAGCATTTCTGAGCGGCCCGATAGGGTCGCTCGCATGGCACGCATAGTGGTGATCGGCGCGGGACTCGGCTCGATGGCGGCCGCCGCCCGGCTGGCGGTGGCGGGCCACCGGGTGACGGTCTACGAGAGCGGCTCGACGTACGGGGGCGGGGTCCGGCGCTTCGAGCGGGACGGCTTCGGCTTCGACACCGGCCCGGGGCTGCTGCACGTCCCGGCGGTCTACCGCGACCTCTTCGTCAAGACCGGCAAGCAGCCGCTGGAGGAGTGCGTCACGCTGACGCAGGTCGATCCGGCGAGCCGTCATGTCTTCGCCGACGGCACCCGCGTGGACCTGCCCAACGCGTCGCGGGCCGGCACGGTCGCCGCCCTGGACGCGGCGCTCGGCGCGGGCGCGGGCGAGCGCTGGGGCGACTTCATGGGGCGGGCCCGCGAGACCTGGGACCGCACCCGGCGCCCCCTCCTGGAGGAGCCGCAGCCCGAGGACGTCTCGGCGCTGGGCCGTGAGCTGTATCCGGCGCCCAAGGCGGGCCTGCTGCGCCGCCCGACGACGACGCTCGCCCGGATCGGCGAGCGCGAGCTGCGCGACCCCCGGCTCGCCGCGCTCCTCGACTCGTACGCCGAGAGCTACGGCTTCGACCCGGCCACCGCCCCCGCCTCGGCGGCCGTGCTGCCGTACATGGAGCAGACCTTCGGCAGCTGGTACGTGGCCGGGGGCATCCGGGCGCTCGCCGACGCGGTGTACGAGCGCTGCCTCCAGCGGCGGGTGGAGTTCGTCTTCGACACCGAGGTGACCGACGTCCTGGAGGAGCGGGGCCGGGCGTCCGGCCTCGCGCTGCCGGGCGGCGAGACGGTGGCGGCCGACCACGTGGTCGCGGGCGCGCCCGTGCCCGCGCTCTACACCGAGCAGATCGTGGGCTGGGAGTCCGGGGACGACTGGCCGCGCTACCAGCCGATGCCCACCGGCCGGGTGACGCTCTGTCTGGCGCTGCGCGGGGCCCGGGAGTCCGGCGCCGCGCACCGCACGGTCGTGCACGCCTCCGGGGAGCTGCCGACGGTGACGGTGCTGCGGCCCGACGACCCGGCGCTGCGGCCGGACGGGGCGCACGAGTCGGTGACGGTCACGGCGACGGTGGGGATCCGGGCGTCCTGGGCGGAGTGCGCCGAGCGGATGCTGGGCCAGGCCGCGACGGCCGTGCCGGAGCTGCGCGAGCGGCTGCTGTGGCAGGAGGTCCGCACCCCGGACGACACCCTCCTGGAGACGGGCGCCGCCGAGGTCCCGGGACCGGCGCTCGCCGGGGCCCGCGGGCTGTGGCTGCCCGCCGCCAACACGTCCCCGGTCCCGGGGCTCTGGTTCGTCGGCGGCTGGTCGCACCCGGGCGGCGGGCTCGCGCACGCGGGCATGTCCGGCGCGCTGGTCGCCGGACTGATCGTGGAGGGCGCGGACTTCCGCGGCTCGCAGTGACCCGCCCGGCTCAGTAGCGGTGCTGCGGGTCCTCGCCGTAGCCGTACGGCTGCTCCGGCGGGTGCTGCTGCGTGCCGTCCTG
This sequence comes from Streptomyces sp. NPDC094032, assembly GCF_040303965.1. Lineage (NCBI taxonomy): Bacteria > Bacillati > Actinomycetota > Actinomycetes > Kitasatosporales > Streptomycetaceae > Streptomyces > Streptomyces sp. NPDC094032. The sequence continues at coordinate 174,848 of NZ_JBEOUE010000005.1, read as the reverse complement.
GCCGGCCCGGCCCTGCTGCTGGGGCACCCAGACGCCGCCGGGCGGGGTGTCGTACGTGTACGAGGGCGCGTACGGGTCGGTGTACGGCTGCTGGTAGGTGCCGTACTCCTGGCCCACGTCGGTGTACGTCTGCTGGCCGATGTACGGGTCGGAGTAGGCCGCGTACTGCTGCCCGCCCTCGGCGCCGTAGTCGTAGCCGGGCTGCTGCTGCTCGTATCCGCCCGCGTAGGCGTCGGCGTAGGGCTGCTGCTGGTCGTAGGAGGTGCCGTAGACCGCGTACTGGCCGGTGTCCTCGGGCATCGGCTGGGGCTCGTACACGTCCGTGGCCTCGGCGGCCCGCGCCTCCCCCTGCGCGGGGAAGGCGTCGGCGTCGGCCGCGAAGGAGTCCTCCGCGTGCGGCTCCGCCGGCTCGTAGGAGAGGTCGCTGACCTCCAGCGTCGGGCCCTCCTTCGCGGCCTTCCCGCCGGCCCTGCGGCGGCGGCTCGCGCCCGGACTGCCGCCGAGGGCCCAGCCGGTGGAGAAGCCGCGCCGGAAGGAGAGGGTCACATAGGTCTGGCCGACAGCGAACGCGACGGCGCCCACGACGATCACCACCACGGAGGGCAGCAGCACACCGAGGACGACGCCGAGGAAGCCGCCGAAGGCGAGCAGCCGCCAGCGCAGCCGCGCCTTGTACTGGAGGAGCACCTCACCCAGCAGCCACAGCGCCACGACACCGAACGCGATGTAGAGGACCGTCCACCCCATGCCCGCCCCTCTCCTACGGCCATCGCCGCGGGTAGGGGCGAGTACGGCCGGTCACGACTGCTGGTGCAGTCCGAGATTCTCGTAGATCTCGAGCGTCGCCCTGGAGTTGTTCAGCGTGATGAAGTGCAGTCCGGGGACACCCTCGGAGAGCAGCCGCGCGCAGAACTCCGTCGCGAACTCGATGCCAATGGAGCGTACAGCGGCCGGATCGTCCTTGACCGCGAGGATGCGGTCTTTCACATCCTCGGGGAACGCGGCGTTGCTCAGCTGGGGCAGCCGCTCCAGGCTCCGCACGCTCACCACGGGCATGACCTCGGGGATGATCGGGGTCTCGCAGCCGGCCTTCTCGGCGCTGTCGCGCAGCCGCAGGTAGTTCTCCGGGTCGAAGAACATCTGGGTGATGGCGTAGTCCGCCCCGGCACGGCACTTCTCCACGAAGTGCTTGATGTCCGTGTCCCAGTCGGAGGAACGCGGGTGCATCTCGGGGAAGGCCGCGACGCCGACGCAGAAGTCCCCGGACTCCTTGATCAGCCGGACCAGGTCGGCCGCGTAGTGGACGCCCTCGGGGTGGGCGATCCAGTCGCCCAGCGGGTCGCCCGGCGGGTCTCCGCGGACGGCCAGCATGTTCCGGATGCCCGCGTCGGCGTACTGGCCGAGGATGTTGCGGAGCTCGGCGATCGAGTGGTCGACGGCCGTGAGGTGGGCGACCGGGGTGAGGGTGGTGTCGGAGGCGATCTTCTGGGTGGCCTTGACCGTGCCGCCGCGCGTGGAGCCGCCGGCCCCGTAGGTCACCGAGACGAAGCTGGGAGCGACCGCCTCGATCCGCCGCATGGCGTTCCAGAGGCTCTGCTCGCTCTTCTCGGTCCGGGGCGCGAAGAACTCGAAGGAGTACGAGGTGCCCCCCTCGGCGAGGATGTCCCGCACCGTGCGGGCGCGGTCCGGGCGGGTGGAAGCGGTACCAAGGGCCATACGGGCAGGTTAGACGGGGTGCGGGCGGAGACTGAAGGCGCGTCCGCGTTATGGACAGGTTCTGGACACGTTTCCGGCCAGCGCGGCGTGGCCGGTGGGCGTGCCGGGACCCGGTCCCGGCGGTTACGCCAGGCGGTCGCGGACGCGCTTGGCGAGCGAGGCGGTCGCGGCGGCCGGGTCGTCGGCCTCGGTGATCGCCCGGACGACGACGATCCGGCGGGCGCCCGCGTCCAGCACCTCGTCGAGGGTGGACTCGTCGATGCCGCCGATGGCGAACCAGGGCCGGTCCTGCTCCAGGGCCGCCGTGTAGCGCACGAGGTCGAGCCCCGGCGCGTACCGCCCCGGCTTGGTGGGGGTGGGCCAGCAGGGCCCGGTGCAGAAGTAGTCCACGCCCGGCTCGACGGCGGCCGCGGCCGCCTCGGACTCGGCGTGGCAGGAGCGCCCGATCAGCACCTCGTCGCCGAGGATCGCGCGGGCGGCGGGCACGGGCAGGTCGCCCTGGCCGAGGTGGAGCACGTCGGAGCCGATGGCGTGGGCGACGTCGGCCCGGTCGTTGACCGCGAGCAGCTTGCCGTGGCGGCGGCAGGCCTCGGCGAACACGGCCAGGTGCTCCAGCTCCTCGCCGGCCTCCATGCCCTTGTCGCGGAGCTGCACGATGTCCACGCCGGAGGAGAGCACGGCGTCGAGGAAGGCGGGCAGGTCGCCCTGGCGCTTCCGGGCGTCGGTGCACAGGTAGAGCCGGGCGTCGGCGAGGCGCGCGCGAGGTGTGGGCATGGTGGTCCCCCCGTCGGGTGGTGCCGGTGCCGGGCCGGCCTGGAACGGCCGGCCCGGCACCCGCGGTGGTGTCTTCGGTGCTGCGCGGAGGATCAGACGGCGAGCGCCTGGGCGCGGCGCTTCACCTCCGTGCCGCGATTCTCACTCAGGGCCTGCGCGGGGGTGCCGGGCAGGCTGGGGTCCGGAGTGAAGAGCCACTCCAGCATCTCTTCGTCGCTGAAGCCGTCGTCCCGCAGGAGCGTCAGGGTGCCGGCGAGGCCCTTGACGACCTTGTCGCCGTCGATGAAGGCGGCGGGCACCTGGAGCACGTTGCGCTCGCCGCGGCGGACGGCGATCAGCTGGCCCTCCTTGACCAGCTGGCGCACGCGCGTCACCTCGACATCGAGCATTTCCGCGATGTCGGGGAGAAACAGCCAGGCGGGGACGAGAGCATCGGTCTTTGCGTCAATCTCGGTCACGGGACAAGCGTGCCATCCCGGACTGACAGCCGGTAGTCGGGCCCTACCGGACTGCCGCCTTCAGGGGGACCGACGGGTCGGCGGCCTTCGCCGGGTCGAGGGGCGTGCGGCGCTCGATCAGCCGCCGGCCCTGGGCGAGGTCGCGGGGGCGGCTGACGGTCAGCAGGGCGACGGGCACCTCGTCCTGGAGCCAGAGCACGGTCCAGGCCTCGTCGGCCGGGTCGCCGCGCCACAGCAGGGTGTCGGCGGCGGCGTGGTGGCCCGCGTACTGGACGAAGCGGCCGAACTGCTCGGACCAGAAGTAGGGCACCGGGTCGTAGGGCGCGGGCTCCCCCGCCTCGCGGGCGAGGATGTCGGCGGCGACCGTGCGCGGTCCCTGGAGGGCGTTGTCCCAGTGGTGGACGAGGAGCCGCTCGCCGTAGCGGGCGGAGGGGAACGAGGCGCAGTCGCCGACCGCGTACACGTCGGGCAGGGAGCTGCGCAGCCGGTCGTCGGCGGTGACGGCGCCGCTCGGGTCGAGGGCGATGCCGGAGCCGTCGAGCCAGCCGGTGGCGGGGCGGGCGCCGATGCCGACGACCACGGCGTCGGCGGGCAGTTCGGCGCGCTCGCCGGAGCGTTCGGCGCCCTCGGCGAGGACCACCCTGCCCTCCTCGACACCGGCCACGCGCGCGTTGAGCCGCAGGTCGGCGCCGTTCTCGGCGTACCAGGCGGTCATCGGCGCGGTGACCTCGGCGGGCAGGGCGCCCGCGAGGGGGCGGTCGGCGGCCTCGACGACGGTGACGGCGCAGCCGGCCGCGCGGGCGGCGGTGGCGAACTCGGCGCCGATCCACCCGGCGCCGACGACCACGACGTCGTGGCGGCGTTCCAGGACGGTGCCGAGCCGGACGGCGTCGTCGAGGGTGCGCAGCAGGTGGACGCCGGGCACCCCCTCGGTGCCGGGCAGGGTGAGCGGGTGGGCGCCGGTGGCGAGGACCAGGGTGTCGTACGGGACGGGGCCCGCCTCGGTGTCGAGTTCGCGGTCGGCGGGGCGCAGTCCGGTGACGTCGAGGCCGAGCCGCAGGGTGATGCCGAGGGAGTCGAAGTCGATGTCGAAGGCGGAGCCCTCGGCGGTGCCGAGGAGGACGGCTTTGGAGAGCGGGGGCCGGTCGTAGGGCTGGTGGGGTTCGGCGCCGATGAGGGTCACGGGTCCGGTGAAGCCCTGTTCGCGCAGGGCGACGGCGGTCTGGACGCCCGCCATGCCGGCGCCGACGATCACGATGTGCCGCTCGGTGGGCCGCTGGGTCTGCTTCTGCTCGCTCACCCGCCCACCTTACGCATCTGACGGACCGTCAGGAAGGGAGGGGCCTGCGACCGGCCGCGCCCTGCGGCTAGTGTGGCGGGCGTAAAGCACTCGCGGGAGCCCGGACGCACCGGGCTGAGAGGGAGGCTGTCCGGCCTCCGACCGTACGAACCTGATCCGGGTCATGCCGGCGAAGGGAGGGGCTGGACGCCCATGTCGCGTACACGCGGTATCTCCGACGTCCTCGTCATCGGGGGCGGCATCATCGGCCTGGTCACGGCCTGGCGGGCGGCGCAGCGCGGGCTGCGCGTCGCCGTGGCCGACCCCGAACCGGGCGGCGGCGCGGCCCGGGTGGCGGCGGGCATGCTGGCCGCCGTCACCGAACTGCACTTCGGCGAGGAGACCCTGCTCGGGCTCAACCTCGACTCCGCCCGCCGCTACCCCTCGTTCGTCGCCGAACTCGCCGAGGCCACCGGCCACGACGTCGGCTACCGCGCCTGCGGCACCCTCGCCGTCGCGCTCGACGCCGACGACCGGGCGCATCTGCGCGAGCTGCATTCCCTCCAGACCCGCTGCGGGCTCACCTCGGAGTGGCTGAACGGGCGCGAGTGCCGCCGCCTGGAGCCCATGCTGGCCCCGGGCGTACGGGGCGGGCTGCGGGTGGACGGCGACCACCAGGTGGACCCGCGCCGCCTCGCCGACGCGCTGCTCGCCGCCTGCGAGCGGGCCGGGGTGGTGTTCCACCGGGCGCTCGCCGAGCGGCTCACGGTCTCCGGCGACCGGGCCCGCGGCGCGGTCCTGGCCGGTGGCGACGAGCTGGTGGCGGACCAGGTGGTGCTGGCCGCCGGGAGCCTCAGCGGCCGGCTCGCGGGCGTACCGGAGCGGGTGCTGCCGCCGGTCCGGCCGGTGAAGGGCCAGGTGCTGCGGCTGCGGGTGCCGCCCGCGTACGCGCCGTTCCTCTCCCGCACCGTCCGCGCGGTGGTCCGCGGCAGCCATGTCTACCTGGTGCCGCGCGAGAACGGCGAGCTGGTCGTCGGCGCGACCAGCGAGGAGCTCGGCTGGGACACCACCGTCACGGCGGGCGGCGTGTACGAGCTGCTGCGCGACGCGCACGAGCTGGTGCCCGGCATCACCGAGCTGCCGCTCACCGAGACCCGCGCCGGGCTGCGGCCCGCCTCCCCCGACAACGCGCCGCTGCTCGGCCCGAGCGCGCTGCCCGGTCTGCACCTGGCGACCGGCCACTACCGCAACGGGGTGCTGCTGACGCCCGTCACCGGCGACGTCATGGCCGAGGCCCTGACCACCGGGACGCTGCCCGACGAAGCCCGCCCCTTCACTGCCCGCCGCTTCTCCCCCGTACACCTGGAGCACGCGTGAACGTGTCCGTGAACGGAGAGCCCCGCGAGCTCGCGGACCCGCTCTTCCTCGACGCCCTCGTCGCGACCCTCACCGTCGCCCCCGCCGGGGTGGCCGCCGCCGTCAACGAGGCGGTCGTGCCGCGCAGCCAGTGGGCCGCGACCCTGCTCGGCGAGGGCGACCGGGTCGAGGTCCTCACCGCGGTCCAGGGGGGCTGAGCCATGTCCGACGACGTCTTCCCGCTCGGCGACACCGAGTTCTCCTCCCGCCTGATCATGGGCACCGGCGGGGCGCCCAGCCTCGACGTGCTCGAACGCTCCCTCGTCGCCAGCGGTACGGAGCTGACCACGGTCGCCATGCGCCGCCTGGACCCGACCGTGCGCGGCTCGGTGCTGTCCGTCCTGGAGCGGCTCGGCATCCGCGTGCTGCCGAACACCGCGGGCTGCTACACCGCCGGGGAGGCCGTGCTCACCGCGCGCCTGGCCCGGGAGGCGCTCGGCACGAACTGGATCAAGGTCGAGGTCATCGCCGACGAGCGGACCCTGCTGCCGGACCCGGTCGAGCTGCTCGACGCGGCCGAGACCCTGGTCGACGACGGCTTCGTCGTGCTGCCGTACACCAACGACGACCCGGTCCTCGCGCAGAAGCTGGAGGACGTGGGCTGTGCGGCGATCATGCCGCTCGGCTCGCCGATCGGCTCCGGGCTAGGCATCCGCAACCCGCACAACTTCGAGCTGATCGTGGAGCGCGCCGGGGTCCCGGTGATCCTGGACGCGGGCGCCGGGACCGCCTCGGACGCGGCCCTGGCGATGGAGCTCGGCTGCTCGGCGGTGATGCTGGCCTCGGCGGTGACCCGGGCCCAGGAGCCCGTCCTGATGGCCGAGGCGATGCGCCACGCGGTCGAGGCGGGCCGCCTGGCCCACCGCGCGGGCCGCATCCCCCGCCGCCACTTCGCCGAGGCCTCCTCCCCACACGAGGGCCGGGCCCGTCTGGACCCGGAGCGGCCGGCGTTCGGGGCCTGAGGGCACGGCTCGGGCTGGGCCTGAGGGCACCGCCCGGCAGGCCGCGTACGGGCCCGGGCGTACCGCCCCGGCCGGGCGCCGAAGCCGGCCTCGGCCGGGCCCGGGCCCGCGTCGCACGCGTCACAACCGCGTCGCAGTGCGGTCGGCGCGGCGGGCGGGCCCGTACGTGGCTCGTAGACTCGACGCCGTGGACACGACCCTTCAGGACCCCCTCGTCGGGCGGCTGCTCGACGGCCGCTACCGCGTCGACGCGCGCATCGCCGTCGGCGGGATGGCCACGGTCTACCGGGCCGTCGACACCCGCCTCGACCGGGTGCTCGCGCTCAAGGTGATGCACCCGGACCTCGCCACGGACGCCGCCTTCGTGGAGCGGTTCATGCGCGAGGCCAAGTCCGTCGCGCGCCTGGCGCACCCCAATGTCGTCGGGGTCTTCGACCAGGGCGCGGACGGCGCCTACGTGTACCTGGCGATGGAGTACGTCGCCGGATGCACCCTCCGTGACGTGCTGCGCGAGCGCGGCGCGCTCACGCCCCGGGCCGCGCTGGACATCCTGGAGCCGGTCCTCGCCGCGCTCGGCGCCGCGCACCGGGCCGGGTTCGTGCACCGGGACATGAAGCCGGAGAACGTCCTGATAGGCGACGACGGCCGGGTGAAGGTCGCCGACTTCGGCCTCGTACGGGCCGTGGGCTCGGCCACCGACACCACCGGCTCGGTGCTCGGCACCGTCTCCTACCTCGCCCCGGAGCAGATCGAGCACGGCACCGCCGACACCCGCGCCGACGTGTACGCGTGCGGGGTCGTCCTGTACGAGACGCTGACGGGCGGCAAGCCGCACTCCGGCGACACCCCCGCCCAGGTGCTCTACCAGCACCTGAACACCGACGTGCCCGCGCCGTCCGCCGCCTTCCCGGGGCTCGCCCCGGAGCTGGACGACCTGGTGGCGGGCGCCACGGCCCGCAACCCCGAGCTGCGCCCGTACGACGCGGTCGCGCTGCTCGCCCAGCTCCGCGAGGCCCGCGCCGCGCTCGACGACGCCCAGCTGGACGCCGTACCCCCGCAGGCGCTGACGCCCGGGCGTTCCGGCGCCGAGGACCGCACCAGCGTCATCCCGCGCCTGCTGCCCCAGCCCGTGGAGCACACCAGCCTGCTGCCCACCCCGCCGCCGGTCTCCCCGGCGTCCCGGCGCCGGACGGCGCCCCGGGGGCCGTTCCTGATCGTGGCCGCCGTCCTGCTGGCCCTCGGCATCGGGGCGGGCGTCTGGTACATCAACTCGGGTCAGTTCACCCGGGTCCCCGCCGTCCTCGGCCAGAGCGAGGAGCAGGCCACCCGGCGCCTCGCGGACGCCGGGCTCGACGTGGGCGCGACGAAGCGCGCGTACAGCGACGTGTACGAGCGGGGCACGGTCATGGCCACCGACCCCGCGTCCGGCGAGCGCATCCGGGGCAACGGCACGGTGACGCTGACCGTCTCGCGCGGCCCCGAGATCGTGAAGGTCCCGAACCTCAAGGGCGTCCCGCTCGCCGACGCCAAGAAGCGCCTGACCGACGAGGGGCTTGCGCCCGGGGTGATCACGTACGCCTTCAGCCAGGCCGTCGCCCAGGGCGCCGTCATCAGCTCGGACCCGGAGCCCGGCACCGAGCGCAGAGCCGAATCGGCCGTCGCCCTGGTGGTCAGCAAGGGCGCGCCGATCGACGTCCCCGACGTCACGGGCGAGTCGGTGGCCGAGGCCACGGCCGCGCTCCAGGAGGCCGGTCTCAAGGTGACCGTGGCCGCCGAGCGGATCAACTCGCCCGAGGACGCCGGCACCGTCGCCGCGCAGTCCCTCGCCGAGGGCAGCCGGGCCGCCAAGGGCGACGCGATCACCCTCACCGTCTCCAAGGGCCCACGGATGGTCGAGGTCCCGGACGTCGTCGGCATGACGACCGACGAGGCCCGCGCCGAGCTGGAGTCGGCCGGCTTCGACGTGAAGGTCGAGAAGACCTTCCCGTTCCTCGGCGACACCGTCGCCGACCAGTCCACGGAGGGCGGCTCCACCGCCGCCGAGGGCTCCACCGTCACCATCACGATCAAGGGACTGTAGACACTCATGCGCAACCCCGTCGGCGGACATGTCCCCGTGGCCGGCGGCCTCGCCACCACCGGTCTCGGTTACGCGCGCGAGCTCGGCGCCGAGACCGTGCAGGTCTTCGTCGCCAACCCGCGCGGCTGGGCCACCCCGGTCGGCAACCCGGCCCAGGACGAGCTGTTCCGGGCGGGCTGCGAGGCCGAGGGCATCTCGGCCTGGGTGCACGCCCCGTATCTGATCAACTTCGGCTCGCACACCGAGGCCACGGTGGAGAAGTCGGTGGAGTCGATGCGCCACTCGCTGCGCCGGGGGCGGGAGATCGGCGCCCGGGGCGTGGTGGTGCACACCGGCTCGGCGACCGGCGGCCGTCCGCGCGCCGAGGCGCTCGCGCAGGTGCGGGAGCGGATGCTGCCGCTGCTCGACGAGCTGACCCACGAGGACGACCCCTTCCTGCTCCTGGAGTCGACTGCGGGACAGGGCTTCTCGCTCTGCTCGCGGGCGGAGGACTTCGGGCCGTACTTCGACGCGCTCGACCACCACCCGAAGCTGGGCATCTGCCTCGACACCTGCCACATCTTCGCCGCCGGGCACGACCTGACCGGCCCGCACGGGGCCGCCCAGACCCTCGACGCGCTGGTCGCGGTCGTCGGCGAGGGACGGCTGAAACTGATCCATGCCAACGACTCCAAGGACGTCGTCGGCGCGCACAAGGACCGGCACGCGAACATCGGCGCGGGGCACATCGGGCAGGAGGCCTTCGGAAATCTCCTGAGCCATCCGGCCACCGACGGAGTACCGTTGATCATCGAGACGCCGGGTGGTCCCGAGGGGCACCGGGCGGACGTGGAGCTGCTGAAGAAACTGCGTTGATCAATACCCCAGGGGGGTATACGTTTCCCAGGTAAGAGGAACCGTATATCCGGCCTTGGGGGCATCCATGCAGCACGACGCACACACCGGTCACGAGCACCCCACCGGCCACGAGGGCCACCACGAGAACCACGCCCACCACGAAGGCCACGAAGGCCACGGGGACCACACCGCCCACGAGGGCCACATAGCCCACGAAGGCCACCACGCCCATCACGCCGGCATGGGCGAGGTCTCCTGGGCCATGGCGGCCAAGGCGACGCTCCACTGCCTCACCGGCTGCGCCATCGGCGAGGTCCTCGGCATGATCATCGGCACCGCGCTCGGCTGGGGCAACATGCCGACGATGATCCTGGCGATCATCCTGGCCTTCTTCTTCGGCTACGCGCTCACCCTGCGCGGCATCCTCGCGGCCGGCGTCGACTTCAAGACCGCCTTCAAGGTCGCGCTCGCCGCCGACACCCTGTCCATCGCCGTCATGGAGCTCATCGACAACGGCGTCATCGCGCTGTGGCCGGGCGCCATGGACGCCCACCTGTCCGACTCGCTCTTCTGGATCGTGCTGGCGATCTCGCTGGGGATCGCCTTCGTCCTGACCACGCCGGTCAACAAGTGGATGATCGGCCGCGGCAAGGGCCACGCCGTCGTCCACCAGTACCACTAGGCACCGCTAGAGCTCGGGGCCGTCGCCCGGCTCCTCCTGGTACGAGTAGCGCTGCTCCGTCCACGGGTCACCGATGTTGTGGTAGCCGCGCTCCTCCCAGAAGCCACGCCGGTCGGCGGCCATGTACTCCACGCCCCGCACCCACTTCGGGCCCTTCCAGGCGTACAGGTGGGGCACCACGAGCCGCAGCGGGAAGCCGTGCTCCGCGGTGAGCAGCTCGCCGTCCTTGTGGGTGGCGAAGATGGTGCTCTCGGAGGCGAAGTCGGCCAGGCGCATGTTGGCGCTGTAGCCGTACTCGGCCCAGACCATGACATGGGTGACGCCCGGCGCGGGCGGCGCGAGCTCCAGGATCGTACGGGCGGGCACCCCGCCCCACTCGGCCCCGAGCATGCTGAACTTCGTCACGCAGTGCAGATCGGCCACGACCGAGCCGAAGGGCAGCGCCGAGAACTCCTCGTGGTTCCAGCAGCGCTTGTCGCCGTCGGCGGTCGCCCCGAAGACCCGGAACTCCCAGCGCTCCGGCTTGAAGCGCGGCACCGGACCGTAGTGGGTGACCGGCCAGCCACGCTGAAGACGCTGCCCCGGCGGCAGATCCGACGCTCCTGCTTCCTGGCGCACTCCGCCCTCCGGCTGACCCATGTCATCCATGGTGACAGACGGCGAGGGGTGGTCATGACCAGTCACGGACCGACATCCCGGGGGCATCCAGGCGATTGGGACAACTCACAGTAAGCCTGCACTTACTGGACGCCACCCATTCGCGCTGCGAGGATGCGGCCATCCTGCCCAGTGGCGGCGGCGACGTACTGCGACATACACGGAAGGATCCTGAAGCGATGCAGGGCGACCCCGAGGTCCTCGAGTTCCTCAACGAGCAGCTGACCGGCGAGCTGACCGCGATCAACCAGTACTGGCTGCACTACCGCATCCAGGACAACAAGGGCTGGACGAAGCTGGCCAAGTACACCCGCGAAGAATCCATCGACGAGATGAAGCACGCGGACAAGCTCACCGAACGCATCCTCATGCTGGACGGGCTGCCCAACTACCAGCGGCTCTTCCACGTCCGGGTGGGCCAGACGGTCAAGGAGATGTTCGAGGCCGACCGTCAGGTCGAGGTGGAGGCGATCGACCGGCTGCGGCGCGGGATCGAGGTCATGCGGGCCAAGGGCGACGTCACCTCGGCCAACCTCTTCGAGGAGATCCTGGCCGACGAGGAGCACCACATCGACTACCTGGACACCCAGCTGGAGCTCCTTGAGCAGCTGGGCGAGGCGCTCTACTGCTCGACGCTCATCGAGCAGCCCAGCTAGCCCAGCTAGCCCAGCCGGCCGGGCTCAGGCCGCCTCGGAGAGGCCCGCCGAGAGGTCCGCCGACAGATCCGCCGAGAGGTCCGTCGCGAGCTCGGCCGCCAGGGCGGGCCTGCCCTGGTCCACCAGCTCGCGCCGCGGGCAGTTGCCGCGCCCGAGGAGGGACTGGATGCGCTTCACGCACGACCCGCAGTCCGTGCCGGCCTTGCAGGCCGAGGCGATCTGGCGGGGCGTGCAGGCGCCGGCGTCCGCGTGGTCCTTGACCTGCTTCTCCGTGACACCGAAGCATGAGCAGACGTACACGCGGTTCACCTCCCGCCGAGATCGATAAGGCTAACCTAACCTTACCCGGCGGTCCGGGGCCGTAAAAGACCCGGATACGACTATGGGGCGCGGATCACATGGATCCGCGCCCCATAGTCGTACGAAGCTCCTTACTGATCGCGGCACATCTCCGCGACCAGGAAGGCCAGGTCGAGCGACTGGCTGCGGTTGAGGCGCGGGTCGCAGGCCGTCTCGTAGCGCTGGTGCAGGTCGTCGACGAAGATCTCGTCGCCGCCGCCCACGCACTCGGTGACGTCGTCGCCGGTCAGCTCCACGTGGATGCCGCCGGGGTGGGTGCCGAGCTCCTTGTGGACCTCGAAGAAGCCCTTGACCTCGTCGAGCACGTCGTCGAAGCGGCGGGTCTTGTGGCCCGAGGCCGCCTCGAAGGTGTTGCCGTGCATCGGGTCGGTCACCCAGGCGACCAGCGCGCCCGAGGCGGTGACCTTCTCGACCAGCTCGGGCAGCTTGTCGCGGACCTTGTCGGCGCCCATGCGGACGATGAAGGTCAGCCGGCCCGGCTCGCGGTCGGGGTCGAGGCGGTCGATGTAGGTGAGCGCCTCCTCCGCGGTGGTCGTCGGGCCCAGCTTGATGCCGATCGGGTTGGCGATCCGCGCCGCGAACTCGACGTGGGCGTGGTCCAGCTGGCGGGTGCGCTCGCCGATCCAGACCATGTGGCCCGAGGTGTCGTACAGCTTGCCGGTCCGCGAGTCCGTACGGGTCAGCGCGCCCTCGTAGTCGAGCAGCAGCGCCTCGTGCGAGGCGTAGAACTCCACCGCCTTGAACTCGGCCGGGTCGGTGCCGCAGGCCTTCATGAAGTTCAGCGCGTTGTCGATCTCGCGGGCGAGCGCCTCGTAGCGCTGGCCCGACGGGGACGACTTCACGAAGTCCTGGTTCCAGGCGTGCACCTGGCGCAGGTCGGCGTAGCCACCGGTGGTGAAGGCGCGCACCAGGTTCAGCGTCGACGAGGACGCGTGGTACATCCGCTTCAGGCGCTCGGGGTCCGGGATGCGGGCGGCCTCGGTGAAGTCGAAGCCGTTGACGGAGTCGCCGCGGTAGGTCGGCAGGGTCACCCCGTCACGGGTCTCGGTGCCCTTGGAGCGCGGCTTGGAGTACTGCCCGGCGATGCGGCCGACCTTCACCACGGGCACGGAGGCCGCGTAGGTCAGGACGGCGCTCATCTGGAGCAGCGTCTTCAGCTTGGCGCGGATGTGGTCGGCGGACACGGCGTCGAAGGCCTCGGCGCAGTCACCGCCCTGGAGGAGGAACGCCTCGCCACGGGCGACGGCTCCCATCCGGGTGCGCAGCTGGTCGCACTCGCCGGCGAAGACGAGCGGGGGATAGCTCTGGAGCTCCGCGACGACGTCGCGCAGAGCCTCGGCATCGGGGTACTCGGGCTGCTGCGCCGCGGGCAGGTCTCGCCAGGTCGCCTTGGCGACGGCGTGGGTATCAGCGTTCACGGTCACGTCACCACAGTACGGTGCCGAGGGCCGCGTCCACGCCAGTGACCGCTGAGTGAGACGGGTGTGACGGGGCTCATGCGCTACGATCGGCGCCATGTTCACGCAGACGAACCAGAACTGGTGGTGGCCCGCTCATCCGGCGGCCCACTGACTGCGCGTACCCGAAGACCACGCGAAGGCCGCCCCGAGGGGCGGCCTTTCTCGTACCCGCGAGGCCGTTCCTCTCCGCAATCCGAGCCCCATCGGAACCTCATCGGAAGGAACGACACCCGCCATGGACTCCCCTCTCTTCCCCCGTCTCCTCTCCCGCCTGCTCGACGACTCCTGCCCGCCCTTCGCCCTGCTGCGCCGGCGCACGCCGGGCCGGGACCACGACACGGTCGAGGTGCTGATCGGCCCGGTGCACGAGGCCGGGCTGCTCGCCGAGCTGCCGGTGGGCGCGCGGCCGACGCTGGCGCTCGTGCCGTTCCGGCAGATCCGCGAGCGCGGCTTCGAGGTGCGCGACGACGGCACCCCGCTCGCCGTCCTGGTCGCCGAGGAGGCGTACGAGCTGCCGCTCGCCGAGGTCCTGGACCACCTCCCGGCCCATGACGTACGGGTCGAGGGCGGCGGGTTCGACGTCTCCGACGAGGAGTACGGGCGGATCGTGCGGCGGGTGATCGACGAGGAGATCGGCGGCGGCGAGGGCGCGAACTTCGTCGTCCGGCGCACCTACACCGGCGAGATCCCGGGCTTCGGGCGGGCCGACGCACTGGCCCTGTTCCGGCGGCTGCTCGCGGGCGAGCGGGGCGCGTACTGGACCTTTGTCGTGCACACCGGGGACCGGACGCTGGTCGGCGCGAGTCCGGAGGTGCATGTGCGGATGTCCGGCGGGACGGTCGTGATGAACCCGATCAGCGGCACCTTCCGCTACCCGTCGGGGGCCGCCCCGACCGCCGAGGAGCTGCTCTCCTTCCTCTCCGACCGGAAGGAGACCGAGGAGCTCTCGATGGTGGTCGACGAGGAGCTGAAGATGATGTGCACCGTCGGCGACCGGGGCGGGGTGGTGATCGGACCCCGGCTGAAGGAGATGGCACATCTCGCCCATACGGAGTACGAGCTGCGCGGCCGGTCCTCGCTGGACGTGCGCGAGGTGCTGCGCGAGACGATGTTCGCGGCGACCGTCACCGGCTCCCCGGTGCAGAACGCCTGCCGGGTGATCGAGCGGCACGAGGCCGGCGGGCGCGGCTACTACGCGGGGGCGCTCGCGCTGCTCGGCACCGACGAGAACGGGGCGCAGACCCTCGACTCCCCGATCCTGATCCGTACCGCCGACATCTCGCCCGAGGGGCGGCTGCGGGTCCCGGTCGGCGCGACGCTGGTGCGGCACTCCGACCCGGCGGGCGAGGTCGCCGAGACCCACGCCAAGGCGGCGGGGGTGCTGACCGCGCTGGGCGTGCGGGAGGGGCGTCCCGCCGACGCGGGCGCGGTGCCGCCGCGGCTGGCGGAGGACCCGCGGGTCCGGGCGGCGCTCGACGCGCGCCGGGCGGACCTGGCGCCTTTCTGGCTGAAGATGCAGGCCCGGTCGGCGGAGCTGTCGGGGCACGCGCTGGTGGTCGACGCCGAGGACACCTTCACCGCGATGCTGGCGCACCTGCTGCGCTCCTCGGGCCTTGAGGTGTCGGTGCTGCGCTACGACGAGCCGGGACTGCGGGAGCTGGCGCTCGCCCATGAGGGCCCGGTGGTGCTCGGGCCCGGGCCCGGGGACCCCTCGGACGCGGCCGACCCGAAGATGCGCTTCCTGCGCGGGCTCACCGCGGAGCTCCTGCGCGGCCACCGCCACGGCCTGCTCGGGGTCTGCCTCGGCCATGAGCTGATCGCCGCCGAACTGGGCCTGGAGATCGTCCGCAAGCGGGTCCCGTTCCAGGGCGCGCAGGTGCGGATCGACCTGTTCGGGCAGGAGCGGACGGTCGGCTTCTACAACAGCTTCACGGCGCGCTGCGACGAGCGGACGGCGACCGAGCTGGCGCTGCACCGGATCGAGGTGAGCCGGGACGCGGCGACGGACGAGGTGCACGCGCTGCGCGGGCCGGGCTTCGCGGGGGTGCAGTTCCACCCGGAGTCGGTCCTGACGAAGGAGGGGGCGGCGGTGACCGCCTCGCTCCTGGCGGGCGTGCTCGTCTGACGCCTTCCGGCGCCTACGGCAGCTTCGGCACCAGGACGTTCTCGCTGCGCCGCCCGGCGACGTAGTCGAGGACGTTCTGGACCGTGGTGTCGATGATCTGGCCCACCGCGTCGACCGTGTAGTAGGCCTGGTGGGAGGTGACCACCACGTTGGGGAAGGTCACCAGGCGGGCCAGGGTGTCGTCCTCGACGACCTCCAGCGACTTGTCGAGGAAGAAGAGTCCGGCCTCCGCCTCGTACACGTCGAGTCCGACCCCGGTGAAGCGGCCGGAGCGCAGTTCGCGGACGAGGGCGTCGGTGTCGACGAGGCCGCCTCGGCTGGAGTTCACCAGGATGGCGTCGTCCTTCATCATGCCGAGCGCGGCGGCGTCGATGATGTGCTGGGTGGCCGGGAGCAGCGGCACATGGAGGCTGATGAGGTCGGACTCGGCGAAGAGGCGTTCCTTCTCCACGTACGTCATGCCGAGTTCCACACAGGCGGGGTTCTCCGCGACGTCCCAGCCGAGCAGCTTCATCCCGAAGCCGTGGGCGATCCGGGTGAACGCCTCGCCGATCTTGCCGGTGCCGAGGACGCCGACCGTGCGCCCGCGCATGTCGCGGCCCATCAGCCCGTCGAGCCGGAAGTCGAAGTCCCGGGTCCGGTTGGAGGCGCGGACGATCCGCCGGTTGACGCACATCGCGAGGGTCCAGGCGAACTCGGCGACGGAGTACGGCGAGTAGTACGAGACCCGGGCGACCCGGAGGCCCAGCCGCTCGGCCACCTCCAGGTCGATGTTGTTGAAGCCGGTGGAGCGCTGGGCGATCATCTGGGTGCCGCCGGCCGCCAGGGTCTGGAGCACCCGGTGGTTGAGGTTGGCGTTGACGCTGGTCGAGACGATCTCGTAGCCGGCCGCGATGGGCGCGGTGTCCTCGGTGAGGAAGACGTCCACGCAGCGCACGTCGTGGTGCCCCGCGAAGGCCTTCTCGATCAGCGGCTTCTCGTCCGCCTGCACGCCGAATGCCAGGATCTCCACGGGGCCCCTCCGGGGATTGCGCCGGATTTGTCTGGTTACGGGAGCGAATATACGGGCTCCCCCGCCGGGCGTCAGCCGAAGAACACCCCCGCCTCCGCGTACAGCGCCGGGTCGACCGTCTTGAGCCGGGCGGTCGCGGCGGCCAGCGGGACCCGGACCACCTCCGTGCCGCGCAGCGCCACCATCGTGCCGTGCGCCCCGTCCCGTACGGCGTCCACGGCGTGCAGCCCGAACCGGGTGGCCAGCCAGCGGTCGAAGGCGCTCGGGCTGCCGCCGCGCTGGACGTGCCCGAGGACGGTGGTGCGGGCCTCCTTGCCGGTGCGCCGCTCGATCGCGTCCGCCAGCCACACCCCCACCGAGCCGCTGACGGCGGCGCCGTCACGGGGCCGCGCCCCCTCGGCGACGACCAGGATCGGGGCGTACGTGGCCTCGAAGCGGGCCTCGACCCAGGCACACACCTGGTCGAGGTCGAAGCGCTGCTCGGGGACGAGGATGACGTTGGCCCCGCCGGCCAGGCCCGCGTGCAGCGCGATCCAGCCGGTGTGCCGGCCCATCACCTCCACGACCAGGACCCGGCTGTGCGAGTCGGCGGTGGTGTGCAGCCGGTCGATGGCCTCGGTGGCGATGCCGACGGCGGTGTCGAAGCCGAAGGTCCAGTCGGTGGCGGACAGGTCGTTGTCGATGGTCTTCGGCACGCCGACGCACGGCACCCCGTGCTCGGCGTGCAGCCGGGCGGCGATGCCCAGGGTGCCGCGCCCGCCGATGGCGATCAGCGCGTCGGTCCGGCGCTTGGCCAGCTGCTCCCCGATCCGCCGCACCCCGTCCGGGACGCCGAAGGGATCGGTGCGGGAGGAGCCGAGCACGGTGCCGCCGCGCGGCAGGATGCCCCGGACGGCCCGCACGTCCAGCGGGACCGTGTCGCCCTCGACGACCCCGCGCCAGCCGTCGCGGAAACCGGTGAAGCTCCAGCCGTGCTCCTGGACGCCCTTGCGGACGACCGCTCGGATCACCGCGTTGAGCCCGGGGCAGTCGCCGCCGCCGGTCAGCACACCGACGTGCATGGGCACACTCCTTCGCCGTACGTGGGGGGATGCGGCCCACGCTAGTGGTGACGTGGGTCACCCCGACACGGCGATCCGAGTGAATCAGGCGTCGTCGAGTCCGCGCTCGATGGCGTATCTGACCAGCTCGACCCGGTTGTGCAGCTGCAGCTTGCCCAGGGTGTTCTGGACGTGGTTCTGCACCGTGCGGTGCGAGATGACGAGCCGCTCGGCGATCTGCTTGTAGCTCAGCCCCTTGGCGACCAGGCGCAGCACCTCGGTCTCCCGCTCGGTCAGCTGCGGCGCCTTCGGCTCGTCCGCGCCGGACGCCGGGAGCGGCTCGGAGGCGAGCCGCCGGTACTCGCCGAGGACCAGGCCCGCCAGGCCCGGCGTGAAGACGGGGTCACCGACGGAGGTGCGGCGCACCGCGTCGATCAGCTCCTCGGTGCTGGCCGACTTCAGCAGATAGCCGGTGGCGCCGGACTTCACCGCCTCCAGGACGTCGGCGTGCTCACCGCTCGCGGAGAGCACCAGGACCCGCAGCCGGGGGTTGGCCCCGACGAGCTCCTTGCAGACCTGGACGCCCGGCTTGAGCGGCAGGTTCAGGTCGAGGACGAGGACGTCCGGGCCGACGGCCGCCGCGCGCCGCACCGCCTGCTCGCCGTCGCCCGCGGTGGCCACCACGTCGAGGCCCGCCTCGGCGAGGTCGCGGGCCACCGCGTCCCGCCACATCGGGTGGTCGTCGACGACCATCACCTTGATCTGCTGCTCGCTCACTGCGCTCCTGCCTTCCCCCGCCGCTCCCGCGGTGCCCGCGGGACCTTCAGTTCCACTTCGGTGCCCTGGCCCGGGACCGAGATCAGCTCGGCGCTGCCGCCGAGGTCCCGCAGTCTGCCCCGGATGGACAGGGCGACGCCCATCCGGCCCTCGCCCTCGGCCTGGGCGAGCCGGCCCTCGGGGATGCCGGGGCCGTCGTCCCGGACCGTCACGATCACCTCGTCGCCCCAGTCCTCGACCAGGATCCAGGCCCGCGCGCGCTCGCCCGCGTGCACCCGCACATTGTCCAGGGCGGCGCCGACGGCGGCGGCCAGTTCGCGGGCGGCGGGGGGCGGCAGGAGCACCGGGGTGCCCGGGTCGGACAGGGTCACCCTCGCGCCGGCGCGCGGCAGGAGCAGGGTGCGCAGATCGACCCCGGCACCGGAGCCGGCCTCGTCGTCCGGCTCCTCCACGACCCGGACGACGGCGCCCTCGGACTCGTCCTCGGAGACGTACGAGGTACGGGTGAGCCCGCCCGCGACCAGGGTGCGCAGGGCGACCTCCTGCTCGCCGGCCATCCTGCCGAGCTCCGCCGCCTCGCCGCCGAGCGCGGTGCCGCGCCGCTGCACCATCGCGAGGACCTGGAGGACACCGTCGTGGATGTCCCGGGCGAGCCGCTCCCGCTCGCGGGTCGCGGCCTCGATCTCCAGGGCGCGGGCGAGGGTGCGCTCGGAGGCGCGGGCGACCTCGACCACGTAACCGATGGCGATGGAGGCGACCCAGACGAGCAGCACGTTGTGCAGGGTGTCCCGGCTGGGGTGGCCGCGCTCGACGATGTTGGCGACGGCGACCAGGGAGGAGGCGAAGCCCGCCCAGCGCCAGCCGCCCTTGATCGCGTACGCGAGGACGGCGCCCGCGGTCCATATCGACGGCAGGGTGGTGCCGTCCATCTGCTGCGCCTGCTCATCGGCGAGCGGGGTGAGCAGGATGCCGGCCAGGGCGATGGTGAGGTCGGCGACGAGAAAACGGCGGGTGCAGCTGACCGCGCTCGCCACCTTGGGGAGGGTGGCGAGGGTCCACACGCACATGACGACGAGGAAGCCGACCGCCACCCAGGGGCGCTCGTAGCGGCCGTGCCCGAAGGCGAACAGCAGCACCGCGTAGATCATCGTCAGGACGCGGTACGCGGTGAGCGCGCGCCACAGCGGCTGCTCCACCGACATGCGCACGACCCGTTCGCGCCTGGCCATCTCCCCCACCCCTGGGCACCCCCCTCTCAGAGGGTCAGGCGCCGGACTCTTCCCGTGCCGCGATCTCGGCCTTGACGGCCTCCTTGGCGGCCTTCTCGGCATCGGCGATCTGCCGCTTGGCGGCGGTCGCGTAGATGTCCACGTACTCCTGGCCGGACAGCTTCATGATCTCGTACATGACCTCGTCCGTGACCGAACGCAGGATGAAGCGGTCGCCCTCCATGCCCTGGTAGCGGGTGAAGTCGAGCGGCTTGCCGATCCGGATGCCCGGGCGCATCAGCTTGGGGACGACCTTGCCGGGGGGCTGGATCTTCTCGGTGTCGATCATGGCGACCGGGATCACCGGGGCGCCGGTGGCGAGCGCCACGCGGGCCAGGCCACCGGGCTTGCCGCGGTAGAGCCGCCCGTCGGGCGAGCGGGTGCCCTCGGGGTAGATGCCGAAGAGGCCGCCGCCCTTGATGACCTCGATGCCGGCCTTGATCGCCGCCTCGCCCGCGCCGCGGGCGCCGGAGCGGTCCACCGGGAGCTGGCCGACGCCCTTGAAGAAGGCGGCCGTCAGCTTGCCCTTGACGCCGGGGGTGGTGAAGTACTCGGCCTTCGCGATGAAGGTGACCTTGCGGTCCAGGACCGCGGGCAGGAAGAAGGAGTCCGAGAAG
The DNA here is from genome assembly GCF_040303965.1 of Streptomyces sp. NPDC094032. Lineage (NCBI taxonomy): Bacteria > Bacillati > Actinomycetota > Actinomycetes > Kitasatosporales > Streptomycetaceae > Streptomyces > Streptomyces sp. NPDC094032. Next base: position 154,672 of record NZ_JBEOUE010000005.1, on the reverse strand, counting down.
GAGAGGTGGTTGCTCGCGAGGATCGCCGGCCCCTCGGCGGGGATGTTCTCCAGGCCCTCCACCCAGGGCCTGAAGGCGAGCTTCAGGGACCCGCCGAGGGAGAACTTCATTGCGCCGTAGATCAACTCGCCATGCCTTCCGTGTGCCGTCACGACGACTTTATCCCGTGTGGACCCGCCCGGGCCCGCGCGGGCGGGCCCGCCGCACCGGACCCCGTCGCTCCTTGGTGCGAACGGCCCTGGTCGGTGTCGGTCCGGTCGCGTACGGTGAAAGCCTTCCCCTTTCCGTCGCCGCTTCGGGCGTCCGCGAGAGCCAGGTCCGAAGTCGAACCCGAACAGGAGACCCCGTGCCGGTCCTTCCTGGAGCCGAGCCGTACCGCCACGAGGGCGGAGAGGTCGGCGTGCTCCTCTGTCACGGATTCACCGGTTCCCCGCAGTCGCTGCGCCCCTGGGCCGAGTATCTGGCCGGGCGCGGGCTCACGGTGTCGCTGCCGCTGCTGCCGGGCCACGGCACGCGCTGGCAGGACATGCAGCTCACCACCTGGGAGGACTGGTACGCGGAGGTCGACCAGGCCCTGCGGGAGCTGTCCGCCCGCTGCGAGCGGGTCTTCGTCATGGGCCTGTCGATGGGCGGCGCGCTGACGCTGCGGCTCGCGGCCCGGCACGGCGAGGCGGTCAGCGGCATCGTCCTGGTCAACCCGGGCAACAAGGTGCACGGCCTGGCCGCGAAGGCGCTGCCGGTGGTCCGGCACCTGGCGCCCTCCACCAAGGGCATCGCCAGCGACATCGCGAAGCCGGGCGCGGCCGAGGTCGGCTACGACCGGGTGCCGCTGCACGCGGCGCACTCGCTGCGGCGCTTCTTCCAGGTCGTGGACGCGGAGCTGCCGCAGGTGACGCAGCCGATGCTGCTGCTGCACAGCCCCCAGGACCATGTGGTGCCGCCGGCCGACTCGGCGCGGGTGCTCAGCCGGGTGTCGTCGACGGACGTCAAGGAGGTCCTGCTGGAACAGAGCTACCACGTCGCGACGTTGGACTTTGACGCGGAGCGGATCTTCGAGGAGAGCTGGGCGTTCGTGACCCGGCTCGCTCCGGAACTCGTCGGTGAGAAGGGGAGCGCGAGCGGTGGCTGAGCAGCAGGACGGGGAGCGCGAGCCGCAGCCCATCGACGAGGAGGCGGCCTGGGCCGCGATCGTCGCGGGCTACGGCGAGGAGCCGGTGGACCCTCCGGGCACCAGGCCGTTCCGGTCCGTGGAGGACCTGGCGCTCCCGGCGCTGCCCGAGGACGGCGGGGCGGCGGAGAAGCCGGACAAGTTCCGGAAGCCGGCGGACGAGGAGGACGGCGGCGCCGAGGACGGCGACGGGGCCGGGCGCCCCGCGCTGGGGTCCTCGATCGTCTTCGCCCCGGGGGTGGGCCTCGGCCCGCGCGACTACTCGGTGGTCGACCCGGACGAGGCGCCCGAGGGCGCGGACGGAAAGAAGTCCAAGAAGGGCAAGGACGCCAAGGACTCCGACGAGGGCCATTTCGTCCCGCCGGAGCCGCCGCCCCTGCCGGAGGCCGACGCGACGACCAAGTTCGCCTGGCTCGCGGTGGTCGGCGGCCCGGTCCTGATGCTGCTCGCGGTGCTGCTCCAGTGGGACATGACCTGGTGGCTGACCACCGTGTGCGTGGGCGGCTTCCTGGGCGGCTTCGCGACCCTGGTGGCCCGGATGAAGCACGACGACGAGGACGAGGACGGCTTCGACGACCCGGGGCGCGGGGCGGTCGTGTAGCGCACCACGGACTTACGAGGCAGGGATACGGACCACCGCCAGTACGGGCAGGTGGTCCGTCGCCGTTCTCAGGTCGTGCGGGTCCAGGTCGGTGGGGACGCCGCAGGCGAGGAACTCGATGCCCGGGGTGGCGAGGATCGCGTCGATGCGGCGGCGCGGGGCGGTCGGGTCGAAGGTGTGCTCGGCGCCCCAGGGTCTTGTCGCCCAGCCGTCCTGGAGCTCCTCGGTCAGGCGGCCGAAACTCCGGCCTTCGGGGCCCTCGTTGAGGTCGCCGGCCACGATCGTGTACGGGGTGCCGAGGGCGGCGACGCGGTCGAGGACCAGGCCGGCCTGGTGGTGGCGCTCGGCGGCGTCCAGGCTCAGATGGCAGCTGACGAGCCCGACCCGGGCGCCGCCGAGGCGGACCACGGCGGTGGCGAGGCCGCGCCGGTGCAGGCCCGGGGTGAGCGGGAGGAGGACGTCCTCGGTGCGTTCGACGGTGGCCCGCAGCGAGCACAGCAGCATCGGCCCGGCGGCGGTCGCGCCGCCGCCGAGGTACACGAGTTCGCTCTTGGCGGCGAGCCGGGCCGCGTGCTTGCGCCAGCGGAAGAAGCGCGGGGCCTCCTGGACGAGGACCAGGTCGGGGGCGCAGGCGCGGATCACCCGGGCGAGGGCGTCCTCGTCGTCGCGCATCGAGCGGATGTTGTAGGACAGGACCCGGACGACGGCCGAACCGTCGGGCTCCGTACGGGACTTGGGCAGCTCGCCGATCGAGGTCGTGGAGGTCGTCGACATCGTCGAGGTCGTCGAGGGGGTCGCACCGGTCGCCATGGGCCCCAACATAGGCGCAGTGCCCGCCGCGCCCCGGAGGGCACGACGGGCACTGACGCGAAGGGGTGGCCCCCGGTGGCTCAGCCCTGGCGGGCCAGGTCGGCCGCGCCGACGAGTCCGGCCTTGTTGCCGAGCTGGGCGGCGAGCACCTGGGCGTGCGGACGCCATTGGCCGCCGATCAGCCAGCGCCGGAACGACTTGCGGATCGGGTCGAGGACCAGCTCGCCCTCGTCGGAGACGCCGCCGCCGACGATGAACGCCGACGGGTCGAAGAGCGAGGCCAGGTCGGCGAGACCGGCTCCGGCCCAGCGGGCCAGCTCGCGGAAGGAGTCGACGGCCACCAGGTCGCCCGCGCGGGCGGCCTGGCTGATGTGCTTGCCCTCGATGCCCTCGGGGGTGCCGTCGCCGAGCCCGAGCAGCACCTCGGCGTTCTCAGGGGTGGCGGCGGCGCGCTGCTTCGCGTACCGGACGAGGGCGCGGCCGGAGGCGTACTGCTCCCAGCAGCCCTGGCTGCCGCAGCCGCACAGCAGGCCGTCGGGGACGACCCGGATGTGGCCGAACTCGGCGGCGACGCCGAAGCGGCCGCGGCGCAGCTTGTTGCCGATGATGATGCCGCCGCCCAGGCCGGTGCCGAGGGTGATGCAGATGACGTCCTCGTGGCCCTGGCCCGCGCCGAAGCGGTACTCGCCCCAGGCCGCCGCGTTGGCGTCGTTCTCCACCACGACGGGGAGGCCGACCCGCTGCTCGACCTTGTCCTTCAGCGGCTCGTGCCGCCAGTCGATGTTCGGCGCGAAGAGGACCGTGGCGCGCTTGTCGTCGACGTAGCCCGCGGCTCCGATGCCGACGGCCTCGATCCGGTGCCCCTTGCCGGCCTCGGAGACCGCGGCGCAGATCGCGTCGACGATGCCCTCGGGGGTCGGCGGGGTGGGCACGGTGTGCGTGTCGAGGATGTTGCCCTCCTCGTCGACCACGCCGGCCGCGATCTTCGTGCCGCCGATGTCGACGCCGATGGTGAGTCCCATGTGTCCCTCAGTTTTCGGTCGAGCCCCGCTAGGGCCAACCGTACCCGAGGGGGACGGCGCTCCCGATCAGTCCGAAGATCAGTCCAGATCGATGTGCTGCCCGGTGTCCGGGCCCTCGTCACGGCCCTCGCGGCCCTCGTCGCGCGGATCGCCCGGCTCGGTGCCGCTGGTGTCGCCACGGGTCCAGCGGGTCTCGTGGCCCTGGACGGCGGAGCGGTAGGCGGCGAGGAGCTCGTTGCCCGCGGCCGCGAGGTGGTCGAAGACCTGCGGGTTGCGCTCGATGACGGGCTCGACGAGGGCCTTCGCCTGGTTGACGACCTGCTGGACGGTCTCGGCGGCCTGGCCGCCGAGGAGCGGGCCGCCGAGGGTGCCGGAGAACTTCTCGGCGACGGCTTCGAAGAGCTTGCGGAACTCCTCCGCCGGGGTGCCGGGCTCCTCCCCGCGCTCCGCGCGGCGGCGGGCCTTCTCGGCCTCCAGGTCTTCGGCGCAGGCCTTGGCCCAGGCGTCCGAATCGCTCATGGCGTACTCCTCAGGTTCTCCTACCGTCGACGGTACACGCCTTCGCGCGGGCTCAGGGGGTGGCCTTCGGCCAGAGTCCCGGGTCGGGCGTGAAGCGGATCCGGAGGTCGCCGTCGACGAGTCCCGCGCCGGTGACGGTGCAGCGGCGCAGGACGGCGGGGAGCGGGACGTTGCGGCGGAACGGGGCGGCGGTGAGGAGCAGTTCGTCGCCGCGGCGGACCAGTGAGAGGCCGTCCTTGACGGCGCCGGGCAGCGGGACGTGCCAGACCAGGATGCCGTCCGCCTCGCGGCGGTCCTCGACCCGCCAGTCGGGCGCGGGGGCGTGGGGTCCGGACTGCACGGCGAGCAGGGCGAGGTCCTCGGGTCCGCGGGGGGCGCGGCCGAGGTGCGGCAGCTCGTGCACGGCGGGGTGCTCCTCGCGCAGGGCGGCGAGGTGCTGGTGCTGCTCGGCGGCGAGGGCGGCGAACCAGGGGTCGGCGGAGTCGGCGGGCAGCACGCGGTTGGCGACGACGGTGTCCAGGGCGAGGCCCTGGAGGGCGAGGCCGAGGCGGGCGGCGCGGAGGGCCTCGGCGGCGGCGGGGCCGGGTTCGACGACGAGCCGGACGGTGGTGTCCGGGGAGTCGACGACGTCCTGGACGGCGGCGAGTTCGGCCTCCCAGCGGGAGGTGGTCTCGTACAGCCACTGCGCGGGCAGGGGTACGCCGGCGAGCTGGGCGAGCATGGGGCGCAGGGCGCGGGCGGCCTGGCGCTCGGGGGGCAGGAGGCGGCGCAGGTAGCGGCGGAGCTGTTCGGGGAGGGCGAGCAGGGCGAGGGCGTCTCGCAGCGGGGGGAGGTCGACGACGACCAGGTCCGCGTCGGTCGCTGCGGCGTCTCGTACGGCCCTGAGCAGGGCGAACTGGGCGCTGCCGGGGAGTTCGGTGAGCTCGGCGTCCTCGAAGGGGGTGGTGCCGAGGAGGTCGAGGGCGATGGTGGAGCGGGACTGGAGGGTGAGGAATTCTCGGCGGAAGTCTGCGGCGGGGTCGGGGGTGAGCGTGCGCAGGGTGTCGGCCTCGGCGAGCTCCTTTGCCTCCGCCTCCGACGACACGAGTACGACGCGTCGGCCCGTCCTTGCCTCTGCGAGGGCCGTGCCCGTGGCTACGGAGGTGCGTCCGGCTCCGCCGGTTCCGGTGACGAGAATGATCCGCATGGGGGGACGGTACCGGGGGTGCGGCGTTCGTCGGGGTGCGGGTCGGGGCGCTGGGAGCGGAGGCGCCGCTAGAGGGCGCCGTCCCGTTGTGCCCACCCGTCCCGCCCCAGCGGGACGATTGCCCACAACGGGCGGGGGCGGCGGGTGGGTGCGGGGCGATTGCCCGCGCGGGCGGGGGCGGGGGTTCTGCCGTCCCCGGCAGCTCGCTAGTTCTTCGACTCCACGCGCTGCTTCAGGCCCTGGAGGGCTCGGTCGATGATGACCTTTTCGGCCTTGCGCTTGATCATGCCGAGCATGGGGATCTTGACGTCGACGGTCAGCTGGTAGGTGACCTCGGTGTTCGCGCCGCCGGCCGCCGGGGCGAGTCGGTAGGAGCCGTCGAGGGAGCGGAGCATCTGGGACTTGACGAGGGTCCAGCTGACCTCGTCGTCGCCGGTCCAGGTGTACGCGAGGGTGTGGTCGTCCTTGATCGCGCCCGCGTCGAGGAGGAGGCGGACCTTCTCCGCGCGGCCGGCCGCGTCGGTCTCCAGGACCTCGGCCTCCTTCACCTCGCCCGTCCACTCGGGGTAGCGCGCGAAGTCGGCGATCACGCTCATGACCTCGGCCGGGGCCGCCTCGATGGTGATGCTAGAGCTGGTGTGTTCCGCCATCGCGGGGGCTCCTCGTATGGACGCGAGTCGTATCTGTCAGAAGGCTATCGCGCCGTCATCGGGCTTCCGTCACCACTCCAGCGTCCACGGGCGGCCGGTCGCGGCGAAGTGGCCGACGTTCACGCACTCGGTCGCGCCGATCCGCATCCGGCGGGCGAGCGGCTGGTGGACATGGCCGAAGAGGGCGTAGCGGGGGCGGACCCGGTGGATGGCGGCGAGGAGGGCGCGGCTGCCGCGTTCGAAGCGGCGGGCGACGGTGTCGTAGGTGAGCTCGGGGACGTCCGGCGGGATGTGGGAGCAGAGCACGTCGACCTCGCCGAGGGCCTCGACCTTGGCCGCGTACTCCTCCTCGGAGATCTCGTAGGGGGTGCGCATGGGGCTGTGCAGGCCGCCGCCGACGAAGCCGAAGACGAGGCCGCCGAGCTCGACGCGGTCGCCGTCGAGGACGGTGGTGCCGGGGCGGGCGTACTCGGGCCAGAGGCCGGGGATGTCGACGTTGCCGTAGGTGGCGTACGTGGGGGTGGGCAGGGCGGCGAACATCTCGGCGTACTGGCGGCGGACGGCGGACTCGATGGCGGTGGCGCGGTCGATGCCGAGCTCGCCCCAGAGCCGGCGGCCGAGGTCGCGGGCCTCGTCGAAGCGGCGGGCGGTGCGCAGCTCGACGATGAGGTCGGCGTTCTCGACGCCGAAGAGGTCGGGGAAGATGCCGCGCGCGTGGTCGGCGTAGTCGAGGAAGAGCACCAGGTCGCCGAGGCATATCAGGGCGTCGGCGCCCTCCCCGGCCTTGGCGAGGGCCCCGGTGTTGCCGTGCACGTCGCTCACCACGTTGATCCTCATGGCGTCAGGGTAGGGGGCGGGGCCTGTCGGGTGGTGGGCGGCCGGTCGGACCTGCGGTTACTTCCGAGTCGGGAAAGCGGTGGATTACTGTGCGCGGAGCAACGCCATACACGTGTGACGCATGGAACATCTGGCCAGGACCCCCTTTCCGGAACCGCGTACTGATGGGTAACGTCCGGGCAGTCCGGTCGTGCTCACCCCCACTGAGCACCTGCCCGATCTTGGACCGCACCGACGCATCACACAGAGCCGTGGCGCCGGCGCCCGATGAGGAGCAGCAGTCTTGCGCGAGTTCAGCCTTCCGGCCCTGTACGAGGTCCCCACGGACGGCAACCTGACGGATCTCATCCGCCGCAACGCCGCACAGCACCCAGACGTCGCGGTCATGGGACGCAAGGTGGCCGGCGGCTGGGAGGACGTCACCGCCAAGCAGTTCCTCGCCGAGGTCCGCGGGGCCGCCAAGGGCCTCATCGCGGCGGGCGTCGAGGCCGGCGACCGGGTCGCGCTGCTCTCCCGCACCCGCTACGAGTGGGTCCTCCTCGACTTCGCGATCTGGAGCGCGGGCGCCGTGACGGTGCCGGTGTACGAGACCAGCTCGCCGGAGCAGATCCAGTGGATCCTCGGCGACTCGGGCGCCTCGCTCGCCCTCGTCGAGTCCGCCGCGCACGAGGCGTCGCTGGCGTCGGTCCGGGCGGCGCTGCCGGACCTCAAGGGCATCTGGCAGATCGAGGCGGACGCCGTGGCCCGCCTGACGGAGACCGGTGCGGAGGTCTCCGACGAGGAGCTGGACCGCCGGATGTCCACCGCGCACGCGGACGACCCGGCGACGATCGTCTACACCTCGGGCACCACGGGCCGCCCCAAGGGCTGTGTGCTGACCCACCGCGCCTTCTTCGCCGAGTGCGGCAACGTCGTCGAGCGGCTGAAGCCGCTGTTCCGTACGGGCGAGTGCTCGGTCCTGCTGTTCCTGCCGGCCGCGCACGTCTTCGGCCGGCTGGTCGAGGTCGCCTCCGTGATGGCGCCGATCAAGCTGGGCTGCCTGCCCGACATCAAGAACCTCACCGACGAGCTGGCCTCCTTCCGGCCGACGCTGATCCTCGGTGTGCCCCGGGTCTTCGAGAAGGTCTACAACTCGGCGCGGGCCAAGGCGCAGGCGGACGGCAAGGGCAAGATCTTCGACAAGGCCGCGCACACGGCCATCGCGTACAGCCGGGCGCTGAGCACCCCGCAGGGCCCGTCGTTCGGCCTGAAGCTGAAGCACAAGGTCTTCGACAAGCTGGTCTACTCGAAGCTGCGCGCGGTCCTCGGCGGCCGGGGCGAGTACGCGATCTCGGGCGGCGCGCCGCTGGGCGAGCGGCTCGGGCACTTCTTCCGGGGCATCGGCTTCACGGTCCTGGAGGGCTACGGCCTGACGGAGTCCTGCGCGGCGACCGCGTTCAACCCCTGGGACCGGCAGAAGATCGGCACCGTGGGGCAGCCGCTGCCGGGCTCGGTGGTGCGGATCGCCGACGACGGCGAGGTGCTGCTGCACGGCGAGCACATCTTCTCCGGCTACTGGAACAACGAGGCCGCGACGGCCGAGGCGCTGGCGGACGGCTGGTTCCACACCGGTGACATCGGCACCCTCGACGAGGACGGCTATCTCGCGATCACCGGCCGCAAGAAGGAGATCCTGGTGACGGCGGGCGGCAAGAACGTCGCCCCGGCGGTCATCGAGGACCGGATCCGGGCGCACGCCCTGGTCGCCGAGTGCATGGTGGTCGGCGACGGGCGCCCGTTCGTGGGCGCGCTCGTCACCATCGACGAGGAGTTCCTGGGCCGCTGGGCGTCCGAGCACGGCAAGCCGGCCGGCTCGACGGCGGCGTCGCTGCGCGAGGACCCGGAGCTGCTCGCGGAGGTGCAGCGCGCGGTGGACGACGGCAACGCGGCGGTCTCGAAGGCGGAGTCGGTGCGGAAGTTCCGTATCCTGTCCGCGCAGTTCACCGAGGAGGCGGGGCACATCACCCCGTCGCTGAAGCTGAAGCGGAACGTGGTGGCGAAGGACTTCGCCGACGAGATCGAGGCGATCTACCGGGGCTGACGAGGCCTCAGAGCGCCCCTGGCGGGCCCGCGTCGCGGGCCGGCCGGGGGCGTTCGCGCGCGTCGGGCCCGGACCGGACGATTCCGTCAGACGCCACCACACCGATACGAAACGGAAGCAGGGAGTCATGCGGGTCAAGCGCACCGCCGCCGTCCTGGGCGCGGCACTCACCGCCCTCGTCACGCTCACCGGGTGCGGCAGCACCTGGGGAGAGGACGCCGGGCTGCCCGCGGCCGACGACATGGCGGCGATGGAGAAACTGGTCGGCGCGCACACCATGTGCAGCGACCTGCGCACCAACGGCGGCGGCGCCATGCGCGAGCAGTCCGCGGACCCGGCCTGGGCGATATCCGGGCGCGGGGTCTGCGGCGACGACGACCGGGACACCGTGACGCTGCTGTCCGTCTCCGACATGGAGAAGTTCCAGCAGGCCAACAAGGCCGCCGCGGCCAAGGGCAAGGGCGTGCGGGTGCTCGTCGGGCAGAACTTCGCGCTCTACCCGGGCGACGAGAAGACCGCGAAGGCCCTGCTCGCCTCCGACGTGCTGCTCTTCACCTGCGAGAAGGACTTCAAGGTCCCCGACGGCTACCGGAACGAGAAGCTGCTCGTCGACGGGTGCGCGCTGACCGACTACCTGCCCGGCTAGAGCCGGGCGGGTAGCCGGTCGGGCCCGGCAGAGGCCCTACAGCAGTTCCCGCAGCCGCTCGGCCAGCAGGTCCCAGCGCCAGCGCTCCTCGACCCAGGCCCGGCCGCGCTCGCCCATACGGGCGCGCAGCTCGGGGTCGAGGAGCAGGGTGGCGACGCGGTCGGCGGTCTCCTCGGGGACGCCGCCCCGGACCACCCAGCCGGTCTCGCCGTCGAGGACGGCGTCCGGGGCGCCGCCCGAGTCGCCCGCGACGACCGGAAGGCCGGTGGCCGAGGCCTCCAGGTAGACGATGCCGAGGCCCTCGACGTCGAGCCCGCCGCGCCGGGTGCGGCAGGGCATCGCGAAGACGTCGCCCGCCCCGTAGTGCGCGGGCAGCTCCGCCCACGGCACGGCGCCGGTGAAGCGCACGGATCCGGTCACGCCGGTACGGGCCGCCAGCTTGCGCAGCTCCTGCTCGTACGGGCCGCCGCCGACGATCAGCAGGACGGCGTCCGGCACCCGGCGCAGGATCTCGGGCATGGCGAGGATCAGGGTGTCCTGGCCCTTGCGCGGCACCAGCCGGGAGACGCACACGACCACCGGGCGGTCGCTGAGCCCGAGCCGCTCGCGCACCTCGGCGCCGCCCGAGTCGGGGTGGAAGGTCTTCTCGTCGACGCCCGGCGGGAGCTGGACCATGCGCGCGGCGGCGGCCGGGGTGAGCGCGGCGGCGATCCGGGAGCGGGTGTACTCGCCGAGGTAGGTGATCGTGTCGGTGCCCTCGCCGATCCGCCGCAGCAGCTGCCGGGAGGCCGGCAGCTGGGCCCAGCCCGCCTCGTGGCCGTGGGTGGTGGCGACCAGGCGGCGGGCTCCGGCGCGCCGCAGGGCGGGGGCCATCAGGCCGAGCGGGGCGGCCGCGCCGAACCAGACGGACTCGCAGCCGTGCTCGCGCAGCAGCGCGGTGGCACGGGCGGTGACCCGGGGGGTCGGCAGCAGCATGGTGGTGCGGTCGCGGACCACCGTGAAAGGCTGTTCCGCGTCGAACGCGGCGGTCGCCTCGATCCCCTCGCGGCTCCGCTTCCACGTGGAGGCGTAGACCACGATCCGGTCGGGATCGAGCCGCAGCGCCATGTTGTGCAGGAAGGCCTGGATTCCGCCGGGGCGCGGCGGGAAGTCGTTCGTTACGATCAGGGTCTTGTGCATCGTGGCCGACAGTACCGCGACCGCGCCCTCAGCCCGGCAGCACCACCCTCCGCCCCGGCGGACCGACGGACAGGAACAGGACAGGTATGACGGGCGCAGTGGGCACGACGGCACCGGACCGCCTCGGACGGGGCGCGCTGGCGCGCGAGGTGGCCCGCGACGGGCTGCGGCTGCCGCTCGGCATCTGGGCGCTCACCCGGGTCCTGCTGCTGCTCTGCGTCTTCAAGGTCGTGGTCATCCCGGGCCCGGACGTGACGAGCGACGTCGAGCAGATCTACCAGGGCTGGTACGAGGTGCTGCGGGGCGGCACGTATCCGCTGGACGACGTCACCTGGCAGTACCCGCCGGCCGCCGCGCTCGCGATCCTCTCCCCCGCGCTGCTGCCCTTCCTCGGCTACTCGGCCGCCTTCTTCGTGCTCAGCCTGGTGTGCGACGCGTTCGTCTTCGGCCTGCTGCTGTACGCGGGCCGGCGGCCGGGCCGCTCGTCGCGCGGGGCGTGGCTGTGGATCGCCGGTGTCGCGCTGCTCGGGCCGACCGCGTACGCGCGCTACGACCTGATGGTGACGGCCGTGGCGGTGGCGGGCCTCCTCGCGGCGGTGCGCAGGCCCGCCGTGCTGGGCGCGCTCGCCGGGTTCGGCGCGATGCTGAAGGTCTGGCCGGTGCTGCTGCTCGCGGGCACCGCGCGGGGCCGGGCCACCCTGCGCGCCTGGCCCGCGGCGGCCGGGACTGCGGCCGGGGTGCTGCTGCTGTGCGTGCTGGCGGCGCCCGGGGCGCTCGCCTTCCTGGGCTTCCAGCGGGACCGGGGCACCGAGGTCGAGTCGCTGGGCGCGCTGGTCTTCCACGTGGCCAAGCACTTCGGCTGGTCGGGCGAGGCGCGGATGAACTACGGCTCGATCGAGTTCCTCGGCCCGGGAGTCTCGGCGGTGTCCACGGCGGCGATGGTGCTGACCTTCGTCGCCTTCGGCTGGCTCCTCGTGTGGCGGCTGCGGACCCGTGTCTTCTCGACGACCACGACGGCGGACGCGGCATTCGTGGCGCTGCTGCTGTTCGTCACGACGAGCCGGGTGATCAGCCCCCAGTACATGATCTGGCTGGTGGGTCTGGCGGCGGTGTGCCTGGTCTACCGGGCGAGCCGGATGCGCAGGCCCGCCCATCTGGTGCTGTGGGCGACGGCGGTGACGCAGTTCGAGTTCCCGGTGTGGTTCTCGCACGTCTCGCACAGCGACCCGCTGGGCATCGCGCTGCTCCTGGTCCGCAACGGGCTGCTGGTCGCCGCCACCCTCTCCGCCTGCCGGATCCTGTGGCGGCAGACGGTCACCGAGCCGCGTCTGACGCCGGTGCCGGTCCAGGCTCAGCCGGAGCGCGAGAAGACCCCGGTCGCGGCCTCCTCCTGACGGTCCGCCGTCGCCCCGCCGCCGTGGGCGCGGCGGCGCAGCAGCCCGAGCGCCGCGCACTGGCCCGCCATCGCGAGCGCCATGGCCAGGCAGACCCCGGCGAGTCCGAGGGCCGCCGACAGGACGTACGCGAGGGGGAGCTGGACGAGGACCCCGGCGACGGTGATCCTGGCCAGCCGGGGTGAGCCGCCGCTGCCCTCGAAGACCCCCGCCAGGGCGATGAACCCGGCCATCAGGAGCAGGTACGGCCCGAGGCAGCGCAGGAACAGCGCCCCCGCGTCGGCCACGGCGGGCTCCGCGCCGAAGCCGCGCATGACCGGTCCGGCCGCCGCGAGGAGCAGGAGGGCCGCGCCGGTGCCGAGGAGGGCGCCCAGGACGAGGGCATGCCGTCCGACGGCCCGCCGCTCGTCCTTCCCGGCGCCGAGCAGATGGGCGGTGTGGATCGACGCGGCCTGCCGGACCGCGTAGAAGGCCATGGTGGCGACGTACATGGCCTTGGTGGCGATGCCGTAGGCGGCGATCTCGGTGACGCCGAGGCGGGCGACGACGGAGATCAGGGCGAGCGCCCCGGCCATGCGGACGACGAAGTCGACGGACATGGGCAGCCCGGTGGCGGCGGTGCGGCGCAGGGCGGTCGGGGTGGTGACGGCCGGGCGGGCGGCGCGGGCGGCCCGCAGGAGCGCGTTGCGGCGCAGCACGAGCAGTCCTACGGCGAGGGCGGCGGTGCGGCCGACGACCGTGGAGACGGCGGCGCCCTCCACTCCGTACGCGTGCACGAGCAGCGGGTCGAGGACCAGGATCAGCCCGTTGGCGAGGAAGGCGAGCCGCATGGGGGTGCGGGTGTCGCCGGTGCCCTTGAGGACGCCGTCGAGGACGGTGGTGGCGAAGAAGACGGCGGTGCCGGGCAGCGAGATCGCGAAGTAGGCGGTCGCGAGGGCGTGGGCCGGGTGGTCCGCGCCGCCGAGCAGGAGCGCGGCGAGCGGGTCGCGCAGCAGGTAGCCGCCGAGGGCGACGGGCGGCACGAGCAGCGCGCCGAGGGCGGCGCCGCCCCGGACGGCGGAGCGCAGCGCCCCGGGGTCGTCCGCTCCTCTGGCGCGGGCGACCAGGACGGTGGTGCCGGAGGCGGCCATGAGGACGACGCCGAGGAGCAGGTTCTCGACGTTGGTGGCGACGGCGACGGCGGCGTCCCCGCCGAGGCGGGCGACCCAGACCATGTTGATGACACCGGCGGCGACCCCGGCGAGGAGTTCGAGAGCCCGGTGAGCGACGGCGCGCTCTACCCGGCGATCAGCCGGCTGGTGAAGAACGGCCTGGTCGACAGCCGTACGGAGCCGGGCGCGGGCGCGGCCCCCCGCCGCACCCTCTCGCTCACCGACGAGGGCCGCGCCGAGCTCTTCGCCCGGCTGCGCTCCCCCAAGGACATCGAGATCAGCGACGGGCAGCGCTTCTTCACGCTGCTCTCGTTCCTGGGCCGGCTGCCCGACCCGGCCGGGCAGGCCGCCGTGCTCCGCCGCCGCCAGGCCTTCCTCACCGCCCCGACCAGCTTCTTCTACGCGGACGGCGCACCGGTCCGCGCCGAGCAGGAGCCCGATCTGTTCCGGCGCGGGATGCTGCGGATCGCCCGGGCGACGGGCACGGAGGAGCAGGCCTGGCTCACCGAGGCCCTGGCGGAGCTGGACCGCCGGACGGCGGAGGGGACGGCCTAGGCCAGCCGCTCCCCCACGTACGCGCGCCAGCTCGCCGTGAACTCCTCCGGGGTGGTGCCGAGGACGTCCTTCAGGGCCTTCTCCAGCGCGCCCTCGCGCTGCGGGTGGGCGCCGACCGCCCGGTAGAACGCGGTCAGCTTCGCCTCGCCCCACCGCTCGGCGACCAGCTCGCAGGCCAGCCAGCCGCCCTCGTAGGCGCGGGCCATCGCGTCCGCGTCGCCGCCGAAGGTGAAGTCCGCGTCGCCGGGCAGGGCGGCCGGCGCCTCGCCCGCCTGGACCGCGCGGCGCAGCTCGGGGGCGGCCTGGGCGGCGGTGCGGCCGGTGCCCCGGTAGGCGACCCAGTCGGCGAAGCCCTCGGAGAGCCAGACCGGGGTGGCCTTCGTGGTCCGGGCGCGGGTCGCGACATGGGTGGTCTCGTGGGTGAGGACCAGCTGGCGGCCGAACGAGCCGAGCGTGGCGTACGCGTCGGGGTTGACGATGACCCGGTCGGCGGGGGCCGTCGGGCCGCCGCCGGTCTCGCCGGTGGTGACGGCCGCGATGCCCCGGTAGGAGGCGGCCGGCGCGCCGAGCAGCCCGCCCATCGCCTCGACCGAGGCGGGCACCAGGACCACCACCCGGCCCGCCCACTCCCCGTGCCAGGCGCCCTCGACCGCGGGCACCGCCCGGTCCGCCGCGGCCGCGATCTCCTTCAGCCGCTCGGGGCTCTGGCCCACGCCGAGGACGAGGCTGCGCCGACCCGTGACGGTCCGCACCTCGCCCTGCTGCCACAGCTGCTGCGGGGCGCCCTCGGCGGGGCGGTCGCCGGTCACGTACCAGCGGCCGTCGCGTTCGGCGAGCTCCAGGACCCGCTCGCTGGTGGCGGGCCCGGAGTCGTAGCCCTCGATCCGGTAGCCGAGCTCGGCCCTGGCGGTGGCCCGGCCCCCTGCGGCCCGGTCGACCTCGGTGACCCGGTACCGCCAGCCGCCCAGCGGGAGCGCCGCGAGGCGGTCGAACTCGGTGCGGGCGGCCGGGGCGAGGGCGGGGTCGAGGGCCGCGAGATAGGCGGCCTCGTCGCGGTCGAGCAGCGCCCGGGCGTGCCGGTCGAGCAGGCGCTGGATCTGCCCGGGCGCCGGGTCGGCGGGGGCCGGGGCCGTACAGCCGGTCAGCACCAGCAGGGCCACGGCCAGGCACCCGGCCGCGCCGCGCGCCCTTCCACTCCCCTGACCTGCCACGCCCCCGATCGTACGGGGCGGCGGCGGCGCCGGGTCGGGAGCGGCGGCTCAGACCCTGGTCACGGTGACGTGGGACATCATGTTCACCGGGTCGTAGCGGACCCGGGCCCCCGGGTAGGGCGCGTGGATGACCTGCCCGTTCCCGGCGTAGATCGCCACATGGCTGGCGTCGCCCCGGTACGTGACGAGGTCGCCGGGCTGGGCCTGCGAGAGCGGCACCCGGCGGCCCGCGTTCCGCTGCGCGGAGGAGGTACGGGGCAGGGCGATCCCGGCCTGCCGGTACGACCAGACCATCAGGCCCGAGCAGTCGAAGGCCGAGGGCCCGGTGGCGCCCCACACATACGGCCTGCCGATGGCGCTGCGGGCGGCGATCACCGCGGCGGCGGCCCGGGAGGGGCCGAGGTCGGCGAGCGGCGGGAGCTCCTCGTCGAGGGAGTCCCGGCCCGAGCGGGAGGCCCGGTCGTAGCCGGCCCGCTCGTCGGCGGAGAGCGAGGCGAGCACCCGGCGGGCCTCGGCCAGCTTCCGCTCGACGGTGCGCTTGTGCCGGGCCACCTCGGTCCTGCTGCGCTCCAGTTCGGCCAGCGCCCGGCCCGCCTCGGTCCGCTCCTGGGCCAGCTTGCGCAGCTCGCGGTGGAGTTCGGCGAGGGCGGCGCCTTGCCGGGCGGTGACCCGGTCGAGGACGGAGGCCCGGTCGAGATAGGTCTCCGGGTCGGAGGAGAGCAGCAGGGCGAGGGCCGGGTCGATGCCGCCGGAGCGGTACTGGGCGCCGGCCACCGAACCGAGCGCGCCGCGCATCCGGTTGACGCGCTCCTGGCCGCGGGCGAGGCCGTCCCGCGCGAGCGCGACGGTCCTGCGCAGCCCGTCGGCCTTCTCGTCGGCCTGGTTGTAGCCCTCGGTGGCCTTCTCGGCCTCCTCGAAGAGGCGGTCGACGGTGACGCGGGTGGCCTCGGGGCCGGGGGCGCCCGGGTCGGCGTGCGCGGGGACGGCACCGAGGGCCGTGGCCGCGGTGGCCGCGGCTGCGGTGAGGACGGTGACCCTGGCGGGTCGTCGGTGGGACGCCACGGAACGCGCTCCGTTCGGTTCGACGGACTGGCGCGGCAGACAGTAGCCGGTGATCACCCCAGGTCCAACGAACCCGCCGGGCACAGAAAGTGACGCCCCGCCCGTGACCACAGGTCACCGGCGGGGCGTCACGTCAGTCCAGGATCCGGCGAACCACCCGTTCGGAGGGCAGGTGCCGTCGCGTCGGCGTCAGATACGGACGCCGAACTGGAAGGTGCCCATGTAGTCCATCGACTCGTAGCGGACGTAGGCGCCCGGCTTCGGGGCGTGCAGGATCGTGTTGTTGCCCGCGTACAGGCCCACGTGCGACAGGTTGTTGAAGAAGACCAGGTCGCCCGGCTTGAGCTGGCTGCGGCCGATCTTCACGCCGTCGTTCTGCTGGGTGTAGGTGGTGCGGGTGAGCGAGACGTTGGCCTGGCGGTAGGCCCACTGCGTCAGACCCGAGCAGTCGTAGGAGCCGGGGCCCGTGCCGCCGCGGAAGTACGGCTTGCCGATCTGGGTGGCGGCGGCGCTGAGGGCGGCGGCGCCGCGCTGCGAGGCGGGCACCTCGTTGCCGAGCTCGACCCGCTCGCCGGCGGCGCGGCTGGCGCGCTGCTCCTCCTGCTCCATCTTGGAGCGCTCGGCGGCGGTCAGCGTGTTGAGCAGCTTGCGGGCCTCGGCCAGCTTGCCGGTGGCCTTGTTCTTCTTCTCGTTGAGCGTCTTGCGGACGTCTTCGAGGTCGGTCAGCTTGGTGGCGGCCTCGGCGCGCTGCTGGGCGAGGGTCCGCTGCTTGGCCTGGATCGACTGGAGCACGTCGGCCTGCTTGGCGCCGAGCTGGTCGATCGCGGACGCCTTGTCGAGGTAGGTGTCCGGGTCGGCGGAGAGGAAGAGCTGGAGCGCCGGGTCGATGCCGCCGGAGCGGTACTGCGCGCTGGCGACCGAACCGATCTGCTCGCGCAGGGTGTTGAGGTCCTGCTGGCCGCGGGCGACCTTGTCCTGGAGGGCGCCGATCTCCTTGTGGAGCTTGCCGCGGCGCTCTTCCGCCAGGTTGGCCTGCTCCGTGGCCTCCTCGGCCTCGTGGTAGAGCTTGTCGACCTTGGACTTGACCTCGTCGATCTTCGGCTTGGGGGCGGCGGAGGCGCCGCTCTGGGCGGAGATCGCGACGGCGAGGCCGGCGGTCGCGGTGAGCACGGTCACACGGGTGCGGCTCGGCTGCTTGGGACGACGGTGGGACGCCACGAAGGCGAGCTCCTTCTTCCTTCAGCCGCCGACCGGGTGAGCGGCAGGCGGGCCCTCCGCTGTCACCCCGGATGGATGATCAACCGCGCGAAGGTTCGAGCCCCGACCCTAGTGACCATCTTGTGATCAGTTCAAATCCCGATAGGCAAAATCTCGCTCGCGCGACGAAGTATTCACACACATCACACGGGCAGTAATGGTCACTTGACCCTGCGCGGATCAGAAAAAGGACATCAGGCGCAGACGTTACGAGACGTCACGAGCCTCACGAGAGGCGCGAAAGCCGCTTCAGCAGCAAGGCGGACGCGACCGGGCGCGCACCGGACTTGGCGACCCCGTCGGCCACCTCGCGGTCGGTGGAGACCACCACGACCGGACGGCCCGGCGGCTCGGCCCGCACCAGCTGACGGATCAACTCGTCCGCCGTGACACCGGGCTTGGAGAACAGCACCCGCACCCCGCGCGGCGGCGCGAGCAGCACCGGCGCGGCGAGCTCGGCCCCGTCGAAGACACAGGTGACCTCGGCGCCCGAGCGGGCCGCGAGCGCGGACAGGCCGCCGAGCAGCCGCAGCCGCTGCTTCTCCAGCGGCATCGTCGGATAGCCGGTCTTGGTGACGTTGTAGCCGTCCACCACCAGGTGCGCCTGCGGCAGTTCGAGCAGCTGGTCCAGGAGCGCCGGGTCGGTCTCGGACAGGGCGCGCGCCGCGATGTCCTTCGGCGACATCCGGCCCGGCTCCACCGCGTCCACGGTGTCCGCGGGGTGCATCGAGACCGGGGGCAGGGCCAGTTCGCGGCGCAGCCCCTGGGCGGCGTCGAGCACGGTGTCCAGGAGCAGCCGCAGCCGCATGTCCTCCACCGAGCGGCCCTCGCGGCCGGCGCGCCGGCTGGCCTCCAGGGCCGCCTCGACCTCGCCGAGCCGGGACTTGAGCCGCCGGCTCTCGCTCTCGGCGGCGGAGACCTGCGCGGCGGCCTCGGTCCTGGCGCCGTCGATCTCGGCCTGGGCGCGCCGCAGCGCCGCCTCGCCGCGCTTCACGTCGCTCTGGGCGCTGCGCAGCTTGCGGTGAAGCGATTCGGCTTCCTTGCGGGCCGCCTCCAGGTCGTGGCGCAGCTGCTCGGTCTCGGTCCTGGTGCGCTCCCGGGCGTGCGCGACCTCCTCGCGCAGCCGGTCGAGTTCGCGCCGGCCGGCCTCGTCGGCGCGCTCGGCGTCGGCGCGCTCGGCCTCCTCGCCGGCGGCGGCGACCAGCTTGCCCCAGCCGGCCGGCCGCAGCACATAGGCGGCCGCGGCCACGTCGACGGGGTCGGCGGCGGCGGGCGGGGCGCCGGACTCGACGGCGCCGGCCAGCTCGGGCTGCGCCTCCTTGAAGCGCTCGCCGATCCGCTGCCGGAACAGCGGGTCGCTCTCCAGGGCGGCCGCCATCGCGTTCCCGGCGAACTTGGCCCGCCGGGAGGCGGTGAAGCGGGCGTACTGGCGCAGCGGGGCGGGCAGCTCGGCGACGGTCAGGCCGCCGAAGGCGTCCGCGACCAGCGCGACCACCTTGCGCCGTACAGGCTCGGGCAGCGGCCGGTCGAGCGCCTCTGCGGCGTCGTGCGCCGAGGCCGTCGGCTCCTCACCGTGCGCGGGCTGCGCCACGATCCGTCACCCCACTTCCCTGTCGTCGCCCTTCCGGGCCGCTTCTCAGGAAGCGGAACCCGGCCTGTCCACCAGTTCGATCTGGTCCACCGCGTTGCACCAGCGGCAGCGGACCGACTCGATGGTCTCACTGACCACCTCGCGTTCCTCGACCTTGGGCTCTCCGGCGAGGTCCAGATGGACGTACTCGACGACCTTGGAGGACCGCGTGACGTCGAATCGGGTCAGGTTGCCGCAGAGCGTGCAACGCCAGCGGGTCTCCGGGGTCGGCAGGGGAACCGTCGTCATCGTGCCGCCTCTTTCTGGGCTTTCCCTGGAATTCCGGGGTTGTACGGGACCGCGGTGCGCCGTCGGACTGCGGAAGTCTGCCCGTAACCCTACGGCCTCCCGGGTACCCCGCGGCACGGCGAGGCACTCTGTCCAGTTCGACCCCGGTACGCCATGATCTGTCCATGATCGACTGGCGGGGCACGGCCCTCGGCGCGTGGCAGGGGGCCCGGAACGGGCCGACCGTGACGTACGGCCTCATCGCGCTGTGCGTCCTGCTCTTCGCCGTGAGCCCGGTGTCGGGGCTCAACCCGGGGTACGGCACCGGCGACCGGCTGCTCGCGGCGCAGAGCGCGTACTTCGAGCGCTGGGGCGTGATCCCGGCCGAGCTGACGAGCGGGCAGCCGCGCGCGCTGCTCACCCCGCTGACCGCGCTCTTCGTGCACGGCAGCTGGCTGCACCTGCTGGGGAACATGCTGTTCCTGTACGTCTTCGGCGCGATGGCCGAGGAGCGGATGGGCCCGGCCGAGTTCGCCCTGTTCTACCTGGGCTGCGGCTACCTGGCCCTGTTCGGGTACGCCGCCGCGCACGCGGACAGCGAGCAGACCCTGGTGGGGGCGTCGGGGGCGATCTCGGGGGTGCTCGGGGCCTTCCTCTACCTCTTCCCGCGCTCCCGGGTGACCAGCCTCTTCCCCTTCCTCTTCTTCCTGCCGCTGCGCTTCCCCGCCTGGATCGTGCTGATCTTCTGGTTCGTGCTCCAGTGGCTGGCGGCGCGCTCGGCCGGGGCGGGGCCCGGGGTGGCGTATCTGGCGCACGTGGTGGGGTTCGCCCTCGGCTTCCTCTACGCGTGGGGCCGGTACAGAGGTGGCGTTAAAGTGAAACCACCAGCCGCGGCCACCGAGGGAGAAAGCCAGCCGTGATCACCGCGATCGTGCTCATCAAGACCAGCGTGGACCGCATTCCCGAGATCGCGGAGGCCATCGCCGCGATCGACTGCGTCAGTGAGGTCTTCTCGGTGACCGGGACGTACGACCTGATCGCCATGGTCCGGGTGGGGCGCCACGACGACCTGGCCGATGTCATCCCCGGGAAGATCAGCAAGATCCCCGGCGTCGAGGGCACCGACACCCATGTCGCCTTCCGCGCCTACTCCCAGAACGACCTGGACGCGGCCTTCGCCATCGGCCTGGAGTCCTGAGGGCCCCGAAGGACACGCGTGAAGCCGGCCTCTCCCCCGCGGGAGGCCGGCTTCACGCGTGTGCGCCCGTCTTCACTCGTACGGAGGAGGGAGCTCAGCCGCGGTCCGGCACGCAGCGGCCGTCCTCGGTGCGGTACTTCCACTGGGCGCCCTCGCGCACCAGCCGCTTCACCGCGCCCACGAAGCGCTCCACGTGCTCGTCGGGCGTGCCCGCGCCGAAGCTGACCCGGATGGCGTTGAGGGAGCGCTCGCCGGGGGCCGCCTCCGGGGCGCCGCACTCGCCCGGGTCCTGCGGGTCGCTGCCCAGCAGGGTGCGCACCAGCGGGTGGGCGCAGAACAGGCCGTCGCGGACGCCGATGCCGTACTCGGCGGAGAGCGCGGCGGCGAAGTGGGAGCTGTTCCAGCCCTCCACGACGAAGGAGATGACACCGACCCGCGGGGCGTCGTCGCCGAAGAGCGAGAGCACCCGCACCTCGGGCACCTCGGCCAGACCCTCGCGGACCTTGGCGATCAGGTGCCGCTCGCGGGCGACGAGCTGGTCGAAGCCGGCCTCGGTGAGCGCCTTGCAGGCGGAGGCGATGGAGTAGACGCCGATGACGTTGGGCGAACCGGCCTCGTGGCGGGCGGCGGTGGTGTGCCACTCCACGTCCACGCCGCCGTCGGCCCGGCGGGCCACCTTGCGGGAGGCGCCGCCGCCCGCGAGGTAGGGCTCGGCGTCCTGGAGCCAGTCGGCGCGTCCGGCGAGGACGCCGGAGCCGAACGGGGCGTACAGCTTGTGCCCGGAGAAGGCGACCCAGTCGACGTCCAACTCCTGCACGGAGACCGGGTGGTGGGGCGCGAGCTGGGCGGCGTCGAGGACGATGCGGGCGCCGTGCGCGTGGGCGGCGGCGGCCAGCTCCTTCACCGGCCACAGCTCGCCGGTGACGTTGGAGGCGCCGGTCACGCAGACCAGGGCGGGGCCATGGGGGTCGCGGTCGGCGAGGGCGCGCTCCAGGGTCTCGACGGCCTGGCGCGGCGTGCGCGGCGCGTTGAGGTAGGTGACCCGGGCGTCGCGCCAGGGCAGCAGCGAGGCGTGGTGCTCGGTCTCGAAGACGAAGACCTCGCAGCCGGCGGGGATCACCTGGGCGAGCAGGTTGAGCGAGTCGGTGGTGGAGCGGGTGAAGACGACCTGGTCGCCGGGGCGGCAGTCGAGGAACTCGGCGACGGTGTCGCGGCTGTTCTCGAAGAGGTCGGTGGAGAGCTGGGAGAGGTAGCCGGCGCCGCGGTGGACGCTGCCGTAGTACGGGGCGTACGCGGCGACGTCGTCCCAGACGCGCTGGAGGGCCGGGGCGCTGGCGGCGTAGTCGAGCGCCGCGTAGCTGACCTCGCCGCCGGTGACGAGCGGGACGGTGACGTCCCGGCCGAGGACCGGCAGCGGGGCGGCGCAGCAGGGGTCGGCGGACTCGACGGCCTCACCGGAAGCGGCGGAAGCGGTGGCGGTGGCGGCGTTCGGGCATGCGGACATGACGGTGTCTCCCAGCGGGAAAGAGGGCGCGAAAAGGCGTGAAAGGGCCCGCAGGGCAGCGCGAAGTGGGGTGCCGCGTACGGGTGTTGATGGAGAAGGGGGCCGGAGGCCCTATCGCATTCGCTTGCTCACGAGACACTGCTCCTAGAGGACCAAGGACCCCAGGGTTCTGCGCAGGGGTCCGCGCTTGCCGCAGGCTTCTGCTCGTGCGGCCTGGTCTTCACCCGGGGCACCCCGCCACGGACGGAGGGTTGCCGGACAGCTAGCCGGGGCTTTGTCGCTGTCACTCATGACCTGTTCCAGAACCTATGCCAGTCGATCACGACGACGCAACCCCGTTCCGGCATTCGGAACGGGGCTGCGTACGGGGGTCTGGCGCGGCTACGCGTTGCTGGCGGCGATCCAGCGTTCCAGGGCCCGGCGGGCGGCGCCGGAGTCGAGGGACTCGGCCGCCTTGGCGATGCCGGTGCGCAGCTGCTCCGCGAGGGTGCCGCCGCCCGGTTCGAGGGCGGTGAGCGCCGCCGCCGAGTTGAGCAGCACCGCGTCCCGTACCGGACCGGTCTCGCCGGCCAGCAGACGGCGGGCCACATCGGCGTTGTACGAGGCGTCGGCGCCGCGCAGGGCCTCCACGGGGACGATGTCGATGCCGACGTCCCGCGGGTCGAAGGACTCCTCGCGCACGGCGCCGTCCCGGACGATCCACACCCGGGAGGTCGCGGTGGTGGTGAGCTCGTCCAGTCCGTCGTCGCCGCGGAAGACCAGCGCCGAGGAGCCGCGCTCGGCGAGCACCCCGGCGACGATCGGGGCCATCCGGGGATCGGCCACGCCGGTCGCCTGGGCCCGCACCCTGGCCGGGTTGGTGAGCGGCCCCAGGAAGTTGAAGACCGTGCGGATGCCCAGCTCCTTGCGGGCCTTCGCGACATGGCGCAGCGCCGGGTGGAACTTCACCGCGAAGCAGAAGGTGATGCCGGCCTCGTCGGCGACCTCGGCCACCCGCCGGGGGGTGAGCTCCAGGTTGACGCCCAGCTTCTCCAGGACGTCGGAGGCGCCGCTGGCGCTGGAGGCGGCCCGGTTGCCGTGCTTGACGACCTTGGCGCCGGTGCCGGCCACCACGATCGCGGACATGGTGGAGATGTTGACGGTCTTGGCGCCGTCGCCGCCGGTGCCGACGATGTCCACGGACGGTCCCGGCACGTCGATCGTGTTGGCGTGCGCGTACATGGTCCGGACGAGGCCGGTGATCTCCTCGACGGTCTCGCCCTTGGCGCGCAGGGCGACGACGAAGCCGGCGATCTGCGCGTCGGTGGCCTCGCCGCGCAGGATGCGGTCCATCGCCCAGGCGGTGTCCTCCGCGCTCTGGTCGCGGCCGCTCAGCAGGCCGTCCAGGACGGCGGGCCAGGAGCGGCCCGCCGAGTCGAGTCCTCCAGCGGGGGTCGCAGCGCTCATGGCAGCTCCTGGTGATCTGTGAAGTGGATGCCTTCCCACCCTATCGAGCCCCGGGGACGGCAAAGAGCCCCGTCCATCGAATGGACGGGGCTCTCGCCGTGGCGACCTGCTTCAGGAGGTCAGGGGATCAGTGGTGGCCGTGGCCGCTCGTGATCTCCTTGTACTCCTCGGCGGTGGGCTTGGCGATCTGGTTGTCGTCGCCGTAGTAGCCCTTGTTGAGCTTGATCCGGAGCTTCTCCATGCGCCCGATCTTGCGCTCCACGCCGTTCTCGTCGACGGCCGGCGGCAGGGCCGCGGCCTCGTACTGCTCGTGCGCGGTGAGGCGGTGCAGCTCGCCCTGGCTGAGCGGCTGGTGGACCTCGACGAACTCACCGTGCGGCAGGCGCTTGATGATGCCGGACTCGCGCCCGTGCAGCACCTTGTCCTTGTCCCGGCGCTGGAGGCCGAGGCAGATGCGCTTGGTGATGATGAACGCGATGACCGGTCCGGCGAAGAAGAAGATCCGGACGAACCAGGTGATCGAGTTGATCGACAGGTGGAAGTGCGTGGCCCAGAGGTCGTTGCCGCCACCGACGAGCATGATCATGTACGCGGTGATCCAGGCGACACCGAAGGCGGTGCGCGTCGGAGCGTTGCGCGGGCGCTGCGCGATGTGGTGCTCGCGCTTGTCGCCGGTGATCCAGGACTCGATGAACGGGTAGACCGCGATGGCGCCGAGCACCGCCGGGAAGATCGCCAGCGGGATCATCACGCCGAGGACCAGCGTGTGGCCCCAGAGGTTGATCTCCCAGCCCGGCATGACACGGATCAGACCCTCGGCGAAGCCCATGTACCAGTCGGGCTGGGCGCCGGTGGACACCTGGTCCGGGCGGTACGGGCCGAGGGCCCAGATCGGGTTGATCGAGGCGATGGCCGCGACGATCGCGATGACGCCGAAGACCAGGAAGAAGAAGCCTCCGGCCTTCGCCATGTACACCGGGAGCAGCGGCATGCCGACGACGTTCTTGTTCGTACGGCCGGGGCCCTCGAAGTGCGTGTGCTTGTGGACGAACACCAGGATGAGGTGCGCGACCACGAGACCCAGCATGATGCCGGGCAGCAGCAGCACGTGCGCCGAGTAGAACCGGGCGACGAAGTCGCCGCCGGGGAACTCCCCGCCGAACAGGAACATCGACAGGTACGTGCCGACGATCGGCACGGACAGGATCGCGCCCTGCATGAAGCGCACACCGGTGCCGGAGAGCAGGTCGTCCGGGAGCGAGTAACCGGTGAAGCCGGTGAACATGCCCAGGAAGAACAGCAGGAAGCCGAACAGCCAGTTGATCTCACGCGGCTTGCGGAACGCGCCGGTGAAGAACACGCGCATCATGTGCACGAACATGCCGGCGAGGAAGATCAGCGCCGCCCAGTGGTGGATCTGCCGGATCAGCAGACCACCGCGCACCTCGAACGAGATGTGCATGGTCGAGTTGAACGCCTCGGACATCAGCTGTCCCTGGAGCGGGACGTACGGTCCGACGTACTCCACCTCGTTCATCGACGGGTGGAAGAACATCGTCAGATAGACGCCCGTCAGGATGATGATGAGGAAGCTGTAGAGGCAGATCTCGCCCAGCATGAAGGACCAGTGGTCCGGGAAGATCTTCCGCATGTTGGCCTTGGCCAGGGTGTAGATCCCCAGCCGGCCGTCGGCCCAGTCGGCGACTCGCTCACCGGCGGGTGCCTTCTTCTGCGTATTGGTCACAGTGCTCATCCGCGCTCCCAGAAGGCGGGACCGACGGGCTCATCGAAGTCGCCGTGCGCCTCCAGGAAGCCCTTGTCGTTCACGCCGATCCGCAGCTGCGGAAGGGCGTGGCCGGCCGGGCCGAAGATGACACGGGCGCCGTCGGACAGGTCGAAGGTGGACTGGTGGCACGGGCAGAGCACGTGGTGCGTCTGCTGCTCGTACAGCGAGATCGGGCAACCGACATGGGTGCAGATCTTCGAGAAGGCGACGATGCCCTCGTGCGACCACTCGAGCTCGCGCTTGTCCTTGATGTCGTCCGGCTGGATCCGGACGATCATCAGGGCGGCCTTGGCGATCTCGGTCTGGAAGTTCTCGTCGTGCTCCGTGAGGCCCTCGGGCATCGCGAAGGTCAGCGAACCGACCGCGACGTCCTCGGGACGCAGCGGCTCGTGCGTGTTCATGTTGACGAGCAGCTTGCCCTTGGCCCACAGGGTGGAGCGGAGCTTCTTCTCGGGCAGCGGGCCCATGTCGCGCAGCAGGACGATGCCGGAGAGCGGCACCATGGCCAGCGCGCCGAACAGCGTGTTGCGGATCAGCTTGCGACGGCCGAAGCCGGACTCGGCGGCACCGGCCGCGAAGTCCGCCATGACCTTGGCCTTCACCTCGGGCGTGGCCGCCATCGGGTGACGCTCGTCGGCGACCTCGACGTCGGACATCAGGGTGCGGGCCCAGTGGACCGCGCCCGCGCCGATGAAGAACAGGGCCGCACCGAGGGTCAGACCCAGGGAGAAGTTGAGCGCGGACACCCGGCCGAAGGGCCAGATGTACACGATCTTGTCCACCGGGAAGATCACGTACGAGGCGATGAAGCCGATCGTGGCCAGCATCGACAGCGTGAACATGAAGGCGACCGCACGCTCGGACCGCTTGGCGGCCCGCTCGTCGATGTCCTGGATGCGCGGCTTGTGGGGCGGGAGGCCCGGGTCGGCGAACGGGTCGTCGACGACCTTCACCGCGCCGTGCGCGGTGTCCTGCTCGGACGGCAGGTTCTCTTCTGGATTCTCTTGGGTACTCATGACTTCTTGGCCTTAGCGGTGTGGGCCGCGACCCAGATGGCAACTGCGATCAGCGCGCCCAGACCGAAGATCCACGCGAACAGACCCTCGCTGACGGGGCCGAGGCCACCCAGCTTGAGACCACCCGGGTTGTCGGCCTTGTCGCTGTTGACGGCCTGGACGTAGGCGATGATGTCCTTCTTCTGCTTCTCCGGCATGGTCGTGTCGGGGAAGGAGGGCATGTTCTGCGGGCCCGTCTGCATGGCCTCGTAGAGGTGCTTCGGGCTCACGCCTTCGAGGCTCGGGGCGTACTTGCCGTAGGTCAGCGCGCCACCCTCACCGGTGAAGTTGTGGCACTGGGCGCAGTTCGAGCGGAACAGCTCGCCGCCCTTGGCGATGTCGGCGCCGTCAGGGCTGTACTGGCCCTCGGTCGGCACGATCGGGCCGGCACCGAGGGAGGCCACGTACGCCGCGAGCTGATCGATCTCGGCCTGCGTGTAGATGACCTTCTTCTTCGGCACCTGGGCGCCGGGCTGCTGGGCCGGCATACGGCCCGTGCCGACCTGGAAGTCCACGGCCGCCGAGCCCACGCCGACCAGCGAGGGGCCGTCAGTGGTGCCCTGACCGCCGGTGCCGTGGCAGCTGGCGCAGCCGACGGCGTAGAGCTTCTGGCCCTCCTCGATGGCGAGGGACTGGGCGGTTACGTCGGCCTTCGCCGTGCCCGCGGGCGCGAACGCGGCGTACAGCCCCCCGGTTGCCGCCAGCGCGAGAAGTAGGACGACGACCGCCGCCAGCGGATGGCGTCGTCGTGCGGAGAGCTTTTTCACGGATTACCCCGGTGTCAGGATCTTCTGCGTCGATGCTTGCTGGATGAGTCGGTCCGCCGGAGCGGCGGAGCCCGATTACTTGATCAAGTAGATCGTGGCGAAGAGGCCGATCCAGACGACATCGACGAAGTGCCAGTAGTAGGACACGACGATGGCGGCGGTTGCCTGCTCGTGGGTGAACCTCTTGGCGGCGTACGTCCGGCCCAGGACCAGCAGGAAGGCGATGAGACCGCCCGTCACGTGCAGGCCGTGGAAGCCGGTGGTCAGGTAGAACACCGTGCCGTACGGGTCCGAGGAGAGGGAGAGCCCCTCCTCCTTGACCAGCTCGGTGTACTCGAAGACCTGGCCGCCGATGAAGATCGCGCCCATCACGAACGTGATGATGAACCACGTCCGGAGCTTCTTCACGTCGCCCCGCTCCGCGGCGAAGACGCCGAGCTGGCAGGTGAGTGAGGAGAGCACCAGGATCGTGGTGTTCGTCGCGGAGAACGGGAGGTTCAAGGCCGAAGCCTTTTCCGCCCAGAACTCGGCGCCCATCACGGATCGCAGGGTGAAGTACATCGCGAAGAGGGCCGCGAAGAACATCAGCTCGGAGCTCAACCAGATGATGGTTCCGACGCTGGTGAGGTTCGGTCGATTGACCGACGGGTGCGCGTGCCCTGTTTCTACTGTCGTTACTGTCGCCACGACCGACATTATGTCGGTCGCTTATCCCGCCCTCACTCCGGGGGGTGCCGTTCGGAGTGTCCGGGGGGCGTGTCCTGCCCGAACGGCCCATCGGAAGCGGGTTCCGGCACCCTTCGAACAGGTGTTGAACGGGTGTTGACGGGGTGTGGACCGGAGTAGCATCCGCGCAACGACCGACCACCTTCACGGAGGAACGATGCAGTCGAGCGCCACGGTCCTGGTCTACAGCGACGACGCGAACACCCGCGCGCAGGTCCGCCTGGCGGCGGGTCGCAGGCCCGCGGCCGATGTTCCCCCGGTCGAGTTCGTCGAGTGCGCGACGCTGCCCGCCGTGTTGACGGCGCTGGACGCGGGCGGCATCGACGTGTGCGTGCTGGACGGCGAGGCGGTCCCGGCGGGCGGCATGGGCGTGTGCCGGCAGATCAAGGACGAGATCTTCCACTGCCCTCCGGTCCTGCTGCTGATCGGCCGCCCGCAGGACGCCTGGCTCGCCACCTGGAGCCGGGCGGACGCCGCGGTCACCCTTCCGGTGGAACCGGTGGAGTTCGCGGCGTCCCTGGCGTCCCTGCTGCGGGCGCGGCTCTCCCTGAACGCCTGAGGCCCCTGGGGCCCCGAAAGGCCCCGGAGGCCCTACAGGGAGGGCCTGAGCCGGGCCTTGGCGTCCTCGGTGGCGGCCGGGACGGAGCTGTCCGCCACCAGGGCGCTGCCCTTGCGCCACTTGGCCCAGTCCAGGTTCCAGTCGCCGAAGCCGTTGCCGAAGGTGTCCATCATCTCGCCGTAGCTGTTGACGACGCGGACGATGTCCCCGGGGCGCACGTTCTCGTAGAACCAGGCGGCGTTCCCGGTCGACATGCCGGTGCAGCCGTGGCTGACGTTCTCGACGCCCTGGGAGCCGACGGACCAGGGGGCGGCGTGCACGTACTCGCCGCTCCAGGTGACCCGGGTCGCGTAGTAGACGGGCAGGTCGTACGAGTCGGAGCTGCCCTCGGAGATGCCGATGCTGGTGCCCCGCATCCGGACGTAGTACTCCTTGCCGAGCACCACTTTGATCCCGTTTCGGGTGGAGAAGCCCGGTTTCCCGGTGGTCACCGGAATGGTGTTGATCACTTCTCCGTTGCGCTTCACGGTCATCTCGTGGGTGGAGGCGTCGGTGAGGGCCTCGATCCGGTCGCCGATGGTGAGCTTGAGCGGCTTGGACGGGCCGCCGTAGAGCTTGTCGCCCACCTTGAGGCCGTCCAGGTTGCCCGCGACGGTGACGACGGCCCCGGTGGGCCAGTACTCCTTCGGGCGGAAGTGCAGCTTCTTGTCGTCCACCCAGTACCAGGCGCCCTCCACCGAGGGGGTGGAGCGGACCTTGAGGGCCCGTTCCACCACCGCGCGGGCCGCCTTGTCCTTGACCGGGAGGCTGAGGTCGGCGGTGATCGGCTGGCCGACGCCGTACGTGCCCGCCTCCGGGCCGAACGTCACGGTGAGGGCCCGTTTGGCCGGGGCCGTCTCGAAAGTGAACGTACGGGCCCCAGGAGCGCCGTCGTCGTCCTCCGTGGCGACCTGGACGGTGTAGCGGGCGCCGGCCGCCAGCGCGGCCGTGGAGCGCCATCTGCGCCCGTCCGCGGTGAGCTCGCCCGCCAGGTGGTGGCCCGACGCGTCCAGGGCGGTGACATCGGTGATCCGGCCGTCGTCGCCCTTGGCCGTGATCTCCAGCGGCTTCTCGGGATCGGCCTTCTTCCCCCCGGCGGGGGTGTTGGAGGCGATCTCGTCCGCCGCGTCGTAGGGCTTCGCCGACAGCGGATGGTCTCCCGAGCCCGCGCACGCGGTGGCGCCCGCGGTGACGGTGAGGGCCAGAAGGGTGCAGCTCAGAACAGTCCGAATGCGCGGCGTGTCGTTCATGACCTCACGTTAAGAACGATCCCGCGCCACGGCGCGCCGAGCATGGCAAACGAGGGGCCCGGTCACTTCGTCGGACGAAGTGACCGGGCCCCTCGGGGTGTTACGGGGTACTGCGGGTGCTACTGGTTCTGGTTCTCACCGCGGTAGAACTCGAAGACCCAGCCGAAGATGCCGACCAGGATCAGCGGAGCGGAGAAGTACAGCAGCCACCAGCCCATCGCGATGGCGAGGAAGGCGAGCGCACCGCCGATGGCCAGCGAGAGCGGCTGCCAGCTGTGGGGGGCGAAGAAGCCCACCTCGCCGGCCTCGTCCGCGACGTCGGCCTCCTTCTCGTCCTGCGCCATGGCGTCGACCCGCCGGGCCGTGAAGGCCAGGTAGTAGCCGATCATGATGCAGAGACCGAACGCCAGGAACAGCGCCGTCGTACCGACCGGCTCCTTCGACCACACGCCATAGAGGATCGCCATGGCGAGGACGAAGACGCTCAGCCAGATGAACATCTTGCCCTGGATCTTCACTTGCCGGTCTCCTTGCCGCCGGTGAGCGCCGCCGCCTCGTGACCCTTGTTCTCAAGCTGGTCGAGAGCAGCGATCTCGGGGTGGTGCAGGTCGAACGCCGGGGATTCGGAACGGATCCGCGGCAGGGTGAGGAAGTTGTGCCGCGGCGGCGGGCAGGACGTCGCCCACTCCAGCGAGCGGCCGTAGCCCCACGGGTCGTCGACCTCGATCTTCTTGCCGTACTTGGCGGTCTTCCACACGTTGTAGAAGAACGGCAGCATCGACAGGCCGAGCAGGAAGGACGAGATCGTGGAGATCGTGTTCAGCGCCGTGAAGCCGTCGGCGTCGAGGTAGTCCGCGTAACGACGCGGCATGCCCTCGGCGCCCAGCCAGTGCTGGACCAGGAACGTGCCGTGGAAGCCCACGAACAGCGTCCAGAAGGTCATCTTGCCCAGTCGCTCGTCCAGCATCTTGCCGGTGAACTTCGGCCACCAGAAGTGGAAGCCGGAGAACATCGCGAAGACCACGGTGCCGAAGATGACGTAGTGGAAGTGCGCGACGACGAAGTACGAGTCCGAGACGTGGAAGTCCATCGGCGGCGAGGCCAGGATGACGCCGGTCAGACCACCGAAGGTGAAGGTGATCAGGAAGCCTACGGCCCAGAGCATCGGGGTCTCGAAGGACAGCGAGCCCTTCCACATCGTGCCGATCCAGTTGAAGAACTTCACGCCCGTCGGAACGGCGATGAGGAACGTCATGAAGGAGAAGAACGGCAGGAGCACGCCGCCGGTGACGTACATGTGGTGGGCCCACACGGTCACGGACAGACCGGCGATGGCGATGGTCGCGGCCACCAGACCGATGTAGCCGAACATCGGCTTACGGCTGAAGACCGGGATGACCTCGGAGATGATGCCGAAGAAGGGCAAGGCGATGATGTACACCTCTGGGTGTCCGAAGAACCAGAAGAGGTGTTGCCAGAGCAGGGCTCCGCCGTTGGCCGCGTCGAAGACGTGGGCACCGAACTTGCGGTCCGCCTCCAGGGCGAACAGCGCGGCCGCCAGCACCGGGAAGGCGAGCAGGACCAGGACACCGGTCAGCAGCACGTTCCAGGTGAAGATCGGCATGCGGAACATCGTCATGCCCGGAGCGCGCATGCAGATGATCGTGGTGATGAAGTTGACCGAGCCGAGGATCGTGCCGAAGCCGGAGAAGGCCAGACCCATGATCCACATGTCGGCGCCGACACCCGGCGAGCGGACGGCGTCCGACAGCGGGGAGTAGGCGAACCAGCCGAAGTCCGCCGCACCCTGCGGGGTGAGGAAGCCGGCCACGGCGATGATCGAGCCGAAGAGGTACAGCCAGTACGCGAACATGTTCAGCCGCGGGAACGCCACGTCGGGCGCGCCGATCTGCAGCGGCATGATCCAGTTCGCGAAGCCCGCGAAGAGCGGGGTGGCGAACATCAGCAGCATGATCGTGCCATGCATGGTGAACGCCTGGTTGAACTGCTCGTTCGACATGATCTGCGTGCCCGGACGGGCAAGCTCGGCGCGCATGAAGAGCGCCATCAGACCGCCGATGATGAAGAACACGAACGACGTCACCAGGTACATGGTGCCGATCGTCTTGTGGTCGGTGGTGGTAAGCCACTTCACCACGATGTTGCCGGGCTGCTTGCGGCGGACCGGGAGCTCGTTCTCGTACGAGTCCTCAGCCGCGGCTGCCCCATGGGGTTCGTTGAGGATGCTCACAGCTTGTTCGTCTCCGCATTCCTGGCCGGGTCCGTCTGCTCAATGCCCGACGGGATGTAGCCGGTCTGCCCCTTCTCCGCCAGCTCCTTCAGGTGCTGCTGGTAGCGCTCCGGAGAGACCACCTTGACGTTGAAGAGCATCCGGGAGTGGTCGACACCGCACAGCTCGGCGCACTTGCCGAGGAACGTGCCCTCCTGGGTCGGGGTGACCTCGAAGGCGTTGGTGTGACCGGGGATGACGTCCTGCTTCATGAGGAAGGGGACGACCCAGAAGGAGTGGATGACGTCGCGGGAGGTCAGGACGAACCGGACCTTCTCGCCCTTGGGCAGCCACAGGGTCGGGCCCGGGTTACCGGTCTGCGGGTTCCGGGTACCGGGGATGCCGGCGTCGTAGACGCCGCCCGCGTTCGCGGGGAACGCTTCCTTGTACTTGTCCGGAATGGCCGCGAGGTTCTTGTCCGTCTTGGCGTCGCCCTTCACACCGGGCACGTCCTCGACGTAGTTGAAGCCCCAGCTCCACTGGTAGCCGACCACGTTCACGGTGTGGGCCGGCTTGGGGGAGAGCTCAAGGAGCTTCGACTCGTCGCGTGCGGTGAAGTAGAAGAGCACCGAGACGATGATGAGCGGAGTGACCGTGTACAGCGCCTCGATCGGCATGTTGTACCGGGTCTGCGGAGGGACCTCCACCTTGGTGCGGCTGCGCCGGTGGAAGATGGTCGCCCACAGGATCAGGCCCCACACCAGCACGCCCGTGATGAGCGCTGCCGCCCACGAGCCCTGCCAGAGGGAGAGGATCCGAGGCGCCTCTTCCGTCACCGGGGTGGGCATGCCAAGGCGGGGGAAGTCTTCCCAGTTGTACGAGCAGCCGGTGGCTGTCGCCAGGATCAGGCCCGCAGTCAGCACCTGCGGCAGCTTCCGCCGCATCGGGCGCCGCGACGAGCGGTCGGAGCCGTTGGGACTCACGTAGCGCCTTCCCGAGAGTCTCGGCCCGCGTTTGGTCGGCCACGGCCGTCCGTCTCGCTGGTCGGTCGCCGCCCCGGCCGCGGGCAGGGGTTTGGATGTTTATGCGGACCAAACCCTACTGGACGCTATTTGGGGTCGCGCGGGGAGGGTGCCCAACGCGCCGTCCGAGCCCCCGAAGGGGTGGACTCCTTCGTTCCGCGGGCCCCTTCCGGAGGGCCGATCGGCCGTGCGGGCGGGGCATCTGACGGGGACTCGGGCGGCGGGGTTAGCGTGGGCGGATGCCGTACTTCGACACCGCGTCCGCCGCGCCGCTGCACCCCGTCGCCCGCCAGGCCCTGCTGGCCTCCCTGGACGAGGGGTGGGCCGATCCGGCCCGCCTCCACCGGGAGGGACGGCGGGCCCGGATGCTGCTTGACGCGGCCCGGGAGGCCGCGGCGGAGGCGGTGGGGTGCCGCCCGGACGAGCTGGTCTTCACTCCTTCGGGGACACGCGCGGTTCACGCGGGAATCTCCGGGGCGCTCGCCGGGCGTCGGCGTGTCGGGGACCGTCTGGTGGTCTCGGCGGTCGAGCACTCCTGTGTGCTGCACGCGGGAGAGGCGCACACGGCGGCCGGCGGCTCGGTGACCGAGGTGCCGGTGGGGCGGTCGGGCGCGGTGGAACCGGAGGTCTTCGCGGCGGCCCTGGACGCCCGTACGGCGCTGGCCTGTCTGCAGTCCGCCAACCACGAGGTGGGCACCGAGCAGCCGGTGGCCGAGGTGGCGGCGGCCTGCCGGGCGGCCGGGGTGCCGCTGCTGGTGGACGCGGCGCAGTCGCTCGGCTGGGGGCTAGTGCCGGAGGGCTGGTCGCTGCTCGCGGCGAGCGCGCACAAGTGGGGCGGCCCGCCGGGGGTCGGGCTCCTCGCGGTGCGCAAGGGGGTCCGGTTCGCCCCGCAAGGCCCGGCCGACGAGCGGGAGTCGGGGCGGGCGCCCGGCTTCGAGAACCTGCCGGCGATCGTGGCGGCGGCGGCCTCGCTGCGGGCGGTCCGGGCGGAGGCGGCGGCCGAGGCGGCGCGGCTGCGGGCCCTGGTGGACCGGATCCGGGCGCGGGTGCCGGAGCTGGTGCCGGACGTGGAGGTGGTGGGCGATCCGGTGCGGCGGCTGCCGCATCTGGTGACCTTCTCCTGTCTCTATGTCGACGGGGAGACGCTGCTGCACGAGCTGGACCGGGAGGGTTTCTCCGTTTCGTCCGGTTCGTCGTGTACGAGTTCGACGCTGACGCCCAGCCATGTGCTGCGGGCGATGGGGGTGCTGAGCGAGGGCAACGTCCGGGTGTCGCTGCCCCCGGGCACCTCCGGGGAGGACGTGGACCGCTTCCTCGCGGTGCTGCCGGGCGTGGTCGCCTCGGTACGGGACCGGCTCGGGGCCCCGGGGGCCGGGGCGGCGCCCGCCCCGGCCGGCCCGCTGGTGGTGGACGCGCTGGGCAAGCGCTGCCCGATCCCGGTGATCGAACTCGCGAAGATGTTCGGCTCGGTACCGGTGGGCGGCACGGTGACGGTCCTGTCGGACGACGAGGCGGCCCGGCTGGACATCCCGGCATGGTGCGAGATGCGCGGGCAGGAGTACGTGGGCGAGGAGCCGTCGCCGAAGGGCGGCACGGCGTACGTGGTGCGGCGGGTCTCCTGACGCGCCGGAGCCCCGGTCCGCGCCGTACGGGCGGCGGGCCGGGGCTCCGGGGGGCTGTTTCAGGACAACCTCGGGTCAGGACAACCTCGGGTCAGGACGACCTCAGGCGAGGTGCGCCTTGACCTCGGCGGCGGCCTCGTCGCCGTAGGCCTTGGCGAAGCGGTCCATGAAGTTGGTGCGGCGCAGGGTGTACTCCTGCGTGCCCAGGGTCTCGATCACCAGGGTGGCCAGCATGCAGCCGATCTGGGCGGCGCGCTCCAGGCCGACACCCCAGGAGAGGCCGGTCAGGAAGCCGGCGCGGAAGGCGTCGCCGACACCGGTCGGGTCGACCTTGGCGTCCTCCTCCGGGCAGCCGACCTCGATGGCCGGCTCGCCGACGCGCTCGATGCGCACACCGCGGGAGCCGAGGGTGGTGACCCGGTGGCCGACGCGCTCCAGGATCTCCTGCTCGGTCCAGCCGGTCTTGGACTCGATGAGGCCCTTCTCGTACTCGTTCGAGAAGAGGTAGGTCGCGCCCTCCAGGAGGGTGCGGATCTCCTCGCCGTCCATGCGCGCGATCTGCTGCGAGAAGTCGGCCGCGAAGGGGATCTCTCGGGTCCGGCACTCCTCCGTGTGGCGCAGCATCGCCTCGGGGTCGTCGGCGCCGATCAGCACCAGGTCGAGGCCGCCGACGCGGTCGGCGACGGCCTTCAGCTCGATCAGCCGGGCCTCGCTCATGGCTCCGGTGTAGAAGGAGCCGATCTGGTTGTGGTCGGCGTCCGTGGTGCACACGAAGCGGGCCGTGTGCAGGACCTCGGAGATGCGGACCGAACCGGTGTCGACGCCGTGGCGGTCGAGCCAGGCGCGGTACTCGTCGAAGTCGTAGCCCGCGGCGCCGACGAGGACCGGGCTGCCGCCCAGCTGGCCCATGCCGAAGCAGATGTTGGGGCCGACGCCGCCGCGGCGGATGTCGAGGTTGTCGACGAGGAAGGAGAGGGAGACCGTGTGGAGCTGGTCCGCCACGAGCTGGTCGGCGAACCGGCCCGGGAAGGTCATGAGGTGGTCGGTGGCGATGGAGCCGGTGACTGCGATACGCACGGCTGGACGCTCCTGCGGTAAGGACGGTGATGACAGTTCACGCTACCGGGTGCGGACCGGCATGCCGAACAGGGGAAACTACCCCAGAGTAGGGCTTTTCACCGAACGGAGGGTCTGCGTACGGTGCGGCCATGACCCAGTACCCCGCTCCCCGTGAGCATCAGGAGTCCGAGTTCAGTCTTGCGCAGCTGTGCGGTGACAGTGCGCGGATGGTCCCGCACTGGGTGACTCCGGCCACTCCCGCGGCCGCCCCCGTCTCCCCCGCGCTCATCCACGGCGTCCGGGTCCCGGCCGCCTCGGCCCGGCTGATCGCCGCCACGTCCGAGTACGGGGCCTGACGGAACCGGCCGGACGCTTCTCCCGTCCCATGGGTGTCTTTGGCAGGGATGCCCTGGTCAGGAGGAGCGTGCGGTGAGCAGTACGGAGAACCGGTCCGGGAAGCCCCGAAAGCACGGCCCGCTCCTCGTCGCCTCGGTGGCGGCGGGGGTGCTGCTGGCCGGCGGCGGGGGCGTGTACTACGCCACGGCCTCCGACGGCGGCGGCGCGAGGACGGCGCCCGCCGCCGTGCCGGCGCCGACCCTGGAGCAGAAGGGCGACGGCGGCCAGGGGATCGCGCCCGGCGAACCCGACCCCGGCGGCGGGGACGGGACCGTCTACAAGGCCGCCGGCCCGCTCCCCCAGGGCCCGTCCGAGGCCGCGGTGCACCGGCCGGAGGGCCGGATCACCTCGGCGGACGTGACCCGGCTCGCGAAGGCCCTGGGCATGGCGGGCACCCCGCGCCTGGTGGGCGACGTGTGGCGGCTGGCCCCCGACCGGGACGAGAACGGGCCGCGCCTGGACGTCTCGGCGAAGGCGCCCGGGAGCTGGACGTACAGCCAGTACCAGGGCGGCCCGGTGGGCGACACCTGTCTGAAGGGCAAGGCCTGTCCGCCGCCCGGGGAGGCGGAGCCCTCGCGCGGTGGCAGCCCGGTGAGCGAGGCCGCGGCGAAGGCGGCGGTGGCGCCGGTGCTGAAGGCGACCGGTCAGGACGACGCCAAGCTGGACGCGCGCCAGCTGATGAACGGCTCGGTGCGGGTGGTCAACGCCGACCCGGTGGTGGGCGGCCTGCCGACGTACGGCTGGTCGACCGGGATCCAGGTGGGTCCGGACGGCTCGCTGGTCGCCGGGAGCGGGCGTCTGAAGGAGCCGCCCGCGGGCACCACGTATCCGGTCATCGGCGCGCGCGAGGCGCTGGACGAGCTGAACAGGGCCTCGCGGGGCACCGGCCCGGTCGGGATCGGGGGCTGCGCCACCGATCCGCCGGCGGGGGCCGCCGACACCTCGGGCGAGCGGCCGGACATGCCGTGCCGGACGGCGGGCGACACCGCGCCGCCCCGGGTGGTGACCGTGACCGGGGCGCGGTTCGGGCTCGCCGCGCAGTACGTGGACGGCGAGCCGGTGCTCGTACCGGCGTGGCTGTTCGAGGCGCGGGCGGCGGGCGGCGCCCCGTACACGGTGGTGCGGACGGCGGTGGAGGCGCGGCGCATGGCGCCGTCGGCCACACCCTCCGCCACCCCGGACGCGGGGACGGCGCCGGAGCGGCAGCTGACCTCGTACACGACGGACCCGGCGGGCCGGAAGCTGTCGGTGAGCTTCTGGGGCGGGGTGTGCGGCACGTACACGGTGACGGCCGTGGAGACCCCGGCGAAGGTCACGGTGCGGATCGCGGAGAAGCCGGCCGACCCGGACCGGGTCTGTGTCGCGCTCGCCGTGGACATCACGAGGACGGTGACGCTGGAGCGGCCGCTGGGCGCCCGCACCGTGGTGGACGGGGCGAGCGGGCAGGCCGTGCCCCGGAAGTGAGCGGACGCGCGAGAGGGCGGCACCCGGCTCGCGGGTGCCGCCCTCTGGTGCGCTCAGGGCTTAGCTGAAGCTGTCGCCGCAGGCGCAGGAGCCCGTGGCGTTCGGGTTGTCGATCGTGAAGCCCTGCTTCTCGATGGTGTCGACGAAGTCGATGGAGGCGCCGCCCAGGTACGGGGCGCTCATGCGGTCGGTGACGACCTTGACGCCGCCGAAGTCCTTGACGACGTCGCCGTCGAGCGAGCGCTCGTCGAAGAAGAGCTGGTAACGCAGGCCGGAGCAGCCGCCGGGCTGAACGGCGACGCGCAGCGCGAGGTCGTCGCGGCCTTCCTGGTCGAGGAGGGCCTTGACCTTCTCCGCGGCGGCGTCGGACAGGAGGATGCCGTCGCTGACAGTGGTCTTCTCGTCCGATACGGACATCTGCTTCTCTCCAGGGTTGGTACGGAGACTGCTTGCCGACGGTTGCAACCGGCGGGACCGCGGATTCATTCCGGGCCGGGCGCGTCTTTCCCTTTCATGCTCGCACACCCGGCGTGGAAGGCGGGAGCGGTGGGCGCCGGGGGGACGGGACGGCGAATTCGTCACATCGACACTATGGCCATCGTCAAAGTGACGTGAACCGGTTATGATAGATAGCGTCATTTAGACGAAAAGGCTTTTCGAGGCTCACCGTAGAAGTAGAAAGGGTGCGTGACGTGACCACCGCCCAGCCCCTGGACGTCCAGCCGACGCCGCTCGCCCTGCTGCTCCTCGGCCGCGAGGCCGACCCGAAGAGCGAGCGCGGCGTGGAGTGCCCCGGCGACCTGCCGTCGCCCTCCGACCCCGACCTGGTGGAGCGTGCCCGCGCCGCCAAGGAGAAGCTGGGGGACAAGGTCTTCGTCCTCGGGCACCACTACCAGCGGGACGAGGTCATCCAGTTCGCCGACGTCACCGGTGACTCCTTCAAGCTGGCCCGTGACGCCGCCGCCAAGCCGGAGGCCGAGTACATCGTCTTCTGCGGTGTGCACTTCATGGCCGAGTCGGCCGACATCCTGACCGGGGACGACCAGAAGGTCGTGCTGCCCGACCTGGCCGCCGGCTGCTCGATGGCCGACATGGCCACCGCCGAGCAGGTCGCGGAGTGCTGGGACGTGCTGACCGAGGCCGGCATCGCCGAGCAGGTCGTGCCCGTCTCGTACATGAACTCCTCCGCCGACATCAAGGCCTTCACCGGCAAGCACGGCGGCACCATCTGCACCTCCTCCAACGCGAAGAAGGCCCTGGACTGGGCCTTCGAGCAGGGCGAGAAGGTGCTGTTCCTGCCGGACCAGCACCTGGGCCGCAACACCGCCGTGCGCGACATGGGCATGTCCCTGGACGACTGCGTGCTCTACAACCCGCACAAGCCCAACGGCGGCCTGACCGCCGAGGAGCTGCGGAACGCGAAGATGATCCTGTGGCGCGGCCACTGCTCCGTGCACGGGCGCTTCTCGCTGGACTCGGTCAACGACGTGCGCGAGCGCGTGCCGGGCGTCAACGTCCTGGTCCACCCGGAGTGCAAGCACGAGGTCGTCGCCGCCGCGGACTACGTGGGCTCGACCGAGTACATCATCAACACCCTGGAGGCGGCCCCGGCCGGTTCCAAGTGGGCGATCGGCACCGAGCTGAACCTGGTGCGCCGCCTGGCGAACCGGTTCGCCGACCAGGACAAGGAGATCGTCTTCCTCGACAAGACGGTCTGCTTCTGCTCGACCATGAACCGGATCGACCTGCCGCACCTGGTGTGGACCCTGGAGTCGCTGGCCGAGGGCACCCTGGTCAACCAGATCCAGGTCGACCAGGAGACCGAGTCCTTCGCCAAGCTGGCGCTTGAGCGGATGCTGGCGCTGCCGTAACGATTCACCCGGTACGGAGTACGGAACAGGGGCGCCCCGCAGGCTGCGGGGCGCCCCTCGTTCATGCCGTACGGGTCAGACGCCCGCCGGCTCCTTCGCCTGCGGCGGGACCGACGCGCCGCCGTCGGCCGCCTTCTCCCGCTTCGCCGCCTTCTTCTTCGCGCGGCGCTCCTTGCGGAGCTCCACCATCGCGTAGAGGGTCGGCACGAGCAGCAGGGTGAGCAGCGTCGAGCTGATCAGGCCGCCGATGACGACCACGGCCAGCGGCTGGGCGATGAAGCCGCCCTGGCCGGTGACGCCGAGGGCCATCGGGAGCAGGGCGAAGATCGTCGCCAGGGCGGTCATCAGGATCGGGCGGAGCCGGTGCCGGCCGCCCTCGACCACCGCTTCGACGACGCCCAGGCCCTGGGCCCGGTACTGGTTGATCAGGTCGATCAGGACGATCGCGTTGGTGACCACGATGCCGATCAGCATCAGCATGCCGATGAGCGCGGGCACGCCCATCGCGGTGCCGGTGGCCACCAGCAGGCCGAGCGCGCCGGTCGCCGCGAACGGGATGGAGACCAGCAGGATCAGCGGCTGGATCAGCGAGCGGAAGGTCGCGACCAGCAGCATGAAGACGATCGCGATGGCGGCGAGCATCGCCAGGAACAGGTTGACGAAGGCGTCGGACTGGTCCTCGGAGACACCGCCGATGGTCGCGGTCGCGCCCGCCGGCAGCTTCAGCTCCTTGAGCTTGGTCTGGAGCGCGGCGCTGACCGCGCCGGTGTTGTCACCGGCCGGGGTGGCGGTGATCGTCGCCGCGCGAGCGCCGTCGATCCGGGTCTTGGAGACCGGTCCCGCCACCAGCTCGACGGTGGCGATGTCACCCAGCTTCACCGGGCCCAGCGGCAGCGCCTTCAGCTCGGCGAGCGTGGTGGCCGGGTGGGCCGAGGTGATGAGGACGTCCCGCTCGGTGTCGTCGAGGATCGCCTTGCCGGACGGGGTGCCGTGCACGGCCTGCCCGACGATCATGCCGAGGGTGGTGGCGTCGAAGCCCGCGTCGGCGGCCTTCGCGTTCGGCCGGACCGAGATCCGCGGGACCGACTGCGACAGGTCGCTCTGCACGTCCGTGACGTCGTCGATCTGCCCGACCGCGGTCTTCACCTGGTCGGCGGCGGCCTTGAGGACCTGCGGGTCGGCGGCCTTGACCACGACGCTCAGGTTCTGGCTGCCGAAGGCCGCGCCCGCGGAGATGGTGGTGTCGCCGATGTCCTTCAGCTTCGCGAGCTCGGCCTCGACGCTGTCGTGGATCCGCTCGTACGAGGCGGAGTCCTCCAGGGCGACCTGGTAGGTGGCCTGGTTGGCACCGGTGCCGCCGCCGAAGGCCGCCATGAAGCCGGAGGAGCCGACGGTGACCTGGTAGTCCTTGACGCCCTTCGTACCGGCGAGGACCTTCTCGACCTTCTTGGCGGCCTCGTCGGCGGCCGTCAGGCTGGTGCCGGGCGCCAGCTCCTGACGTACGGTCATGACCTCCTGCTCGCCCTGGTCGAAGAAGTTGGTCTTCAGGAGCGGGGTCATGCCGAAGGTGACCACGAGCACCACGAGGGCGATGGCCACGCTGGTGAGACGGCGCCGGGTGGCGAACCGCAGCACCGGCACGTAAAGCCGCTGGAGCCGGCTCCTGTTCTCCTTCTCCTCGGCGAGCCGCCGCGCCTCGTCCTGGTCCTCCGAGGTGCCCTTGGGGGCGCGCAGGAACCAGTACGAGAGCACCGGGACGACGGTGAGGGAGACCAGCAGCGAGGCGAGCAGGGCCGCCGTGACGGTCAGCGAGAAGGAGCCGAAGAGCTGCCCGATCATGCCGCCGACCAGGCCGATCGGCAGGAAGACCGCGACCGTGGTGAGGGTGGAGGAGGTGACGGCGCCGGCCACCTCGCGGACCGCGGTGAGGATCGCGGTCTCGCGCTCCTCGCCGTACCCGAGGTGCCGCTTGATGTTCTCCAGGACCACGATCGAGTCGTCGACGACCCGGCCGATGGCGATGGTGAGCGCGCCGAGCGTGAGCATGTTCAGGGAGAGGTCGCGGGTCCACAGCACGATCAGGGCGAGGACGACCGAGAGCGGGATGGAGACCGCGGTGACCAGGGTGGAGCGGATCGAGGCGAGGAAGACCAGGATCACCAGGACGGCCATGACCAGGCCGAGCATGCCCTCCGTGGTGAGGCCGGAGATCGACTTGGCGACGGCCGGGCCCTGGTCGGAGACGACGGTCAGCTCGGCGCCGGAGCCGAGGTCCTGACGCAGCTTCGGCAGCTTGTCCTTGACCGCGTCGGAGATGCCGACGGCGCTGCCGTCCTTGTCCATGGTGGCGTACACGGCGAGGCTGGGCTTGCCGTTGGTACGGGTGAGGGAGACCCGCGGGGACTCCTCCTGCTTCACGGTGGCCACGTCGCCGAGGCGGACGGCCCTGCCCTGCTCGGGCTTGATCCGCAGGTCCTGGATCTGCTCCAGGGAGGTGAAGCCGCCGCCGACCTGGACGGTGCGGCTCTTGCCGTCCTCGGAGAAGGCACCGGCCGGGAGGGTGGCGCCGCCGTTGCGGACGGCCTCGGCCAGCTTCATGGTGTTCAGGCCGGCCGCGGCCAGCTTGCGCGGGTCGGGGGTGATGGAGACCTGGAGGTCCTGGACGCCCGAGACGGTGACCTGGCCGACGCCGTCGATGCCTTCGAGGGCGGGGACGACGGTCCGCTCCAGCTGGTCGGCGAGCGCCTGCGGGTCCTTGTCCGAGGAGACCGCGAGGACCACGGTCGGCATGTCGTCCGTGGAGCCCGCGACGACCTGCGGGTCGACCGAGTCGGGGAGCTGGGCGCGGGCCCGGTTCACGGCCTGCTGGACGTCGGCGACCAGCTGCTTGGTCGACTCGTCGCCGTAGTCGAAGCTGGCCATGATGACGGCGCTGCCCTCGGAGGCGGTCGAGGTGACGCCCTTGATGCCGTCGACGGCCTTGAGGGCGTTCTCGATCGGCTCGACGACCTGCTTCTCGACCACGTCGGGCGAGGCGCCCTGGTAGGGGGCGAGGACCGAGACCATCGGGAACTCGATCGACGGGAACAGCTGCTGCTTCAGCTGCGGGATCGCTATCGCTCCGAAGACGATCGCGACGATGGACATCAGCCCGATCAGGGCCCGTTGCGCGAGGCTGAATCTGGACAGCCAGGACATGCGGTCTCACTTCCGGTGGCGTGCTCGGCAGGCGTCCGGTCACCCCCCGAGGAGTGCCGTCCGGGCACCCCAGGGGTGCCCGCCTACACCATCAGCCATGGGGCGGGGCAGATCCTCGCCCCCCGGGCCCAATTCCTTATGCCGCGCATACCGCGTCTGGAGTACGCCGGACCCCGGGCTCACTCCACCCTTGGACGTACGAGCCCCGACTCGTAGGCCGTGACCACCAGCTGGGCGCGGTCGCGGGCGCCCAGCTTGCCCATGGTCCGGTTCACATGGGTCTTGACGGTGAGCGGGCTGACGTCGAGCCGCTCGGCGATCTCGTCGTTGGAGTGCCCGCCCGCGACGAGCACCAGGACCTCGCGCTCGCGGGCGGTCAGCGCCCCGAGCCGTTCGGAGTACGCGGGCCCCGTCCCGTCCGCCGGGTCCGAACCGCCGCCCTGCGCGAGGAACTTGGCGATCAGGCCCTTGGTCGCCACCGGGGACAGCAGGGCCTCGCCGGCGGCCGCGATCCGGATGGCGCCCAGCAGCTCCTCCGGTTCGGCGCCCTTGCCCAGGAAGCCGGAGGCCCCGGCGC
This sequence comes from Streptomyces sp. NPDC094032, assembly GCF_040303965.1. Taxonomy (NCBI): domain Bacteria; kingdom Bacillati; phylum Actinomycetota; class Actinomycetes; order Kitasatosporales; family Streptomycetaceae; genus Streptomyces; species Streptomyces sp. NPDC094032. The sequence continues at coordinate 111,717 of NZ_JBEOUE010000005.1, read as the reverse complement.
GCAGCGACTGCACCACGTACTCGTCCACCTCGAAGGTGGTCAGCATGACGATCCGTACGGCGGCGAGATCCGGGTCCGCGGTGATCATGCGGGTGGCGGCGAGGCCGTCGGTCCCCGGCATCCGGATGTCCATGAGGACCACGTCGGCCCGCTCCGAGCGGGCCAGGGCCACCGCCTCGGCCCCGTCGGCGGCCTCGGCGACGACCTCCATGTCCGGCTCGGAGTTCACCAGGACCTTGAAGGCGCTGCGCAGCAGTGCCTGGTCGTCGGCGAGCAGCACGCGAATGGTCACGCTTCCTCCCCCTCGCCGATGTCATCGGCGTTCACGGGCAGTATCGCCTGCACCCGGAAGCCGCCCCCGTACCGGGGCGCGGCGGTGAGCGAGCCGCCGAGCGCGGTCACCCGCTCCCGCATGCCGAGCAGCCCGTGACCGCCCCCGTCGGCGTCTTCGGTGTCCTCGGCGGGTGGCGGCATCGGGGGGCCGTCGTCCAGGACGGTGATCTCCACGGTGCGGCCGACCCGGACGACGCTCACCTCGGCCCGGGCGTCGGCGCCCGCGTGCTTGCGCACGTTGGTCAGCGCCTCCTGGACGATCCGGTACGCGGCGAGGTCGACGGCGGCCGGCAGGGCGGTGCCGCCGTCGGTGCGGGCCAGCTCCACGGGCAGCCCGGCGTTGCGGAAGGTGGCCAGCAGGTCGTCCAGGACCGCGAGCCCCGCCACCGGCTCGGTGGGGGCCTCCGGGTCGCCCGACTGGCGCAGCAGTCCGACCGTGGCGCGCAGCTCGTCGAGGGCCGAGCGGCTGGCCGCGCGGACGTGCCCGAGGGCCTCCTTGGCCTGGTCGGGGCGCTTGTCCATGACGTGCGCGGCGACTCCGGCCTGCACGTTGACCAGGGCGATGTGGTGGGCGACGACGTCGTGGAGGTCGCGGGCGATCCGCAGCCGCTCCTCGGCGACCCGGCGGCGGGCCTCCTCCTCGCGGGTGCGTTCGGCCCGCTCGGCCCGCTCGCGGATGGCGTCGACGAAGGCGCGGCGGCTGCGCACCGCGTCCCCCGCGGCGGCGGCCATCCCGGTCCAGGCGAAGACGCCCAGGTTCTCCTGCGCGTACCAGGGGGTGGGTCCGAAGAACATGGCGGCGGCGGTCAGCACGCCCATGGTGGCGAGCCCGAGCCGCCAGGTGGTGGGCCGGTCGGTGCGCGAGGCGACGGTGTAGAGGGCGACGACGGCGCTCATGGTGACCGGCGCGGGCCGCGCGTCGCCGACCAGCTCGATGAGGGCGAAGCCCGCGGTGACGATCAGCACCGGGATGGGCCGGCGGCGCCGGAGGACCAGGGCGGTGGCGCCGAGCAGCATCAGCACGACGCCCTCGGTGGTGGGCGCGCGGGTGCCGAAGGTGGGCCCGTCGGGGCCGTGCGGGTCGGTGAAGGAGCTGATGACCATCGCCACGAGCACCAGGAAGGCGAGGCCCGCGTCGAAGGCGAGGGGGTGGGTCCGCTGCCGGTCCCGGGCCCGGGCGAGGAGGGTGCCGTCGGTCGTCACAGCGGGAAACGGTACGGCGCCGCCGGGCCGGGGCGGGCGCCCCGGCCCGGTCACGGGCACCGGTCAGCCCGGGATCAGGCCGTCGTCGGACAGCATCTCGCGCACCTCATCGAGGCTCGCGTCGGCGGCCGGGAGGATCAGCTCCGACGGTTCGAGCGCGTCGTCGGGCAGCGGCTCGCCGAGCCGCCGTACGGCGTCCAGGAGGGCGTCGAGGGTCCGGCGGAAGCCCGCCTCGTCCCCCGACTCCATCTCTTCGAGGAGCTCGTCGTCCAGCTTGTTGAGCTCGATGAAATGACTGTCGGCCAGCTTCCACTGGCCCTCCCCCATGATCCGTACGATCATGACGTGCCGTCCTCCTGACGGGGGCCGCTACTTCTCGAACCGCGGGTGGGACTGCTGCTGCGACTGGTCCTGCGGGGTGGCGCCGCCGCCCTCGATGGCCTGCTGCTGCGCGGACGGGCCACCGGCCAGCTCCGCCTTCATCCGCTGGAGCTCCAGCTCGACGTCCGTACCGCCGGACAGCCGGTCGAGCTCCGCCTGGATGTCGTCCTTGCCCAGGCCCGACTGGTCGTCGAGCGCGCCCGAGGCGAGCAGCTCGTCGATCGCGCCGGCCCGCGCCTGGAGCTGGGCGGTCTTGTCCTCGGCCCGCTGGATCGCGAGGCCGACGTCGCTCATCTCCTCCGAGATGCCGGAGAAGGACTCGGCGATCCGGGTCTGCGCCTGGGCCGCCGTGTAGGTCGCCTTGATCGTCTCCTTCTTGGTGCGGAAGGCGTCGACCTTGGCCTGGAGGCGCTGCGCCGCGAGGGTGAGCTTCTCCTCCTCGCCCTGCAGCGTCTGGTGCTGCACCTCCAGGTCGCTGACCTGCTGCTGGAGCGCGGCGCGCCGGGACAGCGCCTCGCGCGCCAGGTCCTCGCGGCCCAGCGCCAGCGCCTTGCGGCCCTGGTCCTCCAGCTTGGCGGACTGGCCCTGCAGCTGGTTCAGCTGCAGTTCGAGCCGCTTGCGGGACGTCGCCACGTCGGCGACGCCGCGGCGCACCTTCTGGAGCAGCTCCAGCTGCTTCTGGTACGAGTAATCGAGGGTCTCGCGCGGATCCTCGGCCCGGTCGAGGGCCTTGTTTGCCTTCGCGCGGAAGATCATCCCCATACGCTTCATGACACCGCTCATGGGCTTCGCGCGCCCCCTTCTGACGGACTGGGCTCCAGCTCTCCAACAGAAACCACAGTACGGTTCCTGACTCCATTACCGCACTGTTCGGGACCCGATGTGCTCCTCCCCAAGGACGACTGACGATCACGCGTCCTCCCGCCCAGGGAGTAGAGGAACCCCGGTGTCCCCCGCTAGGGACGCGGGCCGTTAGCGGATCGTTCCCGCCGACGCTGGGGTCCATGCGTGGCACCACGTACCCTTGGCCTTGTGTTCCGAAGCCGTTCGAAGGATGAGAAGGCCCCCACCGAGAAGGTGACGGCGGACCTCTCCAAGCAGCCCCGCGACCCCGAGGCCCCCAAGGGCCGCCCGACCCCGAAGCGGAGTGATGCCCAGTCCCAGCGCCGTCGCGCGCAGTCCGCGCCGCTGGACCGCAAGGAAGCCGCCAAGCGTCAGCGCGAGGCGCGCCGCACCGACATGGTCAAGCAGCGCGAGGCGCTGGCCAGCGGTGACGAGCGCTATCTGCCCGCCCGCGACAAGGGTCCGGTGCGCCGCTTCGTGCGTGACTTCGTCGACTCGCGCTTCGCGGTCGCCGAGTTCTTCCTGCCGATGGCCGTGGTGATCCTCGTGCTGTCGCTGTTCGGCAGCAAGGCGCCCCAGCTCCAGACCATCTCGCTGGTCCTCTGGGCCGGTGTGATCGTGATGATCGTCATCGACTCGATCGGCATCGTGTTCCGCCTGCGCAAGCAGCTGAACGAGCGCTTCCCGAACGAGTCGAAGCGCGGCGCCGTCGCGTACGGCCTGATGCGCACGCTCCAGATGCGCCGGCTGCGGCTGCCGAAGCCGCAGGTCAAGCGCGGAGAGCGGCCCTGAGCGGGGACGGCTCCGGGCTGCCCGTCGTCGCCCACTGGCCGGTCGTGCCCGGCGGACTGCGTGACACCGTCCGCCAGGAGCTGATCGCGCGCCAGCTCGACGAGCAGATAGCCGCCCGCTACCCGGTGGGGCAGCGGCTGCGGATCCTGGACGCGGGGATGGGGCAGGGCACCCAGGCCCTGCGCCTGGCCCGGGCCGGACACACCGTGACCGGCCTGGAGGCCGACCCCGAGCTGCTGAAGGCCGCCCGCGACTCGCTGGCGACCGAACCGGCCGGCATCCGCGAGCGGGTCCGGCTGATCGAGGGCGAGGGACGCGACACCGGGGTGCACTTCCTGCCCGGCAGCTTCGACGTCGTCCTCTGCCACGGTGTGCTGATGTACGCCGACGAGCCCGACGCGCTGCTCGCGGGTCTGGCCCGGATGCTGGCCCCCGGCGGCCTGCTCTCCCTGGTGGTCCCCAACGCGGAGGCGCTGGCCATGCGGCCGGGCCTGGCCGGGGACTGGACGGGCGCGCTCGACGGCTTCGAGTCGGACGTGTACACCGACCGCAACGGCACCAAGGTGCGGGCCGACCGGCTCGACGCGCTGACCGCGACCCTCGCCGGGATCGCGGCGCCGCTGCACGCCTGGTACGGCGTGCGGGTCTTCACCGACAGCGTTCCCGGCGACGAGGGCCTGCCGGCCGCGGACGAGCTGGAGCGCCTGCTCACGGTCGAGGACCGGGCCTCGCGCACCGAGCCGTACCGGCGGATCGCGGGACTGCTGCACCTCTGCGGCGTACGGGGCTGAGTCACCCCGGGTTCTTCGGGGTGCGGGCCGCGGGCCCGCACCCCGTTCGTCTTCTCTAGCCCTCGGCGTCGAGCGCCATCGGGCCGTAGATCTTCGTCCCGTCCTCGGACAGCGTCACCTGGTCCGCGCCGCCGTCGAGCAGGTCGCGCCAGTTCTCACCGATCCAGGATTCCGCGTCGCCCTGCGTGGGGAACTCCTCGGGGGTCACCGCCGGTGCGACCTCGGTGCCGTCGGACTTCTCGAACCGCCACGTCCATGCCATGTCAGCCTCCGGATGATCGGTTTCCTGCCCGCAGCGTAGCCGGGCGAGCACCGCTTGCGGTGACGCGGGAGGATCTGAGGGTGGAACTGACTCTGCTCGGCACCGGCGCACCCCTCGGACTCCCCCGCCCGGACTGCCCCTGCGCGGTGTGCGCGCTGTCCCGGGGGGCGCGTGCGCGGGCGGCCACCTCGCTGCTCGTGGACGGGGCGCTGCTGCTCGACCTGACGCCCGGGGCCGCGCTGGCCGCGGCCCGCTCGGGGCACTCGCTGGTCGGGGTGCGGCAGGTGCTGCTGACGCATCCGCACGACGGTCCCGCCGTGGAGCTGCCGCCGGGGCTGCCCTCGGCGGGGCGGGTGCCGGACGGGCGGGAGCTGACGCTGATCAGCGGACACCGGGTGCGGGCGGTGCCGATCGACGCGCCGGGCACGGGGTACGAGGTGACCTCGGCGGAGGGCGAGCGGCTGCTCTACCTGCCGCCGGGCGGCGCGGTGGCCGGGCTGCCGGACGACCACCGTCCGCCGTACGACATGGTGGTCGGGGACGTGACGGGCCGGCCGGACGGTCTTGCCCGGCTGCGGGCGGTCGGGGCGGTCGGGCCCGGCACGGACGTGATCGCCGCGCACCTGGACCACGACGCGCCCACCGGGGCCGAGCTGGACCGGCGGCTCGCGGCGGCCGGGGCGCGGGCGGTGCCGGACGGGACGACGCTGTACGTGGGCGAGTACCACGCCGTGCCGGACGTGCCGCGGCGGACGCTGGTGACGGGCGGGGCCAGGTCGGGCAAGTCGGTGGAGGCCGAGCGGCGCCTTGAGGCCTTCCCCGAGGTGCTGTACGTGGCGACCGGCGGGACCCGCGAGGGCGACCCGGACTGGGCGGAGCGGGTGGGGCTGCACCGGGAGCGGCGGCCGGGCTCCTGGCGTACGGCCGAGACCACCGATCTCGTCCCCCTGCTCGCGGGGGAAGGACCGGCGCTGCTGGTCGACTGTCTGTCGCTGTGGCTGACGGACGCCATGGACCGGGTCGGGGCGTGGGACGACGAGCGCTGGGCGGCCGGCGGCCGGGAGGCCCTCGCGGAGCGGGTCGCGGAGCTGGTGGCGGCGGTGCGGGCGACGCCCCGCACGGTCGTGGCGGTGACGAACGAGGTGGGTTCGGGCGTGGTCCCCGCGACGGCGTCGGGCCGCCGCTTCCGCGACGAGCTGGGCCGCCTGAACGCGGCCTTCGCCGACGAGTGCGAGCAGGTGCTGCTGGTGGTCGCGGGGCAGGCGCTGGTGCTGCGGGGGTAGGGCGGGGCGGGTCCGGCGGGACCTTGGGGACGGCGTTCGGGGGCCCCGGGTAGGGTTCGAACGTCCTACGACCATGGCCACGAACGATTGACGTCCCTAGGCGGAACGAACCTTGAACCTCGACGACTTCTCCGATCTGATCGAGCGCCCCGACGGGGGGATCCGGCGTGACGCCGAGGAGCGCAGGGAGCGGCTGAGCGTCCGCCCCGGCGCGCTCGGGCGGCTCGACGAGCTGGGCGAGTGGCTGTCGGCGGCGCAGGGCGCGGTCCCGCCGCGGCCGGTGGAGCAGCCGAAGGTGGTGCTCTTCGCGGGCGACCACGGTGTGGCCTCGCTGGATGTGTCCGGGCGGGCCGCGGGCGGCGGGTACGCGCTGGTGCGCGCCGTGCTCGACGGGGCCAGCCCGGTGGCGGTGCTCGCGCGGGCCCAGGGGGTCCCGGTGCGGGTGGTGGACGCGGGTCTGGACTGCGACCCGGAGCTGCTGCCGGCGGAGGTGACCCGGCGCCGGGTGCGGCGCGGCACGGGCCGGATCGACGTCGAGAACGCGCTGACCCTCGACGAGACCCGCACGGCGCTCGAACTGGGCATCGCGATCGCCGACGAGGAGGCCGACTCGGGCACCGATCTGGTGGTGCTCGGGGATCTGAGCGTGGGCGGCACGACGCCCGCCTCGACGCTGATCGCCGCGCTGTGCGGGACGGACGCCTCCGTGGTGACCGGCCGGGGCGGCGCCGGGATCGACGACCTGGCGTGGATGCGCAAGTGCGCGGCGGTCCGGGACGCGCTGCGCCGGGCCCGTCCGGTCCTGGGCGACCAGCTGGAGCTGCTCGCGGCGGTCGGCGGGCCGGACCTGGCGGCGACGGTCGGCTTCCTGCTCCAGGCCTCGGTGCGGCGCCTGCCGGTGATCCTGGACGGTGTGGTGGGCGCGGCCTGTGCGCTGGTGGCGCAGCGGGCGGCGTTCCGGGCGCCGGACTGGTGGCTGGCGGGCCAGGTGAGCGGGGAGCCGGCGCAGGCGAAGGCGCTGGACCGGATGTCGCTCAACCCGCTGCTCGATCACGGCGTCACTGTGGGCGAGGGAACCGGGGCGTTGCTCGCGCTCCCCCTCGTCCGGGCCGCCGCCGCGCTGGCCGCGGAGCTGCCGGAGGTGACCACTCCGGTGGCGGACGAGGTGGACTGAGCGGGATCACGGGTCCGGATGCGGACGTTCCGCCACGTGCGGACGGTCGCATCCGGCGCCCAGCCATGCACAGTGATGCCCCATATGATCGCTTTTCATGGGAGAGGTCCGTTTGTCCACCGAAGAAGCGCCCCGGACCACGGTCCGTTCGCGGCGCGCCGCCGCGTTCGCCGTCTGGTATCTGCGGGCCGTCACGTTCATCAATTTCCTGAGCGCCGTGTGGGTCTCGTTCGGCCAGGACCTGCGCCGGCACAACGAGGACAACTACTTCACCCCGTACATGCTCACCGCCGGTTTCGCCTCCGGTGTCTTCACCCTCTTCCTGGCGATCACCATGCGCCGCCGCAAGCGGGCCGCGTGGATCCTCAACCTCGTCCTCGCCGGGCTCTTCCTGCTGCTCTTCCTGCTGGTGATGATCTTCCCGGAGATCCGCCAGCACCCCCAGAACTGGATCTCGCTGGTTCTGACCACCGCCTTCTTCGTCTCCCTGCTGCTGGGCCGCAAGGAGTTCTACGCGAAGGGCGACCGCTCCAACCCGCTGCTCGCCGCCGCGGTGGCGGTCGGCGGACTGCTCGTCACCTCGCTGCTCGCCGCGGTCCTGGTGACCGCCACCAACACCGCCGCCGGCCACTCCACCTTCCTGGAGCGCTGGAAGTACGGCGTGATGCGGCTGATCACGCTGGCCTCCGACGACAGCGCGTACGCCTCGATCACCACCCCGGGCTGGGTGGACGTGGTCATCAACATCATGTCGACGCTGCTGCTCTTCGCCGTGCTGTTCGCCGCCTTCCGCGCCCGGCGGGCCGTCGACCCGCTGACCGAGGAGGACGAGGACCGGCTGCGGGCGCTGCTCGACAAGCAGGGCGACCGGGACTCGCTCGGCTACTTCGCGCTGCGCCGCGAGAAGAGCGTCATCTGGTCGCCCAGCGAGAAGGCCGCCATCGCCTACCGGGTGGTCGGCGGGGTCTCCCTCGCCTCCGGCGACCCGATCGGCGACCCGGAGGCCTGGCCCGGGGCCATCGAGCCCTGGCTGGCCGAGGCCCGCGAGCACGGCTGGATCCCGGCCGTGATGGGCGCGAGCGAGGAGGCCGGCACCATCTACGGCCGGCACGGCCTGGACGCCCTGGAGCTGGGCGACGAGGCGATCGTGGAGACCGACGAGTTCACCCTCGACGGGCGGGCCATGCGCACCGTCCGGCAGGCCTTCAACCGGGTCAAGCGGGCCGGGTACGAGGTCCGCATCCGGCGCCACGAGGACATCCCCGCCGACGAGATGGACGAGCTGCTCCGCAAGGCCGACGACTGGCGCGACGGGGCCACCGAGCGCGGCTTCTCGATGGCGCTCGGACGGCTTGGCGACCCCCGGGACGGCCGGTGCGTGATGCTGGAGTGCTCGGACGAGTCGGGCGAGCTGCGGGCCCTGCTGTCCTTCGTGCCCTGGGGGCCGAAGGGCCTCTCGCTGGACCTGATGCGCCGGGACCGGGACTCCGAGAACGGCCTGATGGAGTTCATGGTCATCGAGTTGCTCCAGCGGGCGAAGGAGATCGGGATCACTCAGGTCTCGCTCAACTTCGCGATGTTCCGATCCGTCTTCGAACGTGGCTCGAAGCTGGGGGCGGGACCCGTGCTGCGCATGTGGCGCTCGCTGCTCAGTTTCTTCTCCCGCTGGTGGCAGATCGAGTCGCTGTACCGCGCCAACGCCAAGTACCGACCGATCTGGGAGCCCCGTTTCATGCTCTTCGAGAAGAGCGCCGACCTGCTGCGCATCGGCCTCGCGGCCGGGCGCGCCGAGGGCTTCCTGGAAGCCCCCGGACTGCCGAAGTGGCTGCACCGCAAGCATCTGGAGGGACGGCGTTGAGAAACGCTTCGGGGGCGCGCGGGGCACTGAGGAGCTTCGCCATACGGGAGTGGGGGCCGCTGTACGCGACCGTGCGGGCGGCGCTCGTCGCCCGCGGGTGGCGGGCGATCCCCATGACCCTGGCGGCGGTCTGCCTCACCTCCGTCTTCCAGATCGTGCAGAACCAGGACTGGGGCTACCAGCCGGTGCAGGACATCGGCTCGGTCCGGGCCGAGGACCCGCTGGTCCTGGCCCTGCTGCGGACCCCGCTCTCGCTCTTCGTACCGGCGCTCGACCTGCCGGTGTGGGGCGCGCTCGCCCAGATCCTGCTGGTCTTCGGCATCGCCGAGATCTGCCTGGGCCGGTGGCGGACGCTGGTCGTCGCGTACGCGGCGACGCTGGCCGGCACGCTGTACGCCCGGCTCGCCATCGCGCTCGGGCCCGACAGCCCGTTCGGCCTGCCCGCCTCCGACGCGCAGGTGGTGGACACCGGCCCGTCGGCGGCGGTGGTCGGCCTCGCCGTGTACGTGTGCTGGCGCTACCGGGCCCGGTGGACCGGGACGCTGGTGGTCGTGGCGATGGTGGTCGAGGTGCTGATCAAGAACAACCTGGCCGGCAAGGAGCACATCGCCGCCATCGCCGCGGTGCTCGCGGTCATCGCCTTCCAGCGGTGGCGGGAGCGGGGTCAGCGCGGTGCGGAGCCCCGCCCGGGGACGCGCTCCTGGAAGCCGCCGATCAGGTCCTGAGCCCTGCGGCGGACCCGGGTCCAGCGCTTGTCGTGCCGGTAGGCGCGGACCCAGGAGCGGGCCCTGGCCCGGTGCCGTCGGGCGTAGAGGCGGCGGGACCACCAGGAGCCGGGGCGGGCGAGACGGACGGCGCCGACGATCGCGACGAACGGCACGAGGGTGCCGAGCACGGCCATCCGGAACTTCCCCTTCACCAGGGTGGTCAGGACGAAGAGGAAGTTCACCGCGAGGGTCAGGATGAACCCGGCCCGGTCCTGGCGTTCACTCGCCGTCATGTCGTTGACGCCGAGCGGGGAGAAGCCCGCCAGGGTGAGCAGCACGAGGGCCGCGGTCAGGACCACGACCTCGACGCTCTTGCGGCCGTCCTCCGACCAGTAGACGTCGTCGAGATGCAGGATCAGCGCGAACTCGTCCAGGACGAGCCCCGCGCCGATCCCGAAGACCACGGCGAAGACGGCCGCCCCGATCCCCTCCCGGCCGCTGGCCACCGCGCCGAACCCGCCGAGGACGGTGAGCACCACGCCCGGCACCACGTGGTGGATGTGCAGCCCGCCCGAGGAGACGTTGCGGAACGGGCCCTTGCCGGCCCGGATGAGCCGGGTCACCGTACGGGTGACCAGGAAGGTCAGCACGAAGGAGGTCAGGGCGAGGAACAGCGGGAGTTTCCCGGGTTCGACGATGTTGCGCGAGAACCAGTGACCCATGCCACCCCTCTGCCGATCATTCTGTTTCGATCACTTTCGTGCCATATGGCCAATTTAGCCTTCTGGCCGGGGCACTAACCTTCCGCGGATGGACGGCCTGCGTTTCGCCTTCGGCACCCTCACCGTGCTCCCCGCCCGCATCACCCGCTGGGACCGCGACGCGGCCCGCGCCGGGATGCTCTGCGCCCCGGTCGCGGGCCTCGTCGTCGGCCTGTGCGCGGCCGCGGTCGGAGGGGTGTTCCTGCTGCTCGGCTCGAGCCCGCTGCTCGCCGCCGTCCTCACCGTCGGCGTCCCCGCGCTGATGACCCGCGGCCTCCACCTCGACGGGCTCGCCGACACCGCCGACGGACTCGGCAGCGCCAAGCCCGCCGAGGACGCGCTGCGCATCATGAAGCAGTCCGACATCGGCCCCTTCGGCGTGCTCGCCATCCTCTTCGCGCTGCTCGCCCAGGTCGCCGCGCTCTACGAGCTGTACGCCGAGGGCTGGGCCCACGGCATCGTCGGCGCCGTCCTCGCCGCCACCGTCGCCCGCCTCGCCCTCACCCACGCCTCCCGCCACGGCGTGCCGGCCGCCCGCCCCGAAGGCCTCGGCGCGATCGTCGCCGCCACCGTCCCGTACCGCTCCGCCGTCCTGACGACCTGTCTGGTGCTCGTCCTGTGCGCGGCGGCCGGCGCGCTCCTCTCCCCGTACGACGCCCTCCGCCTCCCCCTCGCCGCCCTCGCCGCCCTCGGCGTCGCCGAACTGCTGCTGCGGCGGTGCGTACGGCGCTTCGGCGGGGTGACCGGGGACGTGTTCGGCGCGGTCGAGGAGACGGCGGCGACGGTGGCGCTGGTGGCGCTCACCTTGGGGTGAACCCCGGGGCGCGTCGGCACGGACCGGCACCGCCCCGGGTAGGGATCCAGCCTCGCTGGAGCTCGCCGAGAGGGGCACCCGTGTTTCCCGGACCCGTACGCGTCTTCGTCCCCCGGTTCACCTGGCGCACACCCAGCCCCGACGCCCCGGCCACCGTGGTCTGGGGAGACGCGTTCTTCGACGCGCTGTGCGGGCGGCCCGACGGCTGGAGCCTGCGCGACTACTGGGCGCGCTCCACCTTCGGGCTGCTCGACCTCCAGTTCACGCTCTCCCCGCAATGGCTTGTGCTCGACCGCGACCAGTCGGCGCTGCGCGACGACCGGCACGGCATGGTCGTCGCCTGCCGCGAGGCGACCGAGGCGGCGGGGCAGTCGCTCTCCGGCTTCGACCATGTCGCCTGCTTCCTCAACCCGCCGCCGTGCAACGCGGGCGCCGACGGCGGCGGGGACCTCGCGCTCGACCAGGGCGGGGGTCTGGAGTTCTTCCAGCACGAGGTCGGCCATCTGCTCGGCTTCGAGCACGCCTGGGGGTACGGCGGCGCCTACGCCGATCCGTACTGCGTGATGGGCTGGACCGGGACCAACAGCCACGCCATCGACCGGCCCGCCGAGTTCGCCGACGTGGTGACCGTCCCCGACTTCTGGCGCAGCGGGCGCAGGGCCGCCGCCGCGTCGCTGTACCGGCTGTTCGTCCGCCGCGAGTTCGGCGGCAGCGGCGCGTACACCTCCGGGAGCGGCGCGGCGGGCGCCTTCGACCGGCGTGTGGTCCACTCCCGGTTCGGCACCGACGCCACGGTGGCGGCGCTCACCCGGGCCGGCGAGAGCCCGGTGCTCGCGGTGGCGAACCTCGACGGCGGCGGCGTCCTCACCGTCGAGTACCGGCTCCCCGTCGGGGACGACGCCGGTATCGGCGACCCGGCGGTGGTCGTGCACACCATCGGCGCGCGGTCGATCGGGCCGGGGCACCACGAGGTAGATCCGCCCTGGTTCGAGACCTCCTTCCCGCCGGCCGTCGGCCTGGGCGCCACGATCGCGTTCGGCGGCACCGGCTACCGGGTCCAGGTCGTCGAGCGGCAGGACGAGGGCGTGCCCGGCGTCCGCGTGAGCCTCATCGGCTCCTTCCCCGTCCCCGACTACCCGCACCAGCAGCCGGGCTGGCGCTGGTGCGCCAAGTGCCAGGGGATCGCCTTCGCCTTCGGCACCAAGGTGGGCGAGTGCCCGGTCGGCGGCACCCACGACCACGGCCCGAGCTGGCCGTACAGCCTCCTCCACGAGTTCCCCGCGCCGGCGGTGCAGGCGGGCTGGCGGTGGTGCGCGAAGTGCCAGAGCCTCGCCTTCGCGGGCGGCTCCCCGGGGCCGTGCCAGGCCGGTGGCAGCCATGACCACACCGGCAGCGGTGAGTACCACATGCTGCACGGGGTCGAGCCGATGGCCGGTGAGTACGGGTGGCGGTGGTGCGCCAAGTGCCAGGTGCTCGCTAGCGGGATCGGCACGCCCGGGCCCTGCGCGGCCGGGGGGCGCCACGACCACGCGTCCAGCGGCAACTACAGCATGCAGCACGACGTGACCCTGCCGACCGCGCAGTCCGGCTGGCGCGAGTGCGGGGCGTGCCGGGCGCTCGTGTTCGGCGACGGGTCGCCCGGTCCTTGCCCGGGTGGCGGGGCACATCAGCCGTCCACTCTGCGCAACTACCAGATGCTGCATGAGCTTCGGGGGCTGACCAGCCAGGACGACTGGCGGTGGTGCCGCAACTGCCAGGGGCTCGTCTTCGGTGGCGGGCCCGCCGCGGCCTGCCCCACGGGGGGTGTCCACGATCTGTCGGCCAGTGGGAACTACACCCTGCTGCACGGGGTGCAGATCTCCCAGGCGGACTGGAAGTGGTGTGCCAAGTGCCAGGGGCTGGCCTATGGCGGGGGCGAGGCCGGGCGGTGTCCTGCGGGTGGGGTGCATGACCATGCCGCGAGTGGGAACTACAGCATGCTGCCGGAGCCGCCTCAGGTGTGGTGACTCCGTCTTCTCGTTCAGCAGGTCTGGCGCCAGGCTCCCAGTTCGTACTTCTTGAGGAGTGAGCTCAGGCCCAGGCGGCTTGTCTTCGGGCAGAACTCCGATGTCTGTTGCTCGTATTCGGCGTGGAACACCGCCTTGCCCGCCTTCACGAAGGGGGTCAGCAGGTCGCACTCGTCGTACTGCGCGCACTGCTCGTTGACCGCGAAGTCGAAGTCCGGCAGGAGTTGGGGGATCTGGTCCAGGTCGTTCTTCAGGCCCACCGCCAGGCCTCGGTCGTGGGCCATGCGGGCGATCAGGCGGTTGTACGCGAGTTGGTCGGCTGGTGTGAGGGGGAAGCCTGTTTCGTTTTTGTAGGCGTCCATGTTGTCCGGTTCCACCGCGTCGAAGCCCTTCGCCCGGCACATGTCCAGGCGGGTCGCCATCAGGGGGGCCAGGACGTCCGTGCGGCGGATGTCCAGCCAGCGTTCGCCCTTCCAGCCGTTGCCCTTGCCCAGGACCGACCTGGGGAACTTCGCCGCGTCCGGGCGGAAGTCCTCCCAGGCGCCGGTGGACAGGTAGCAGATGACCTTGCGGCCGCGGCGGTGCAGGTCCGCCACCGTGGCCGCCGGGTGGTCGAAGCCGTCGATGTCGTAGACCTGGGCGTCCACGGACTTGTCCAGGGGGCCGCTCAGTTGCCATTGCCAGGGGGTGCCGGGGGGTGGGTGCCAGCGGGTGGAGGGTGGGGAGGGTGGGGGTTTCGGAGTGTCCGGGGCCGGGGGCGGGGGTGCCGTGCAGCCTGCCAGGAGGATCAGCAGGGCCAGTGCCTGAAGCAGGCGTCTCATCGGGCGGGCTCCAACGTGTGCGGGAGGGTGCCCCACGGGTGCGCGCCCGTGCCGGGGACCGCGCAGTGCACCGGGGTCGTGGGGCGGACGTCGGCCGGGGCCGCGTACACCAGGTGGCAGTAGTGGTCCGCCACCGGCAGGTCCAGGTCGCGGTACGTGTCCCACGGGCCCTCGAAGGTCACGAGGAGGTCGGCCAGGGCCTCGTAGCCGGGGGCAGGGTGGGCACCGTGGTTCAGGACCAGGGTGCGGACGCCTGCCGCCCGCGCCGACACCGCCAGGCGGCGGTAGTGCGGCAGCGCGGTCGGATCCGTCGGCACCTGGTCCAGGAACGCGCCGTCCGCCCGGTACCAGTCGCGGTGCCGCAGCAGGTCCGCGACGACCTCGGCGTGCGGGCGGCGGCCGTAGTCGGTGTCCGCGTAGCCGAGGACCCGGACGCCGGCCGTCCGCAGCCGGGCCGCCAGCTCCGCGAAGGCCGGGTCCGCCGCCTGGCCCGCGCCGCTCGCCGGGTTCAGGACCACGCCGTAGAGGGCCGGGGCCGCCGCCACCACCGCGGCCCAGTCCTCGGGGCGGTCGGCCGGGTGCTCGTAGAAGGGGATCAGGAGGGAGGGGGGCATGTCCGGTCCGTTCCTAGAAGCGGTGGGTGGTCGGGCGGGCCAGCAGGACGCCGGTGAGCACGCACAGCACCGCCGCCGCCGCGCCCGCCGCCACCGGGGCCGCCGCCGGCGGCATCAGCGTCTGCGCGCCCGCCGCCAGCAGGCAGACCGCCGCCGCGCTCGACACCCCGCCGAAGGCCTGCAACAGGAGGCCCAGCCACAGCACCGCGCCCACCAGGAGCAGCGAGCCGATCCGCCCGGGGGCGAGGGCCGCCGTGCCCGGCCACAGCGCGGCGGCGGTGAGGGTCAGGGCGGCCAGCACCCCGAGGTACGCGCCCAGGGAGCGGGCGAGCATGCCGGTGACGGCGCGGCGGAACTCGTACGCCGTCGTCAGGAGGCGCAGACGGGTCAGGCTCGCGCCTCTGAAGCGGTGCAGCAGCCACTCGGCCGGGCCCATGGAAAGGGTCAGCGCGACGACCGCGTCCGCTCCCGCGTACAGCACGAGCAGTCCGCTGCCCAGGCCGAACAGGCCGTACGGGAGGGAGGCCGCGAACGGTGGTCCGCCCCTGGTCCTGGGGGGCTGCTCCCCCGGCTCCGGGCGCAGGGCTCGGGCGGCCACGCAGGTCGTCGCCGTGAGCGAGGCGAGCAGCAGGGCGATCCGGAACGGCTCGGGGAGGTCGTAGCGGAAGGCCGGGACGGCTCCGGCGAGTGGCAGCAGCGCGCAGAGCAGGGCGCGTTCGCGGCCCAGGACCAGGAGGACGGTCGCGGCGGCCAGGTACAGGGCCTGGCCCGCGCCGAACAGGACCGCCGGGGTCTCGCCCGGGGCCGCCGCGGCTACGGCTACGGCCGCGCCCGCCGCCGCGCCCGCCGGGGCGCCGGTGAGCAGCGCTCGGGTGGCGGCTCGGCGGTCGCCCAGGCCCAGCCAGGTGTACGCGCGGTGGGACAGGGCCTGGTTCCACACCCAGCCGGTGACCGCCCCCGCGAACAGCGGAACCGTGCCGGGCGGCAAACCGTATCTGCCCGGTCCGGTGGCCAGCAGCGGTGCGCCCAGCACGTAGGCGAGGCCGGGCAGGGCGAAGACCAGGCCGCGGAGCAGGCAGCCGGCCAGGCCGGTGTGCCAGGGGGTGGGCTGGGGGGGCTCGGGGGCCGGGTGGCGGCGGTCGGTCCGCTCGTAGAGGGCCTCGGCCAGGGCGAAGGAGTCCTGGCGGCCGTAGGTGAGGCGGATGTGGGTGTCGGTCATGCCGTCGGATTCCAGGATCGCGGCTATCTCGTCCGGGTGGACTGCCGCTGCCGTCAAGTCGTCCAGGCGGTGGGCCAGTTCCTCTATCGGGTCGGGGGCGTGCTGTGGGACCGCGCCCGGCCGTGGGTCCACGGGGTCCGGGGCCTCCGCGGGGGAGGGTGAAGCGGTCCACCACTCGTTGGCGGGCCGATCGGGCCAGTTCCGTGCGGTGGGTGTCGTTCTGGAGGAGGGTTGTTATTGCCGCTGCCATCACCGCCGGTTCTCGGGGTGGGACCACCAGGCCCGTGTCGCCCACCGCCTCCCGGACTCCGCCCACGTCCGTGGAGACCGTGGCCCGGCCGCAGGACATGGCCTCGATGAGGGAGAACGGGAAGCCCTCGCTGATCGAGGAGAGCATCACGATGTTGCCTGCCGCGTAGGCGCCCGCCACGTCGGACGTGCGGCCCTCGAAGGTGACTCCGTCGGCCACGCCCAGTTCGGCGGCCAGCTTCTCCAGGCGGGTGCGGTAGTCCTCGTTGCCCGCGGGGACCGGGCCGAAGAGACGCAGGAGCAGTTCGGGGAGTTCGGCGCGGACGATCGCGTACGCCCTGATCAGGGTCTCCAGGTCCTTGATCGGGTCGACGCGGCCCACCCAGCTGAGGGTGGGGGTCTCCGGTTCGGGGCCCGCCCAGGGGAACGCGGTGGGGTCGACGCCGTTGTAGACGGTGCGGATGCGGTCGGCGGGGGCGCCGCCGCGCTCCTCCCAGCGCCGGTTGTACTGGTTGCACGGGGTGATCAGGTCGGCCTTGCGGTAGCCGAGGGAGTTGAGCTCTCGGTAGAAGCCGAGGAGGAAGGCCTTCACCGGCCAGCGCTGGGGCTCCGTGCGGTAGCCGAGGTAGCGCTCGCGGAGGTAGATGCCGTGTTCGGTGAGCAGGAAGGGCACCCCTTCGAAGTGCTGCGCGGCGAGCGCCGGCAGCGTGGCGAGACCGCTGGACACGGCGTGTGCCACGCGGTCGCCGGGTATCCGGGCGGCGAGCGGGCGCAGGGCGTGTTCCAGCAGGTCGGTGGCGGTGAGGGCGTCGTGGACGGTGGGGCGGGCCACGGCCGTCGGCAGGTGGGGCATGGACCAGATCCACATGAGGGAGCGCAGGACCTGTTCCGAGCGCAGGGCGGCGGTCAGGCGTCCCTCGCGGGCGAGTTCGGCGAGGGCGTACAGGGACTCGCCGAAGTCGCAGCCCGCGGTCGGGTCGAGGATGGCGAGCAGGAAGCGTTCGTAGGTGGCGAGGAAGTCGCGGCGTGCCCTGCCCCTGAGCGCCCCGCCCCGCTCCGGGGTGCCCCAGAGCGGGAACGAGCGGTGCTCGGAGATGTTCGGCGGCAGCTCCCAGGTCACGGGTTCGCGGCCGCTGCCGGTGAGGGCGAGGATGTGGAAGTCGACCTCCGGCATCCCGCGCACCAGCTGGTCGCACCACGTGCTGACGCCCCCGTGCACGTGTGGATAGGTGCCTTCGGTGAGCATGGTGACGTGTCGGCCACTGCTCGGCATGTTGTCCCCCCGGACGTATCGGATCCCTGGCTTCGGTCAGGTGGTCGGCAGCTTGAGCGTGATCGCGGTCTGGAGCAGGTCGGGGGTCGTCCAGGCCGAGCGGGCGCCCGCGTACGCCGTGCCGAAGGGTGTGGTGCCGAGGAGGAGTTGCTTGCGGGTGCCCTCGGGGACGGTGAGGGGGACGTCCGTGCCGGACGGGGCCTTCACCGTGATCGTGGTGCCGATGCGGTATGCCGTTACCTGGCCGGCTGCCAGGGCCTTGTCCCAGGCTGTGCGGCGGTCCAGTTCGGTGCCCGCGTCCTTCTGGCGCGGGTTGACCAGGGGCGTGTTCGGGGCGAACAGCTCGCGGTAGTCGGCGAGGATCCGGTCCAGGACCGGGTAGAGGATGCGCTCCTCGGCGAGGTTGGACTGGTGCACGTAGTGCGGGCGCGGGTCGTTGCCCATCACGTGGGCGAGGGCGGTGCGGGCCTCCTGCGGCACGATGTGGGCCGCGTAGCCGGTGGCCGGGTCGAGCGGGGCTCGCAGGCAGGTCGAGGTCGGGTTGGACTCGCAGATGCCGCTGCCGCCGTCGGCCCGGGAGGTGTAGATCCAGTTGTACTCGTCGGTCATCTCGGCCGCGGTGCCCACGTTGTAGTACACGTTCATGGGGTGGCGGGGGACGGTCTGCGCGGAGCCGACGGAACGTTGCTGCGGCTCGCGGGAGTTGTCGCTCGCCGTCCATTTCACGCCGTTGTCCGCGAGCGCCGCGGCGAGGTTGGGGTTGTCCACGGGCTGCTGGGGCAGCGTCTTCAGGCCGGAGTGCTCGCCGGTGACCAGTTCGGCGCGGTCGACGGAGATCCCCTTGCCGAGGGCCCAGAGGTAGTTGTCGCGGATCTGGGCGGAGATCTCGCTGCGGCTCGTCCACTTCACCGCGCCCGTCACCGGGTCCTTGGCGCACTGCCAGGGGACGGTGGTGGTGTCCTGGACGCAGCCGAGGAACGGGTGGGTGTAGGTGTGGTTGACCCAGCGGTACTGGGCGCGGTCGGCGAGCAGCCGGGTGGCGAGCGGGTCGGTGCCGCCGTGCTCGGTCTTCCACTGCTCGCCCTGGCCGCCGTTGTAGACCAGGTCGAGGAGGAAGCCCGAGGACTTCTGCCAGGCGGCCGCGTACTGCGCGTCGGCGGCGGTCATCCGGATCGGGTTCTCGGCCGCCCCGTCGTCGCCCGCGCAGTCGAGGTCGCCCGGGGTGCAGTTGCGCACGGTGTCCCAGCGGGCGTCGGGGGCGAGCACGTCGTCGACGTGGACGGAGAGGTAGTTGAGGTCCTGACCGAGGTGGACGCCCTGGGTCAGCCATTCGACGATGCCCCGGGCCAGCGCCCGGAACTGGCGCTGGTACTGGTTGTACGCGAAGGAGACCACCAGCTCGCGCCGCCCGTCGTGGGCGTACTCGCCGATCAGGCTGGCCCGCGCGCCGTTCCCGACGGGCATGTCGAGGTAGCTGGTGTAGCCGGCGCGGGGGCGGCCCGCGTAGCCGTAACTCTCGGAGGTGGAGGGGTCGTTGTCCTCGAAGGCCAGTGTTCCCTTGAGGTACCGGAAGGGGCCTGTCCGGCCGGCGGGCGTGACGGAGGCCTGGGTGCCGTCCAGGACGCCGGAGTAGCCGCCGTCGTCGGTGTAGTCGAGCCCGACGCCGGGGTGGGCCCAGGTGTACGCGTCGACCTGCGGGATGCCGAAGGTCCTCTCGTACGCGACGAGGGCGGTCTGCTCGGCGGAGTCGGGGCCGAAGACGGCCTCGTGCGGCAGGACGACGCCCTGGTACCGGGCGCGCGGGCGGCCGTCCACGGTGTCGCTGAGGAAGGCCGGGGTGAGCACGGGGCGGTGCTCGTCGGTCAGGTCGAGCGTGCGGTACGGCACTCCGGAGCTCTTCAGCTCGGCGGTGATCGCCTCGACCGCGCTGCCGCCGTCGTCGACGACGAGCACGGTGAGGTCGACGCGCGGGGCCGGCTCGGCGGCGCCCGCCTGCGCGGACGGCACGACGGTGGCCAGCAGCCCGGCGGCGGCGAGCGCCGCGAGGCGTGCCGTGCGGGTGGTTCTGGGCGTACGGATTCGGCCGGAGTCCTTCACGTGGTGTCCCCCCTCGGGCAGGTCCGCCCGGTGGGGGGACCTGTGGAGATGCTGCAGAGGATGCAAAGGCGAGGGCGTCGCCCTTGCGCGAATGAGGCGAGTGTGAACGAGCTCCGCGAGCTGACGGGGTAAACCCGAAAGAGACACCACGGACGAGTGAATCAGCGCCGCCGTGAGCGAACACGGTGAGCGGGCGTAGGCTCGTTCTCGGCGCTCATCGGGCCGAAATACGATGCGGCGGGGCACGGTCGGCCCATCCCTCGACCGCCAAGAACTCAATGGAAGCGAGATTTCACCACCGTGACTGCTCTCACTCTCAGCACCGCCGGAGCGGCGACGCTGCGTGCCGACGCCCTCGTGGTCGGCGTCGCGAAGTCCGGCAAGGCGCTCGTCGTCGCCCCCGGCGCCGAGGCCGTCGACCAGGCCTTCGACGGCGGGCTCGCCGCCGTCCTGGAGACTCTGGGTGCCTCCGGTGCCGAAGGTGAGGCGACCAAGCTGCCCGCCCCCGCCGGTGTGAAGGCCCCCGTGGTCCTGGCCGTCGGTCTGGGCGGCGCGCCCGAGGACGGCGAGCCCTACCCGGCCGAGACGCTGCGCCGTGCCGCCGGCACCGCCGCGCGTGCCCTGGCCGGTGCGAAGAAGGCCGCGTTCGCGCTGCCGATCGCCGCCCCCGAGGACGCCGCCGCCATCGCGGAGGGCGCCCTGCTCGGCGCGTACGCCTACACCGCCTACCAGGACGTCCCCAAGGACGCCAAGAAGCCGCTGGGCGAGGTCGCCCTGCTCGGCGCCAAGCCCCGCGACAAGGCCTACAAGGCCGCCGCGGAGCGCGCGCAGGTCGTCGCCGAGGAGATCAACCGCTCCCGCGACCTGATCAACCAGCCGCCGAACGACCTCCACCCGGTCGCCTTCGCCGCCGCCGCCCAGGCCGCCGGCAAGGAGTACGGCCTCAAGGTCCAGGTGCTCGACGAGAAGGCGCTCGCCAAGGGCGGCTTCGGCGGCATCCTCGGCGTCGGCGTCGGCTCGGTGAACCCGCCGCGCCTGGTCCGGATCGCCTACACCCACCCGAAGGCGGAGCAGACCCTCGCCCTGGTCGGCAAGGGCATCACCTACGACTCGGGCGGCATCTCCCTGAAGCCGGCCGGCCACAACGAGACGATGAAGTGCGACATGAGCGGCGCCGCCGCCGTGTTCTCCGCCGTCGTCGCCGCGGCCCGCCTCGGCCTGACCGTCAACGTCACCGGCTGGCTGGCGCTGGCCGAGAACATGCCGTCCGGCTCGGCCACCCGCCCCGGCGACGTGCTGCGCATGTACAGCGGCAAGACCGTCGAGGTCCTCAACACGGACGCCGAGGGCCGGCTGGTCCTGGCCGACGCGCTGACCAAGGCCTCGGAGGAGAACCCGGACGCGATCATCGACGTGGCCACCCTGACCGGCGCCATGGTGCTGGCCCTGGGCGACCGCACCTTCGGCATCATGGCCAACGACGACGCCTACCGGACCGCGATCCACGAGGTCGCCGAGGAGGTCGGCGAGCAGTCCTGGCCGATGCCGCTCCCGGCGGACCTGCGCAAGTCCATGGACTCCCCCACCGCCGACATCGCGAACATGGGCGTCCGGATGGGCGGCGGCCTGGTCGCCGGTCTCTTCCTCCAGGAGTTCGTGGGCGAGGGCATCACCTGGGCGCACCTGGACATCGCGGGCCCGGCCTTCCACGAGGGCGCCCCGTACGGCTACACCCCCAAGGGCGGCACCGGCTCCTCGGTGCGGACCCTGGTGCGGCTGGCCGAGCTGCACGCGGAGGGCGAGCTCTGAGCCTCCCGCTGATCACCCGCTGATCCGCTGGACGAACGGCCCCCGGGTTCCGCCCGGGGGCCGTTCGCCTGCGACGAAATCCGCAGCCCCGCACCCCCGCGTTACCCGTCCGTACGGACGATCCGCCGGTCTCAACCACCGGCCCCGCGTCCCGTCGTCCGTCAACAAGTGCGAAGATGGGTTCTCGGCAGGACAGGGCCCCCACCACAGGGCCGAAGAAAATGCGGCCGGACACCAGAGCCGCCGCCCGGTCATCGACGACCGGCGACGAGCGCACATGCATGGAGGACGTGACGTGGCGAACGACGCCAGCACCGTTTTCGACCTAGTGATCCTCGGCGGCGGTAGCGGCGGTTACGCCGCGGCGCTGCGCGGAGCGCAGCTGGGCCTGGACGTCGCACTGATCGAGAAGAACAAGCTCGGCGGCACCTGCCTGCACAACGGCTGCATCCCGACGAAGGCCCTGCTCCACGCCGGCGAGGTCGCCGACCAGGCGCGCGAGGCGGAGCAGTTCGGTGTCAAGGCCACCTTCGAGGGCATCGACATCAAGGCCGTGCACAAGTACAAGGACGACGTGATCTCGGGCCTGTACAAGGGTCTGCAGGGTCTCGTCGCCTCCCGCAAGGTGACCTACATCGAGGGCACCGGCCACCTGTCCTCGCCGACCTCGGTCGACGTGGACGGCCGCCGGGTCGAGGGCCGTCACGTCCTGCTCGCCACCGGCTCCGTGCCGAAGTCGCTCCCCGGCCTGGAGATCGACGGCAACCGGATCATCTCCTCGGACCACGCGCTGACCCTGGACCGGGTCCCGGAGTCCGCGATCATCCTCGGCGGCGGCGTCATCGGCGTCGAGTTCGCCTCCGCGTGGAAGTCCTTCGGCACCGACGTCACCGTCATCGAGGGCCTGAAGCACCTGGTCCCGGTCGAGGACGAGAACAGCTCGAAGCTGCTGGAGCGCGCGTTCCGCAAGCGCGGCATCAAGTTCAACCTCGGCACCTTCTTCCAGTCGGCCGAGTGCACCGAGACCGGTGTCAAGGTCACGCTGGCCGACGGCAAGACCTTCGAGGCCGAGGTGCTGCTCGTCGCCATCGGCCGCGGCCCGGTCTCCGCCGGTCTCGGTTACGAGGAGCAGGGCGTCGCGATGGACCGCGGCTACGTGCTCGTCGACGAGTACATGCGCACCAACGTGCCCACGATCTCCGCGGTCGGCGACCTGGTCCCGACCCTCCAGCTCGCCCACGTCGGCTTCGCCGAGGGCATCCTGGTCGCGGAGCGGCTGGCCGGTCTGAAGACCGTCCCGATCGACTACGACGGTGTGCCGCGGGTGACGTACTGCCACCCCGAGGTCGCCTCCGTCGGCATCACCGAGGCCAAGGCCAAGGAGATCTACGGCGCGGACAAGGTCGTCGCCCTCAAGTACAACCTCGCGGGCAACGGCAAGAGCAAGATCCTCAAGACCGCGGGCGAGATCAAGCTGGTCCAGGTCAAGGACGGTGCCGTGGTCGGCGTCCACATGGTCGGTGACCGCATGGGCGAGCAGGTCGGCGAGGCGCAGCTGATCTACAACTGGGAGGCGCTGCCGGCCGAGGTCGCGCAGCTCATCCACGCCCACCCGACGCAGAACGAGGCCCTCGGCGAGGCCCACCTGGCCCTGGCCGGCAAGCCTCTCCACTCCCACGACTGACGCTCACGTCACTCAGGGCGCGACGACCACTTTCCGCACATTCGATAGGAGCAACCGAAACCATGTCGGTTTCCGTAACCCTGCCGGCGCTCGGCGAGAGCGTCACCGAGGGCACCGTCACCCGCTGGCTCAAGGCCGAGGGCGAGCGCGTCGAGGCTGACGAGCCGTTGCTCGAGGTCTCGACCGACAAGGTCGACACCGAGATCCCCGCCCCCGCCTCGGGCATCCTGGCCTCCATCAAGGTCGCCGAGGACGAGACGGTCGAGGTCGGCGCCGAGCTGGCCATCATCGACGACGGCAGCGGCGCCCCCGCCGCCGCCCCGGCGCCGGCCGCCGAGCCGGTCGCCGCTCCGGCCCCGGTCGCCCCGGCGCCGGTCGCCGAGGCCCCCGCCGCCCCGGCCCCCGTGGCCGAGGCTCCGGCCGCCGCCCCCGCCGGTGCCGCTCAGGGCACCGACGTCGTCCTTCCGGCGCTCGGCGAGTCCGTGACCGAGGGCACCGTCACCCGCTGGCTGAAGTCGGTCGGCGAGACCGTCGAGGCCGACGAGCCGCTTCTTGAGGTCTCCACGGACAAGGTCGACACCGAGATCCCGGCGCCCGCCTCCGGCGTGCTCCTGGAGATCGTGGTCGGCGAGGACGAGACCGCCGAGGTCGGCGCCAAGCTGGCCGTCATCGGTGCCGCCGGTGCCGCGCCCGCCGCCGCTCCGGCTCCGGCCGCCCCGGCCCCCGTCGCGGCTCCGGCCCCGGTGGCTCCGGCCGCTCCGGTCGCCGCCCCGGCTCCGGTCGCGCCGGCCGCCCCGGTCGCCGCTCCGGCCCCGGTCGCGCCCGCCGCGCCGGTCGCCGCCCCGGCTCCGGTCGCCCCGGTCGCCCCCGCCGCCGCACAGCCGGCGGAGGACGGCGCGTACGTGACCCCGCTGGTCCGCAAGCTGGCCACCGAGAACGGTGTCGACCTGGCGGCCGTCAAGGGCACCGGCGTCGGCGGCCGTATCCGCAAGCAGGACGTCCTCGCGGCCGCCGAGGCCAAGAAGGCCGCCCCGGCTCCGGTCGCCGCTCCGGCTCCGGTCGCCGCCGCCAAGGCCCCGGCCCTTGAGGTCTCCCCGCTGCGCGGTCAGACCGTCAAGATGACCCGCATGCGCAAGGTCATCGGCGACAACATGATGAAGGCGCTGCACGGCCAGGCCCAGCTGTCCTCGGTCGTCGAGGTCGACATCACCAAGCTGATGAAGCTGCGCGGCCGCGCGAAGGACGCCTTCGCCGCCCGTGAGGGTGTCAAGCTCTCCCCGATGCCGTTCTTCGTGAAGGCGGCGGCCCAGGCGCTGAAGGCCCACCCGGTCATCAACGCCCGGATCAACGAGGCCGAGGGCACCATCACCTACTTCGACTCCGAGAACATCGGGATCGCGGTGGACTCCGAGAAGGGCCTGATGACCCCGGTCATCAAGGGTGCGGGCGACCTGAACATCGCCGGCATCTCCAAGGCCACCGCCGAGCTGGCCGGCAAGGTCCGCGGCAACAAGATCACGCCGGACGAGCTGGCCGGTGCGACCTTCACCATCAGCAACACCGGTTCGCGCGGTGCGCTGTTCGACACGATCATCGTGCCGCCGAACCAGGTCGCCATCCTGGGCATCGGTGCCACGGTCAAGCGTCCGGCCGTCATCGAGACCGCCGAGGGCACCGTCATCGGCGTCCGCGACATGACCTACCTGACGCTCTCCTACGACCACCGTCTGGTGGACGGCGCCGACGCCGCCCGCTACCTGACGGCCGTCAAGGCGATCCTGGAGGCCGGCGAGTTCGAGGTCGACCTCGGTCTGTAAGGCACGCTGCCGGAAGGCAACGTAACAAGCCTCACCTGCGGTGTCCCCGTCCGGATGTGTTTCCGGGCGGGGACACCGCCGTATTGTCTAAGGGTCAATGACTCCCTAAGGAGCGGCTTCCATGACCATGCCCGTCGTCCATTCGCTGCGCGAGCAGATCCGCGAGCACATCGTGGAGGGCATCGTCAGCGGGCGCTGGAAGCCGGGCGAGCGGATCGTGGAGCGGCGGATCGCCACGGAGCTGGAGGTCTCGCAGACCCCGGTCCGGGAGGCGCTGCGCGAGCTGGAGTCGCTGCGGCTGATCGAGTCGGCGCCGAACAAGGGCGTCCGGGTGCGCAATCTCACCGCCGCCGACCTGGAGGAGAGCTACCCCGTACGGGCCGGTCTTGAGCAGATCGCGGCCGAGCTGGCGGCGGGGCGGCTGGCGTCCGACTGCTCGACCCTGGAGCCGCATGTGGCGGCGCTGTACGAGGCGGACGCGGCGGCGGACGGCACGGCGCAGGTGCGGCACACGGTGGCGTTCCACCGGGAGCTGGTGAAGGCGGCGGGCAACAGCGTGCTGCTCCACACCTGGGAGGGCCTGGGCATCGAGGTGTTCACGGCGCTGTCGATCCGCTGGCTCGGCACGGTGCAGAAGTCGTACGCGGAGGAGCACCAGGAGCTCGTGGAGGCCTTCCGCAGGGGCGACCCGAACATCGGGGCGCTGGTGAAGGCGCATGTCCTCGGGTGCGCCCCGAGGGCGTGACGCGAGGGCGTGATCCGGCCACGCGCCGCCCCTTCTCCGAGTGAGCGGGTCCGTTTCGAACGGGCCCGCTCATTCGTGCGTACGGGCTCTCAATCGCTCCCCCACCTGCGCAAATCCTTCGAAAAGTAGGCACCGGGTGCCCTTTTTCGCGGCACCCTGTGCCGACTTTGGTGCTCGGGGCAAGTTTTTCCCTTCAACACTTTGATCGATCATCGATCGGCGGCTTACAGTCTTCGGCGGGCCGTACCCCGGCCCTTCGCCCTGTCCTGCCAGACAAGGCCTCTTTTCACCACCCCCACCTGTCCGGAAGGCGGCGATCATGACCGATCCCGTAGGCAAGATTCCGAGCGAGCTCGACCAGCTCCCGGACCGTGACACCGAGGAGACCGCCGAGTGGGCGGCCTCCCTGGACGCCGTCACCAAGGCCGCCGGCCCCCACCGGGCCGCCTACCTGATGCGCCGCACGCTCCAGCACGCCGAGGGCGCGGGCCTGGCCCTGCCCAAGCTGCTGGAGACGGACTACGTCAACACCATCCCCACCTCCGCCGAGCCCTCGGTCACCGAGTTCGGCGGCGACGAGGAGATGGAGCGGAAGATCACCGCGTGGAACCGCTGGAACGCGGCCGCGATGGTCACCCGCGGCTCCAAGTACGGCGTCGGCGGCCACATCGCCACCTTCGCCTCCGCGGCCTGGCTCTACGAGACCGGCTTCAACCACTTCTTCAAGGGCAAGGAGTCGGGCGCCGCCGAGGGCTCCGGCGACCAGCTCTACATCCAGGGCCACGCCTCCCCCGGCATCTACGCCCGCGCCTTCCTCGACGGGCGGCTGAACGAGGGCCACCTCGACAACTTCCGGCAGGAGTCCGGCGGCAACGGCCTGCCCTCCTACCCGCACCCGCGCC
Source organism: Streptomyces sp. NPDC094032 (assembly GCF_040303965.1). NCBI lineage: Bacteria > Bacillati > Actinomycetota > Actinomycetes > Kitasatosporales > Streptomycetaceae > Streptomyces > Streptomyces sp. NPDC094032. The sequence continues at coordinate 85,279 of NZ_JBEOUE010000005.1, read as the reverse complement.
GGCTGCCCTGGCTGTGGGAGTTCCCCACCGTCTCCATGGGCCTCGGCCCGCTCTCCGCGATCTACCAGGCGCGTTTCAACCGCTACCTGACCAACCGCTCCATCAAGGACGTCTCCGCCTCGCACGTGTGGGCGTTCCTCGGTGACGGCGAGATGGACGAGCCGGAGTCGACCGCCGCCCTGGCGCTCGCCGCCCGCGAGGGTCTGGACAACCTGACCTTCGTCATCAACTGCAACCTGCAGCGCCTCGACGGCCCGGTCCGCGCCAACTTCAAGATCGTGCAGGAGCTGGAGGCCCAGTTCCGCGGCGCCGGCTGGAACGTGGTCAAGTCCCTGTGGGGCAACGCCTGGGACGAGCTGTTCGCGCTCGACACCACCGGCGCCCTCGTCCGCCGCCTGCGCCAGGTGCCGGACGCGCAGGTCCAGACGTACCAGACCCGCGACGCCGCCTACATCCGCCAGGACTTCTTCGGCTCCGAGCCGGCCCTCGTCGAGATGGCGAAGCTGCTCAGCGACGACAAGATCCTGGAGTGCTTCCACCTCTCCCGCGGTGGCCACGAGCCGCGCAAGGTGTACGCCGCGTACAAGGCCGCCCTGGAGTTCAAGGGCGCGCCGACGGTCATCCTCGCGCAGACCGTCAAGGGCTTCACCCTGGGTGAGGGCTTCGCGTCGAAGAACGCGAACCACCAGATGAAGAAGCTGACGACGGACGAGTTCAAGAACATGCGTGACCTTCTTGAGCTGCCGATCTCGGACGCCCAGTTCGTCGACGGGCAGGTCCCGTACGGTCACCCGGGCGCCGACGCGCCGGAGGTCCGCTACCTCCAGGAGCGCCGCGCGGCCCTCGGCGGCCCCGCCCCGGCCCGCCGCGTGCACCCGCTCGCGCCGCTGCCCGCGCCCGCCGAGAAGACCTTCGCCGCCTTCGACAAGGGCTCCGGCTCGCAGTCCATCGCCACCACGATGGCCTTCGTCCGCCTGGTGAAGGACCTGGTCCGCGACAAGGAGACCGGCAAGCGCTGGGTCCCGATCGTCCCGGACGAGGCCCGCACCTTCGGCATGGAGTCGCTGTTCCCCTCGCTCGGCATCTACTCGCCGAAGGGCCAGACGTACGAGCCGGTCGACCGCGACCAGCTGATGTACTACAAGGAGGCCGTCAACGGCCAGATCCTGAACGAGGGCATCACCGAGGCCGGCTCGATGGCCGACTTCATCGCCGCCTCCACGTCGTACGCGACGCACGGCGAGGCGATGATCCCGTTCTACATCTTCTACTCGATGTTCGGCTGGCAGCGGACCGCCGACCAGATGTGGCAGCTCGGCGACCAGCTCGGCCGCGGCTTCCTCGTCGGCGCGACCGCCGGCCGCACCACGCTGACCGGTGAGGGCCTCCAGCACGCCGACGGCCACTCCCCGGTGATCGCGGCCACCAACCCGGCGGCGCTCACCTACGACCCGGCGTTCGCCTACGAGGTCGCGGCCATCGTCAAGGAGGGCCTGCGCCGCATGTACGGCGAGGCGGCCGAGGGCGAGGACCAGAACGTCTTCTACTACCTCACCGTCTACAACGAGCCCATGCCGCAGCCGGCCAAGCCGTCCGGTGTCGACGAGGGCATCATCAAGGGCCTCTACCGCTTCAACACGGCCGAGTCGGCCGGCCTGGAGCTCCCGGCCAACGCCACGCGCATCCAGCTGCTCTCCTCCGGCACGGCCATCCACTGGGCCCTGGAGGCGCAGAAGCTGCTCGCCGCCGAGTGGGGCGTGGCCGCCGACGTGTGGTCCGCCACCTCCTGGACCGAGCTGCGCCGCGACGCGCTGGAGGCCGACGCGGCCCTGCTGCGCGGCGAGGAGCGCGTGCCGTACGTCCGCAAGGCGCTGGAGGGCGTGGACTCCCCGGTCCTCGCCGTCTCGGACTACATGCGCCAGGTCCCGGACCAGATCGCGCAGTGGGTCGAGCAGGACTGGTCCTCGCTGGGCGCCGACGGCTTCGGCCTGTCGGACACCCGCGACGCCGCCCGCCGCCACTTCGGCATCGACGCCCAGTCGATCGTGGTCGCCGCGCTCGCCCAGCTCGCCCGCAAGGGCCAGGTCCAGGCGACCTCGGTGAAGGAGGCGCGCGAGCGCTACGGCCTGTAAGGGCCCCCGCTCCGTGTGAGGCGGGCGGCACGCATGATGGAGTCATGCGTGCCGCCCGCCTCATCAAGTTGGTGCTCCTGCTCCAGTCCCGGCCGTCCATGACGGCCGCCGAACTCGCCGCCGAGCTGGAGGTGTCGGAGCGCACCATCACCCGTGACGCCCTCGCCCTCTCGGAGGCGGGGGTGCCGGTCTACGCGGACCGGGGCCGGGCGGGCGGCTACCGGCTCGTCGGCGGCTACCGGACCCGGCTGACCGGGCTCGCGCGCGGGGAGGCGGAGGCGCTGTTCCTCTCGGGGCTCCCGGAGGCGCTGCGGGACCTGGGGCTCGCCGACGCGGCCTCGGCGGCCCGGCTGAAGGTGTCGGCGGCGCTGACGCCCTCGCTGCGGGACGCGCCGGAGGCGGTGGGCCGGCGCTTCCACCTGGACGCGCCCGCCTGGTTCCAGGAGCCGGAGACACCCGGGCTGCTCGCGCCGGTCGCGGACGCGGTGTGGGACGACCGGCCGGTGCGGGCCCGCTACCGGCGGGGCGACGGCGAGGTGGAGCGCGCGCTCGAACCGTACGGTCTCGTCCTGAAGGCGGGCGTCTGGTACGTCTGCGCGCGTCTCGGGGACGGGAGCGGCGCGTTCCGCACCTACCGGGTGGACCGGTTCACCGAGGTGGTCGTGGGCGAGGAGCGCTTCGAGCGGGATCCCGGCTTCGACCTGGCGGCGTTCTGGACCGAGCGCTCCGCCGAGTTCGCCCGCTCGCTGCTGCGGGCCGAGGTCGTGCTCCGGCTGACTCCGGCGGGGGCGCGGCGGCTGCCGTATGTGACGGACCGGGCGGCGGCGGAGGCGGCGCTGGAGGAGGCTTCCAGGGCTTCCAGGGCTTCCGGGGGCGGGGACGGCGACGGCCTCGTCACCGTGACGCTCCCGGTGGAGGACGAGGACGTCGCCTTCGGGCAGTTGCTCGGGCTCGGCCCGGAGGCGGAGGTGCTGGCCCCCGCCTCCCTGCGCGCGCGGTTCACGGAGGCCGCGCGGGGCCTGGGCGAGCTCTACCGGTAGTCCGCCACCTTGGTGTCCGGGTCCGTCTCCTTGGCCGTGATGAAGCCCCAGGAGTCGGGCCGGGAGCCGTCGGCGTCGGTGAAGCCGTACTCCCTGGCGAGCTGGCCGCTGTCGAGCGACCGCCCGTTCCAGCGGGCCCGGTCGGGGTCGGCGGCGAGGGCGGCGACGGCCCGGCCGACGTACACCGGGGACTCGGAGACGCCGAAGTCGGGGAGCTCCTTCACGGCCTCGTGCCAGGTGTCCTCGGTGACGCCGAAGTGGGCGAGCATCTGCTCGGACCTGAGCCAGCCGGGGCTGACGCAGACGGCCGTTCCCCCGTGCTCCTTCAGCTCCTCGCCGAGTCCGAAGGCCATCCGGATCGGGGCGTTCTTGGCGAGGTCGTAGAAGAGGTTCTCGCGGTAGCGGGTGCCGTTGTACGCGGCGGTGCCGTCGGTGACCTCGACGACGAGCCCGCCGGGGTGCCGGATCAGCAGCGGCAGCGCGGTGTGGGAGGTGATGGCGTGCGTCTTCACGCCGAGTTCGAGCATCCGAAGGCCGCCGTCGAGGTCGTACTCCCAGGTCTTCTTCCCGAAGGCGAGAAGGTGCTCACCGCCCCAGACGTCGTTGACGAGCACGTCGAGCCGGCCGTGGTCGCGGTCGATCCGCTCGACCAGGGCGCGCACCTGGCCGGGGTCCAGGTGGTCGGTGGGGACGGCGATGCCCTCGCCGCCGGCGGCGGTGACGAGCTCGGCGGTGCCCTCGATGGTCTCGGTGGCGCGGCCGACCTCGCTGACCTTGTCGCGGGTGGTCCGTCCGGTGACGTAGACGGTGGCTCCGGCGGCGCCGAGCTGCACGGCGATGGCCCGCCCGGCACCTCGGGTGGCGCCCGCGACGAGGACGATCCGGCCGGACAGGGGCTTCGTTTCGGTGGTCATGGGCCGAGCCTGACAGGAAAATACGACATCTTCCGTCCGGATTGTTTTCGGCCGTTTCCGGGTGCGTCGCCCGGCGGCAGCCACGATGCTTGTCCCGTGATGGACGAGACGGAGTTCTGGGAGATCATCGACTCCACCCGGGAGGGCGCCGACGGCGACCCGGAGGAGCATGCCGACCTGCTCGTCGAACGCCTGACGCAGCTGGACCCCGACGCCGTCCTCGACTTCGCCCGCCACTTCGAGGCCCGCTTCAACCGCGCGTACACGTGGGAGCTGTGGGGCGCGGCGGCGGTGCTGTTCGACGGGGCGGGCGACGACGTCTTCGACTTCTTCCGCTGCTGGCTGATCGGCCAGGGTCGGGAGGTCTTCGAGGGGGCGGTGCACGATCCGGACGCGCTGGCGGAGCTGCTCGACGCCTTCGACGAGGAGATCGACGGGGACGGCGAGGAGCTGGGCTTCGCGGCGGACGAGGCCTATGAGCGGCTGACCGGCGTGGAGGCGCCGGATCTGGGGATCCCGCCGCAGGCCGCGGAGCCGGCGGGCACCCCGCTCGTCCTGGAGGACGACGAGGTGCTCGCGGCCCGCTTCCCGAGGCTGTGGGCCCGGTTCGGTTAGCCGCCGAGCCGGAGCTGCGGGTTCTCCTGGGCGAGGATCATGTCGGTCCTCGGCTGGAGGGCGGGGAAGAGCTGCTCGGGCTGCGGTATCGCCCAGTACTTCCCCTCGGCGACCATCTCGAAGACGCGCTCGGCGTGCTCCTCGGGGGTGAGGCCGTGCTCGTCGGCGAGCTGCTGGAGCTGCTCGTTGAAGGCGGCGATCTCCGGGGGCTCGCTCTCGCCGGGGCGGGCGGCCTTGAAGATCTCGCTCTTGACCGAGCCGGGGGTCACCACGGACACCTGGATCGGCGCGCCCTTCATCTGCATCTCGTAGTGCAGCGACTCGCTGAGCGCGAGGGTGCCGAACTTGGTGACGCTGTACGGGGCCATGAGCGGGCTCGGCAGCAGGCCGCCGACGGACGAGACGTTGACGATCCAGGCCTTCTCGCCGCGCTCCAGCATGCGCGGGACGAAGGCCCGGATGCCGTTGACGTATCCGCCGATGTTGATCCGCAGCATGGCGTCCCAGCGCGCGGCGGGGATCTCCCAGGAGTAGCCCATGGCCATGATCCCGGCGTTGTTGACCAGCAGGTCGACGCTGCCGAAGCGGGTGTACGCGGTGTCGGCGAGCGCCTCGACGGAGGCGGGGTCGGAGACGTCGGTGACGACGGCCTCGGCCTCGGCTCCGGTGGCCCGCAGCTCCTCGGCGAAGGCGGCGAGGCGGTCGGCGGCGATGTCGGCGAGGACCAGCTTCATGCCGAGGGAGGCGGCGTGCCGGGCGAGTCCGGCGCCGATGCCGGAGGAGGCCCCGGTGATGACGGCGGTGCGGCCGGCGAAGACCTCGGCGGCGGTCGGGACGGGGGTCTGGGCGGCGGTGTTCTGGTCGGACATCAGAAGTGGGTCCCGCCGTCGATGCGGATCTCGGTGCCGGTGATGAAGCGGCCGTCCTCGGAGGCGAGCATCGCGACGACGCCCGCGACGGTCTCGGGTCCCGCGAAGCCCTGGCCGAGGGCGGGGGCCAGCTTCGCGAAGAGCGACCAGTCGGTGTCCTCGGGCAGGCCGGGGCCCGCGGACTGCTTGCTGGCGCCGCTGCCGTCGGTCATGCCGGAGGAGATGGAGCCGGGCTGGACGGCGGTGAAGCGGATGCCCTGCTTGGCGTACTCGGCGGCGAGCGCGTGGGTCATGGACTGGATGCCGCCCTTGCTGGCCGCGTAGGCCGCCATGTAGGGGTGCGCGAACGTCGCGGAGGTGGAGGAGAAGTTGACGACGGCGGCGCCCTCGCCCTCCAGGAGCGCGGGGATCGCCTCGCGGATCATGAGGAAGGTGCCGGTGAGGTTGACCCGGAGCACCTGCTCGAAGGCGTCGAGGCTGGTCTCGTGGGTGTGCGAGGAGCGCAGGATGCCCGCCGCGTTGACCAGCACGTCCAGGCCGCCGAGGGCCGTGACGGCGGCGGCGACGCCCTCGCGCACCGAGGACTCGTCGCCGATGTTCACGACGAGGGTGGTCAGGCGCTCGGCGTCGTCGCCGGCCTTGGCGACGGTGTCCTTGAGGCCGTCCTCGCTGATGTCGGCGGCGACGACGGTGCCGCCCTCCGCGAGCATGCGCAGGACGGTGGCCTGGCCGATGCCGGAGCCGCCGCCGGTGACCAGGGCACGGCGTCCTACGTAGCGGGTGAGCTGCTTCATGACAGCAACCTCTCGATGTCGAGCTATCCGGGTATGTCTGCCACCGTACGCCCATGTGGCACGTTTTGCCATAGGTGCACAGCGTGCACTTATGGCAGTCACGGGCGTACGCTGGGTGGCGTGAGCGACAAGAACCCGGCCGACGGCGCCGCACCCGCCAGGGCCCCCTCCCTGACCGAGCGCCGCAAGGCGGCCACGCAGCTGGACATCGCGCGCGCCGCCGCCGAGCTGTTCACCGAGCGCGGCCCGGACGACACCACCGCCGAGGACATCGCCCAGCGGGCCGGGGTCGCGCTGCGCACCTTCTACCGCTACTTCCGCTCCAAGCAGGACGCCGTCGCCCCGCTCCTCGCGGGCGGCGCCGACCGCTGGCGGGCCGAGCTCGCCACCACCCCGCCCGGCACGGCGCTGCCCACCGCCCTGGAGCGGTCCATCGCCGCGTCGCTCGCGGCGGAGGACGAGGAGGCGGAGGAGGGCCTGCGCTGGACCCGCGGGCTGCTGCGCGCGGCCGAGCACGACCCGGCGCTGCGGGCCGTCTGGTTCCGCGTCAACCAGGAGTCCGAGGACCGCCTGCGCGGCGTCCTCGCCGCACTCGCGGGCCCCGCCGCCGACCCCCTGGAGCTGCGCCTCACGGCCGCGGCGGCGACGGGCGCGATCCGGGTCGCCCTGGAGACCTGGGCGGAGACGGACGCGCCCGCCCACGGCGAGGACGCGCCGGCCGCCCTGGCGTCGCGGTGCCTGCGGGAGTTGATGGGCGGGATGCGGGGGGCTGGGACGGGCGGGGGGTGAATCCCGGGGTCACCGGGGTCACCCGGGCCATGCGAGGCACCCGGGATCGCCGGCGTCACCCGGGCCGCGCGGAGGGACCCTGGCGCCTGGTGCGCTGTTCGGACCGCTCGGTCCGGCCCAGCGCCCCACCCGCGCCGCTCGGTCCCGGCCCAGCGCCCCACCCGCACCGCTCAGTCCAGCGCCCGCCCCATGCACACGTCGTCCACATACGCGCCCTCCAGCAGGAACTCCCCCGGCAGGACGCCCTCGACGGCGAAGCCCTCCGCCGCGTAGAGCGCGCGGGCCGGGGCGTTGTGGCCGAGGACCCGCAGGGTGATCCGGGTCGCGCCCTGCCACCGGGCGCGGTCCATCGCGGCGCGCAGGAGCGCGCGGGCGACGCCCTTGCCGCGGGCGGCCTCGCCGACGACGAGGCCCTGGATCTGGCGTACATGGGCGTTACTGGGGAGCGGGACGGACCGGGCGAGCCGGACGTAGCCGACGACGCCGGTGTCCGGCAGCTCCGCGACCAGGTAGTCCTCGGGCACGTGCCGCTCGTCGAAGAAGGGCTCGCCGCCCTCGGGGGCGGGCAGGACCGCGTGCAGCGGCGACCAGGTGGTGCGGTCGAGCTCGGCGAGGACGGGCTCGTCCGCGAGCAGGGCCGCGCGTATCCGAATCTCCGGAACGATCATGCGGGCCACTGTGCCACGGACCGGCCGGGAAGGGCAGGATGAACGCATGCAGCGCTCCCCCCGCCCCGCCGCCCGCAAGCGCGTCGCCGTCACCGGCGCCACCGGACTGATCGGCTCCGCCCTCGTGCGCTCCCTGCGCGCCGACGGCCATGACGTCCTGCGCCTGGTCCGGCGGCCCGCCGCCACGGCGGACGAGGTGGAGTGGGACCCGGCCCAGCTGTACGTGGACGCCGCCGCCCTCGTCGGGGTCGACGCGGTCGTGCACCTGGCGGGCGCGGGCGTCGGCGAGCGGCGCTGGAGCGAGGCGTACAAGAAGGAGATCCGCGACAGCCGGGTGCTGGGCACGCGGGCGGTCGCCGAGGCGCTGGCCTCGCTGGCCGAGCCGCCCGAGGTGCTGGTGTGCGGCACCGCGCTCGGCTACTACGGCGACACCGGCTCCCGCGCGGTGGACGAGAGCGCGCCCGCGGGCGAGGGCTTCCTGCCGTCGGTGTGCGTGGAGTGGGAGGCCGCCGCGGCCCCCGCCGAAGCGGCGGGCATCCGCGTGGCGTACGCCCGTACCGGCCTGGTCGTGGCGCGCGAGGGCGGGGCGTGGGGGCGCCTGTTCCCGATCTTCAAGGCGGGGCTCGGCGGGCGGATGGGCGACGGGAGCCAGTACTGGAGCTTCATCGCGCTGCACGACGAGGTCGCCGCGCTGCGGCACCTGGTGGACACCCCGTCGGTGTCGGGCCCGGTGAACCTGACCGCGCCCGAGCCGGTCACCAACCGCGAGGTGACCGAGGCGATGGGCCGCGTGCTGCGCCGCCCGGCCTTCTGCCATGTGCCGGCCGCCGCGCTGCGGGTGGCGCTCGGGGAGTTCGCGCAGGACGTGCTGGGCAGTCAGCGGGTGCTGCCGGGGCGCCTCTTGGAGACGGGCTTCGACTTCGCGTTCCCGACGATCGACGAGTCGGTGCGCGCGGCGGTCCGCTGACGTTCCGCCACCGCCGCCGCCCCCTTCGGCCCCGCCACCTGGCACCTTCCCCGGCCCCTCCCCGGCCCGGCCCCGCCCGTGCGCTCCCCCGTGCTGCGTGCACCCCGTCGCGCGCGGCTTCGCGGCGTGGGAGCGCTGCCTACTCTTCTGCGAACTCGGGCATTCCGGGGGCATGTTGGGGGCATAGGCCTCCCACCAACCGCGCCGACCTGGGGAGGGGCACGTGCTCAACAACTCGGACGTCGTCGTCGTAGGAGCCGGGATCGCGGGTCTCGCCGCGGCCCGGCTGCTGACCGAGGCCGGGCTCTCGGTCACGGTCCTGGAGGCCGCGCCACGGATCGGCGGCCGGATGGCGACCGACACCGTCGACGGCTTCCGGCTCGACCGGGTCGGGCCGCTGCTCACCACGCCACAGCTGGAGGGCGTCCCGCTGCGCGCCTTCGCCCCGGGGGTCGTCGTGCACAGCGACGGCCGGTACGGGAGGTGGGGCGCGCCGCACGCCCCGTGGAGCTCGCGGGGCGTGGGTTCCTCCGGCGTGGGGGGAGCGCGGGTCAGGGCGCGCGCCCTCGCGAGCGCCCCGCGGAATCCGGCCACCTCGCTGGACCAGGCGCGGCTCGGCGCCTCCCTGGTCCGGCTGGCCACGACGCCCGCCCAGCGGCTGCTCGGGCGCGCGGAGCGGAGCGCCCGCGAGGCGCTGACGGCCCGGCTGCCCGCGCGTACCGTCCAGGGGGTGGTGCGTCCGCTCGTCGCCGCGCTGCTCGGCGACCCGGACCTCACGACCTCCAGCCGCCGCGCGGACCTGGCGCTGCGGTCCTTCGCGCGGGGCCGGCCGAGCGTGCCCGCGGGCGGTTCGGACGCGCTGCCGGACCGGCTCGCGGCGGCGCTGCCGCCGGGCACGGTCCGTACCGGGGTGAAGGTCACCGAGGTGTCGATCGCGCGGGTCACGACGGCGGAGCACGGGGTGTTCACGTGTCGCTCGGTGGTCCTGGCGACGGGCGGCCGGACGGCGGCGGAGCTGCTGCCGGGGCTGTGCGTGCCGGAGTACCACGCGGCGACGGTGCTGCACCACACGGCGCCCCTCGCGCCCCGGGCGGACCCGGTGCTGCTCCTGGAGTCCGACGCGGGCGGCCCGGTGGCCCACACGGCGGTGATGAGCGCGGTCGACCCGGGCCGGGCGCCGGCCGGGCGGACGCTGATCACCTCGACGGTGCTCGGCACCGCGCCGGACGACACCGAGCGGCGGGTCCGCAAGCACCTGGCGACGCTGTACGGCACGTCGACGGACGAGTGGGAGCTGCTGGCGCTGCACCACACCCCGTACGCCTTCCCGGCGATGCGGCCGCCGTTCGACCCGGAGCGGCCGGTACGGCTCCTGTCCGGCCTCTACGTGTGCGGCGACCACCGCGCCACCGGCACCCCGGTGGGCGCCCTCACCTCGGCCCGCCGCGCGGCCATGAGCCTCCTGACGGACCTGGGGCTGCGCCCGGCGGGGACGGCCGCGGAGTCGGAGGCGGCGTAGGCGCCGCCCTTGGGAGGGCCTACCCCAGGGCCGCCACCCGGTCGCGGTAGGTCCGGACGGCCGGGGCGTCCCGGTAGGGCTCCAGGCGGCGTTCGAAGTCGCGGACGTACTCGACCGCGCGGGCCGAGCGCATCTCGGAGGCCTGCTGGGCGGCCTCGGCGCCCAGGGCGCAGGCCTGGTCGAGTTCGCCGAGGGCGAGCCGGGCGGAGGCCAGGACGACGCGGCAGAAGAGGCGGCTGCGGGCGTAGCCGGGGGCGCGGAGCTGGAGGGCCCGTTCGGCGTGCTGGGCGGCGGCGCGGTACTGCTGGAGGTCGCGGTGGCAGTGCCCGAACTCGTCGGCGAGCTGGGCCTCGTCGAAGGGCTTGGCCCAGTAGGGCACCTCGTCGCCGGGCCGGGCGGCCTCCAGGGCGCGCTCGGCGCGGGCGAGGGAGGCGCCGCAGGCCCGGGAGTCGCCGAGGACGGCGTGCCCGCGGGCCTCGACCGAGTGCAGCAGCGCCTGGACGACGGGCGGGGCGGCGGAGCCGACGCCCTGCTGGGCGACCCTGGCGAGCTGGACGGCCTCGCGGCCGTGCCCGAGGTAGACGGCCTGGTGGCTCATGGTGATCAGGACGTACGAGCCGTACGCGCGGTCGCCGGCCGCCTGCGCGAGCCGCAGCGCCTGGACGAAGTAGCGCTGGGCGAGGCCGTGCGCGGCGATGTCGTACGAGGTCCAGCCGGCCAGCCGGGTGAGGTCGGCCGCGGCCCCGAAGAGCCGGCGGCCGGTGTTCTCGCCGTACGTGCCGCGCAGCATCGGCTCGGCCTCGTGCTCCAGGTAGCGGACGAGGGCCTGGCGGGCGTGGCCGCCGCCGTAGGCGTGGTCGAGGGTGCGGAAGAGCTCGCCGACGGAGCGCAGGGCGGCGATGTCGCCGCCGGAGACGCGCTGTCCGGGGCCGCGGTCGGTGCCGCGCTGGCGGGGCACCGAGTAGCGGCCCTGGACGGGCACGCGCGGGTCCGCCGGGGTGCCGGCGGTCCCGCCGGGCTCGCCGCGGGCCACCCGTTCGTCGGCCCGGCCGATCAGCCAGTCCCGGCTGGGGACGACGAGACCGGCCGGGGTGAAGGCGATCTTCCGCAGCTCGGCGTGGCTGCCGGAGTCCTTGCGCCAGAGGCCGCTGACGATGTCGACGGCCTCCTCCGGCGTCGCCGCGAACTCCAGGCCCGCGTAGACCGGGGCACAGGCGTCGAGCCCCAGGTCCTGGGCGGAGAGGCGGCGCCCGAGGCGCCGGGTGAAGACCTCGGCGATCAGCGCGGGCGTCGTGCCGCGCGGCTGCTGCCCGCGCAGCCAGCGGGTGACCGAGGTCTTGTCGTACCGCAGGTCGAGCCCGTGTTCCAGGCCGAGCTGGTCCACCCGTCTGGCGAGGCCCGCGTTGGAGAAGCCGGCCTCGGTGATGAGCGCGGCGAGCTGGCGGTTCGGGATGCGCTGCGGGGGTCGTTCCGTCATCAGCTGTGCGGTCTCCTGCCTTCCGGGCCCGGGTCGCAGCCCGCCCGTCATGGACCCTCATGGCCCTCATGGAACGGCGTGAATTTAGCGGCAGACACTGCCCTAACCGCCACCTTCGCCCCACATTCATCCGATCGTGTGAGGAACATGGAGTGTTCTTTACGGCAGTCCCCGAAGCGCAGGCCTCCGGAGCAGCGCGCACGCGCCCCACGCACCTGCCGGACTGCTGTTCGGCGCTCCGCCGTACAGTGGCATGGGCGCGTATGACGCATGGTGCCGAGCCGGCTCCCGCCCCGGGACGACCCCCGGAACCCGGCCTTCGGCATCCAGGAGGAGGCATGGCCGTGAGTGAGCTGCGATTCGTCCGTCTGGGCTTCGGCGAGGACGCCGTCGAGTACCGGGCGGCGTGGGACAAGCAGCGCGAGGTGCACGCCGCCCGGTTCGCGGACGAGGTCGACGACACCTGTCTGCTGCTGGAGCACCCGCCCGTGTACACCGCGGGCCGGCGCACCGCGGAGAGCGAGCGCCCCCTGGACGGGACGCCGGTCGTGGACGTGGACCGCGGCGGCAAGATCACCTGGCACGGCCCGGGCCAGCTGGTCGGCTACCCGATCATGAAGCTGCCCCGCCCGGTCGACGTGGTGGCCCACGTCCGCCGCCTGGAGGAGGCCCTGATCCGCACGGCCGCCGACTTCGGCCTGGAGACCACCCGCATCGAGGGCCGCAGCGGCGTCTGGGTGCTCGGCGACCCGGTCGAGCAGCGCCCCTCGCTCGGCGGGCTCTCGCTGGACTTCGACCCGCGGCTGACCGACGACGAGTTCGACCCCCGGCTCAACGGCCCCGAGTACGCCCCGTCCAACGCGGGCCAGCGGCGCGAGGACCGGAAGCTGGCGGCCATCGGCATCCGGGTCGCCAAGGGCGTCACGATGCACGGCTTCGCGCTCAACGTGAACCCGGACAACACCTGGTTCGACCGGATCATCCCGTGCGGCATCCGCGACGCGGGCGTGGCCTCGCTCGCCAACGAGCTGGGCCGGGACATCACCATCGAGGAGGTGCTCCCGGTGATCGAGGGGCATCTGCGGGAGGTCCTGGAGAACGCGGAGCTCAGGCCGCGGGAGACCGAGCGTCCGGCGGAGACCGGGCGGGCCACGGAGACCGCCTCGGTCTGAGGAATGCGTGGTCCTGGCCAGAGGTTGGCCAGACGTAGTAAGGCATGGGAAGCAACGGCGTACCCTGGTGTGCGCCGAAGAATCGAAGCTACAGGAGCCGATGTGTCCGCAGTCGCACCCGACGGACGCAAGATGCTGCGCCTGGAGGTCCGGAACGCCCAGACCCCCATCGAGCGCAAGCCCGAGTGGATCAAGACCCGCGCGAAGATGGGACCGGAGTACAACAAGCTCCAGGGCCTGGTGAAGAGCGAGGGCCTGCACACGGTCTGCCAGGAGGCGGGCTGTCCCAACATCTTCGAGTGCTGGGAGGACCGCGAGGCGACCTTCCTCATCGGCGGCGACCAGTGCACGCGCCGCTGCGACTTCTGCCAGATCGACACGGGCAAGCCGCAGGCGCTGGACCGTGACGAGCCGCGCCGCGTCGGCGAGTCCGTCGTCACGATGGACCTGAACTACGCCACCATCACCGGCGTCGCCCGCGACGACCTGGAGGACGGCGGCGCCTGGCTGTACGCGGAGACCGTGCGCCAGATCCACGAGCAGACCGCGGGGCGCGCCGAGGGCCGCACCAAGGTCGAGCTGCTCGCCCCCGACTTCAACGCGGTGCCGGAGCTCCTGGAGGAGGTCTTCGCCTCCCGCCCCGAGGTCTTCGCGCACAACGTGGAGACCGTGCCGCGGATCTTCAAGCGGATCCGCCCCGGCTTCCGCTACGAGCGTTCGCTGGAGGTCATCACCAAGGCGCGTGACTACGGTCTGGTCACGAAGTCGAACCTGATCCTCGGCATGGGCGAGACCCGCGAGGAGGTCAGCGAGGCCCTCCAGCACCTGCACGACGCGGGCTGCGAGCTGATCACCATCACGCAGTACCTGCGCCCCTCCGTCCGGCACCACCCCGTGGAGCGCTGGGTGAAGCCGCAGGAGTTCGTGGAGCTGAAGGAGGAGGCCGACGAGATCGGCTTCTCCGGTGTGATGTCGGGCCCGCTGGTCCGCTCCTCGTACCGGGCCGGCCGCCTCTACCAGCAGGCGATCGAGAAGCGCGCGGGCGCCGTCGAGGCCTCGCAGGCCGTCTGACCAGCGCACTCCCGACGCGGCCGTCCGTCCGGACGGCCGCGTCGGCGTAACGGGAGCACCCCTTCGGCCCTGCCGACGCCGTCAAGGTGTCATCAGTGTTTGACCGCGGGGTCACGCCCTGGTAACACCGATCTGTGAGGATTTACTCACTCACCGCCACCGAGCGTTCACGGAGGCCCTCGCCCATGCAGGCCGCGCAGATCCGCGCCACGGCGCTCCCGTCCGTCACCGACGCCCTCCGGGCCGTCGAGTCCCTGCTGCTCTCGCGCGGGCAGCGCAGGGCCCGCCGCAACGCCTGGACGTCGGTCCTGGAGGACCGCCGCCGCGCCAAGGACCGGGTCGAGGCCCAGCACGTCCTGGAGGCGGTGTCGGGCCAGGCTTCCCGGGCCACGTAAACTTCAGGACATGGCGAGGAGTGCAAACACGGGCGGCGCTGACGCCGCGAACCCCGGGCGACTGAAGCAGATCGCCCTCACGTACAAGATGACCCGGAAGGCCGATCCCAAGGTCGGTCTCGTCGTCGCGGGCGTGGGCATCGTCGTACTCGGTGTCTTCCTCGCGATCGGGTTCCTGATCGGTCACCCGGTCTATCTGGGCATCCTCGGCTTCGTGCTGGCGTTCCTGGCGATGGCCATCATCTTCGGGCGGCGCGCCGAGAAGGCGGCCTTCGGGCAGATGGAGGGCCAGCCGGGCGCGGCCGCGGCGGTGCTGCAGAACATCGGGCGCGGCTGGACGGTCACCCCCGCGGTGGCGATGAACCGCAACCAGGACGTCGTGCACCGGGCGGTCGGCCGTCAGGGCGTCGTGCTGGTCGGCGAGGGCAACCCGAACCGGCTGAAGACGCTGCTCGCGGCCGAGAAGAAGAAGGTCGCCCGCGTCGTCGTCGACGTGCCGGTGACCGACATCATCGTCGGCAACGACGAGGACCAGGGCCAGGTGCCGCTCAAGAAGATCCGCACCAAGATGCTGAAGCTGCCCCGGCTGCTGTCCGGCCCCCAGGTGACCGCCACCAACGACCGGCTGCGCGCGATGGGCGACCTGATGAGCAACATGCCGCTGCCAAAGGGCCCCATGCCCAAGGGCATGCGGATGCCGCGCGGCGGAAAGATGCGCTGAGCGTACGAAGAGCTGAGCGCACGAGGACGGGAATGACGGGAAGCGCCCCGGACCTGATCGGCTGATTGGCTGATCGGTCCGGGGCGCTTCCCGTTGTACGTGTGCGGTCTCGCCGGGGTCTCGTTCAGATGCGGACCTGGACGGCGCCCGAGAAGCGGTCGTGCAGGCCGCGGCCGTCCCGGTCCCAGATGAGGGCGGGGATGGCCAGGCAGACCAGGAGGCTGCGCAGGACCACTCGCAGGATGCCGAGGCGGCCGCCGTGCACCGAGGCCACCCGGAGGCCGAACAGGCGCTTGCCGGGGGTGGAGCCGACGGTGCCGACCGTGAGCACGCTCAGGACCAGCAGGATGAGCAGCGCCCAGTTGCCGGTGGCCTGGCTGTAGCCGTCGGTGATCAGGCCGTATGCGATCAGCATGCAGAGGGCCCAGTCGACGGCGAGGGCGCCGAGCCGGCGGCCGGGGCGGGCGATCGAGCCGGGCCCCTCCTCGGGCAGACCGAGCTGCTGCCCCCGGTAACCGAAGTCCACGCCCGCGTCTTCGGCCGCCGCGCGGGGTCCGGAGAGCCATGATCCGAGTGCTTGCCTGTTGTCCACCCGACCACGGTACTGTGCCCGTTTTTGATCACTTCGGCCTGGGTCGGCACGGGCGCGCGGAGGGCCCGGTGAGGGCTTGGGGAGGGCTTGGGGCGCACCCGCCCCGGTTAACTTCGACGAAACAAATGGGTCATGCTTGAGAAATCCCGTCTGCCTATGGTCGGGTCCTGCGTGTGCCACCGCACTGGCCGCACGACCGAGCTGCAAGCCCGCCCCTCCCCGGGCCGGGAGTAGGAGGAGTTGGATGTCCGAGAAGCACGGGTTCCAGAACGCCGACGAGGTCCAGAAGTTCATCAAGGACAACGACGTCAAGATGGTCGACGTCCGCTTCTGTGACCTTCCGGGCGTGATGCAGCACTTCACGATCCCGGCGACGGCCTTCAACCCGTCGGAGGAGCTCGCGTTCGACGGTTCGTCGATCCGCGGCTTCCAGGCCATCCACGAGTCGGACATGGCGCTGCGCGCCGACCTGTCGACGGCCCGGGTGGACCCCTTCCGCCGCGACAAGACGCTCAACATCAACTTCTTCATCCACGACCCGATCACGGGCGAGGCCTACAGCCGCGACCCGCGCAACATCGCGAAGAAGGCCGAGACCTACCTCGCCTCCACCGGCATCGCCGACACCGCGTACTTCGGCCCCGAGGCGGAGTTCTACGTCTTCGACTCGGTCCGCTTCGAGACCTCGGCGAACCAGGGCTTCTACCACATCGACTCCGAGGCCGGCGCCTGGAACACCGGTGCGGAGGAGAACAACCGCGGTTACAAGGTCCGCTACAAGGGCGGCTACTTCCCGGCCCCGCCGGTCGACCACTTCGCCGACCTGCGCTCCGAGATGTCCCTGGAGCTGGAGAACGTCGGCCTCCAGGTCGAGCGCCAGCACCACGAGGTCGGCACCGCCGGCCAGGCCGAGATCAACTACAAGTTCAACACGCTGCTGGCCTCGGCCGACGACCTGATGCTGTTCAAGTACATCATCAAGAACGTCGCCTGGCGGAACGGCAAGACCGCGACCTTCATGCCGAAGCCGATCTTCGGCGACAACGGCTCGGGCATGCACGTCCACCAGTCGCTGTGGTCCAACGGCGACCCGCTGTTCTACGACGAGGCCGGCTACGCGGGCCTGTCGGACACCGCGCGCTACTACATCGGCGGCATCCTCAAGCACGCCCCGTCGCTGCTCGCCTTCACCAACCCGACGGTGAACTCGTACCACCGCCTGGTCCCGGGCTTCGAGGCCCCGGTCAACATGGTGTACTCGCAGCGTAACCGCTCCGCCGCCATGCGCATCCCGATCACGGGCTCGAACCCGAAGGCCAAGCGCGTCGAGTTCCGCGCGCCGGACCCGTCCTCGAACCCGTACCTCGCCTTCTCGGCCCTGCTCCTCGCGGGCCTCGACGGCATCAAGAACAAGATCGAGCCCATGGAGCCGATCGACAAGGACCTGTACGAGCTGGCTCCCGAGGAGCACGCGAACGTCCCCCAGGTCCCGACCAACCTGGAGGCCGTCCTCACCGCCCTGGAGGAGGACAACGAGTACCTCCAGGCGGGCGGCGTCTTCACGTCCGACCTGATCGAGACCTGGATCGACTACAAGCGCACCAACGAAATCGCCCCGATCCAGCTCCGCCCGCACCCGCACGAGTTCGAGCTGTACTTCGACCTCTAAGCCGGTGAGCTGCGGAAACGCAGCTGATACCTCGTCGTGTCCGCAGGTCGGCGTCTCGCCGGCCTGCGGGCACGCGTATGGACCGCTTCTACGAGCCGGCGGGAGCTATTCCGCGGCGGGTTCGGGAACGCGCCAGAGGATCGGGAAGCGCTCCGCGTCCGGCAGGCTGAGCGGGCCCGGCGGGCCAATCTGCTTGATCAAATAGCCGAAGACCATGTGGTGGGCTTCCTCGGACACCTCGTCCCAGGTATCCGGCGTCACGATCATGACCTCCCTCATCAGGCCCAGGTCCGACTCGTTCTCCAGCATCCCCGCCCGGTCGTCCCGGTCCATCGTCTCGTCGGCCCGCATCGCGCGGATCGACTCCGCGAGGAGGTTGGGCTCCGCCCGCAGGCGGCGGCGCACCTCCTGGCAGCCGTGGCGGAATGCCGCGAACGCGTCCATCGCCTCCCGGTCCATGTCCTGGTAGCCGTAGGGCGTGCCTTCGGTGGCTCCGATGTAGTCGCCCTTCAGCGTGTGCAGCAGGACCCGTAGGGCGTGCTCGGCCCCGTCCTCTTCGATGAACCTCTCCATCGCCCGGATCCACACGTCCTCGGAGACGATCGGTTCGTGCGGGACCGCGAGCCCGGGGGCGATCTGGATGGCACTGAACGGGTTGACCAGGATGCCCATGATCATCTCGGGTGTCCATGTGCCGTCCTCCCCGCCCCAGCCGCTGTTGGCCAGCTCCTGGAACGACTTCCTGGCGCCCTTCTCCCCTTCGCGGACCGCGCGCCACAGCAGCAGGAACCTTCCGGCCTCCGTCTCCTCGTCCCGAGGCGGGCTGCACAGGGCTGCCAGCGCCACCACGATGTCGCGCACCGTCTCCCAGCGCGGAAGCTGCTTTCCGTTGATCGCCGAGCGCACGGTCTCGTGGCTGGGTCCCGACAGCGCGTCGTCCCGTTCGCGGATCAGCGCGCTCACCTTGCGGTAGCTCAGCTCGCCGGCCGCCCGGTGCAGTTCCTGCAACGCGTCGACCAGTTCCTGATGCCGGCCATCCGGCCGGGACTCATCGGGGGTGCCCACCACGGGGATCCTCCTCTTTCGGGGCCGGTGAACTCCGGCGGAGGTGTCAAGTTTCGCCGCCACGGCAGGCACCCGCAGTCAGCTTCCGTCATATTCGACGCCCGATCGTCCACCTCGTGACTAACGGCAGAACACCCAGGTGAGCATGGTGAGGACAGCAACGGAGCACGGCACCCAAGGAGTTCTCCACGTGCACATTCCCGCCTACGCGCACGGCACGATCCGTGCCGCCCTGCCCGCCTTGCCGACAGGCCGGCAGATGGCGAACCTGGACTGCTGCGTGTGCGGCACCCCGTTCGGCCGGGATCTCGGGTCGGTGCCACTCGCGTCCGATCCGGAGACCGGCCCCTCCGGGTGCCGCCCGTGCCTGAGCCAACTGGTCACCCGGGCGCGGGAGGCCCGGGATTCCGCCCTGTGGCGGAACGCCGAGCAGGCCCGCAAGGATGCGGAAGCCTGGGGAGCCCACCGCGACCACTACGTGAGGCGGCTCGAAGCGGTCCGGCGGGCCGCGGAGGCGGTCGCCGAGGTGGCGGGGAACGAGGAAGTCCCCGTCCTGCGGATCGCCTGGCTGTCGGTAGCGCTGGAGTCGGCCCACGCCTGGATCTCCGACGCCCCGGAACCTCCCGCCTCGGTCGACCGGGAGGACCACTCGCTGAACCACGCGGAACTGCTGCTGGGCGACGCCATGATCACGGCCCGCGAGACCGTGGCCGACCGGCTCGTCTACCACCTGATCAACGAGGCGCAGCCTGGGGAACCGGAGATGTGCGAGGAGCTGGAGTGCCCGGAGGGCTGCTCGGGACGGCACGACACGTCACACATCGACTGCGGACCCGACACCGTCTTCGAGGACCTTCGGGAGCACGGCATCATCATCGAGGACCCCGGCCCAGGTCCCCTGTCCCCTCGCATCGCCGCGCTGTTCGCGCCACGGCCCGAGGATCCGCCTTCGCTGTTCCCCGAGCTGAAGGAGCAGGCTTCGGCCGCGCTCCTTCCGCTCGGAATCGACCCCGACGACCCGGAGGCCCTGCTGAGCGCGGCGGCGGCCGGGCTGGTCGCCGAGGCGTTGTCGAGCAAGGCGCTCGAGGCGATCAGCGCGGCGCCCGGCGGTCCGGACGCCGGGGATCTCTTCGCGCAGGAGGCCGACTTGTACCGCCGAGCCCGCAAGGCGCTCGTCGCGGCCCGCGACGGCGGGCCCGAACGGCTGGGCGCGTTCACAGCCGTCGCCACGGATCAGGACCTCCCCTGGGCGGGGGGCTCCCTATTCACGCTGCGGTCCTCCTCCGGGCCGGTGGCCGACTTCGTCCGGGACGTCGAGCAGCAGGTGTGGATCACCGGAGAGGTGATGCGCCGCCAGGGCTGGCGTACGGCGCTCCTGCACCGGGCGTTCACGGCCGTCTTCCGGAGCGCACACGGCTTCGGGATGCCCGGCTGGCCCGCTGTGGTTGACGCCGCGATGCAGCGCCTCGCCTCGCTGGACCGGACGTCCGCGCCCGCGGAGCTCACCGATCTCGGTGCCGTGGAGACCGCCCTGCTGCGGGAGCCGGACCGGCTGGGAGTGAACGCCCTCGGGTGGCTCGCCCGCCATGGCGTCCTCGGTTAGCGGGGCTCGCGTAATGAGCTGGGATCAGGCGGCCTTGTTCGTGCTCGCGTCGTTCGGCTGCCTCACTCTGCTGCTGACACAGATCAGCGAGGTGCTGACGCGGGTGCCACCGATCATCCGTGCCTGGCGGCGGGTCCGGAACGAGCTGCGCCGCGGCATCCATGAGCGTCCGGCCGCCGGCCGGCCGGATCGGGGGGAACCCGCGGAAGACACGGAGGCGGAGGAGGTGACGGCGCGGCGCGAGGAGAGCCGAGGCGAGTGACGAGAGGCCCGGGAGCACTTTGGCTCCGGCTGCACGTCTCCTGCGGCTGGCTGTCCTCGGCGCCCGTGCCGCCGCCCGAGGTCCGTGTCGCCTGCGCGACGGGAGTGCGAAGAGCTGACGAATTCTCGCTCCTACTCACGGGTAGTCCATTCGCTCTCCGTGACCGGCCGGTAGCGTGTCGTCGTCGTGGCCGCCACACCCGGGGCACTGGGCTCCGTTGGGACTAGTGGGTGCGATGAGGGAACCGAACGTGACTCAGGCGGCTTTCGCCCCTGTGGAGACGCTTCTGCTTCAGCCGTATACCGAGCATTGCCGCGTCATCGCCGACGAGGGCGCGCACGTGGTCATCGGCGTCTCCCCGGGGAACAGCTACTTCACGGCCCAGCGACTGCGCGAGCTCGCGCGCTGGGGGCTCGCACATTTCGAGACGGTCGACTTCGTCTATACCGATCTGCATGTCGCCGACATGTACGAGGCACTCGGGTACGGGGCCGACGAGGCGCGGCGGAAGGCCGTGAAGAATCTGCGGGGGGTGCGGGCCAAGGTGCACGCGGCCGTGGGTGAGGGGGATCCGGCGGGGGTGCGGATGCGGGCGCGGGGGATGTCGGAGTTCGCCGCCCTCCCCGAGTACCGGGCGTTGCACCGGGAGACCTTGGCCGCCTTGGACGGGGATCCTGTGGTGCGGCGGACCTGTGACGCGCTCGCCGGGATCTTCATGGCAGGGAAGCTGGCGCCGGGGCAGGAGGTCAGTGAGCGGCAGCGGGAGGTGTGCCGGGAGTACATCTGTGCCGAGGTGCCGCTGTTCCTGGACACGCCCGCGATCCTCGGGGTGCCGTCCTCGCTGAACGTCTACCACCAGGCCCTGCCGCTCGCCGACCTGCTGTACGCCCGGGGGTCAGGGCTGCGGGCCTCGCGCAATCAGGGGCATGGGATTCTCACGCCCGCCGGCATCACCCGTACCGAGGGAGATTCGCGATGACCGCCATCAGCTTTCCCTTTGACTGGGACGGGACCCGGCTGCCCGAGGAGATCGGGCGGCTGCGTGCCGAGCCCGTGTGCACAGTGCGGACCATCGCGGGGGACGAGGCCTGGCTCGTCTCCTCGTACGGGTTGTGCCGGCAGGTTCTGGAGGATCCGCGGTTCAGTCTGAAGGACACCTCCGCGCCGGGGGTGCCGCGGCAGTACGCGCTGACCATCCCGCCGCACGTCGTGAACAACATGGGCAACATCACCGGGGCCGGGCTTCGCAAGGCGGTGATGCGGGCGATCAGTCCGAAGGCGCCCGGGCTTGAGGAGTGGCTGCGGGCGCGGGCCGGTTCGCTGGTGGACGCGCTCGTGGGCGAGGGCGCGCCCGGGGAGTTGCGGAGCGGGTTCGCCGACCCGTACTCGGCGGGGCTGCACTGCCGGCTGCTCGGCATCCCCGAGGACGACGGGCCCCGGCTGCTGCGGAGCCTGGACGTGGCGTTCATGAACGCCCCGCGCGAGATCGAGGCGGCGCGGCTCAACTGGGACCGCGACATGGCGTACATGGTGGCGCGGCTCGACGATCCGGCGACCGGCGGGCTCATGGCGGAGCTCGCGGCGCTTCGGGACGATCCCGACTACGCGCATCTCACGGACGAGATGCTCGCCACCGTCGGCGTGACCCTGTTCGGGGCCGGGGTCATCTCCACCGCCGGATTCCTGACGATGGCCCTGGTGTCGGTCCTGACCCGGCCGGATGTGCGGGACGCGCTGGCCGGGGGCGGGGTCGTCGGGGCCATGGACGAGCTGCTGCGGGTGAATCTGTCGATCGGCGACGGGCTGCCGCGCATCGCGCTGGAGGACGTGTGGCTGGGTGACGTGCTCGTGCGGGCCGGTGAGCTCGTGCTCGTGCTCGTGGAGGCGGCCAACCACGATCCGGAGCACTTCGCCGATCCGCTGGTGTTCCGGCCGGGGCGGGAGAACGCCGCCGACCATCTGTCGTTCGGCGGGGGCCGGCACTATTGCCCGGCCACCGCGCTCGGGAAGCGGCACGCCGAGATCGCCCTGGAGGTGGTGCTTGAACGGCTGCCGGGGCTGCGGCTCGCGGTGCCGGTCGAACAGCTGGTGTGGCGTACCAACTTCATGAAGCGGTTGCCCGAGCGGCTGCCCGTGGCCTGGTAGGGCGCCCGGCCGCGTGCGCTGCCCGGCCGTGGGCCGGGCAGCGCCTCACCCGGTCAGCGGCCGTAGCGGATCAGGGCGCGGACCATGTGGCAGGTGGTGTCGGAGGGCGGGTGGATGCCGAGCTGGACGGCGGTCGTGCGGATCTTCGCGTTCGTGGCCCGCGACGGGATGTAGACGCCCGCGTCCAGCAGGGCTATCGCGAGGCGCATGGCCTTCAGTCGGCGGTTGTGGGTGACGTACCACTCGCGCGGGCGGCCCGCGGGGAGCGGCTGCTTCTGGAGGGGCTTCCACTGTTCGATGGACGGTGTCCGGATCACGGCGAGAGCCATGCGCGACCTCCTGGCGAAACGGTGGGCGAGAGCCCTCCCCGGGACCCTCACCTTCACCCCCGATTTTAGTCGCCCCCACTGACAATCGCCCCTGGTCGGACGGGCTTTAGTGGCTCGTCGGGCAGGTCTTCGGGGGTACGTTGGAGGGCATGGAGATCTGGATCAATCCCGCCTGTTCGAAGTGCCGCAGCGCGCTGACCCTGCTGGACGCCGAGGGCGCCGACTACACCGTGCGGCGTTACCTGGAGGACGTGCCGAGCCCCGACGAGATCCGGGCCGTGCTCGACCGGCTCGGCCTGGAGCCGTGGGACATCACGCGCACCCAGGAGGCGGCCGCGAAGGAGCTCGGGCTGAAGGACTGGCCCCGGGACGCGGCGGGCCGGGACCGCTGGGTGGAGGCGCTGGCCGCGCATCCGAAGCTGATCCAGCGGCCCATCATCACCGCCGAGGACGGCACGGCCGTCGTCGCCCGCACCGAGGAGGCGGTTCGGGACGCGCTGTCCCGCTGACCCGGGCCGGGCGTTTCCGGCGCGCTGTCCCGCTGACCCCGGCCGGGCGGCTCAGGCGGACGCCGCCTCCGCCTCCGCCAGGATCTCGGTGAGCCGCACCCCGAAGCGCACGTCGCAGGCGTGCGGCTCGCCGCTGCGGGCGGCCTCCAGGAGGGCGTCCACCGCGCCCCCGAACGCGCCCAGGGCGCCGTCCCAGCCCGGCATCGTCACCCGCCCCCGCTCCCCGTACAGCGAGAGCGCGGCCTCGGCCGCCCCGGGCGGGGCGCTGAGGGTGAGGGTCGCGGTGCTGCTCGCGCCCGAGGCATGGCGCAGGACCAGGTGCCGGGTGTCCTCCGGGCCCCTGGCGCAGGTCACCGAGGTGACGTCGCCGAGGACCGGCAGGTAGACGGAGAGAACGTGCGGGCCGACGTCCCACAGGGCGCCCTTCTCGCGCCGCCACGGGGACGCCGCGTACGCGCTCTCCGAGCCCGGCGCGAAGAGGGAGCCCAGCCAGTGCGCCTCGCCGAGGAACCAGCCGCCGGACGCCGCCTGTTCGTCGATCCAGCGGGCGGTGGGCTCCGCGAACCGCAGGGTGCAGAAGACCACGGAGGCGACGCCCGCCGCCGTCACGGCCGCCGCCAGGTCGCGGGCCGCCCCGGCCGAGGTCGCCACCGGCTTGTCGAGGATCACATGGCAGCCGGCCGCCGCCGCCCGGGCCGCGAGCGGGGCCTGGACGTCCGGCGGCAGCGCGAGGGCGACGGCGTCGCTCGCCTCGAACAGGGCGTCCACGTCCTCGTACGCCCGCGTCCCGAACCGGGCGGCCAGCGCCGCCGCGGCCTCGGGCCGCCTGCCCCAGACCCCGGCGAACTCGACGCCCTCGTGCGCCGCCAGCGCGGGAGCGTGCGTGCGCTCGGCCCAGGGGCCGGTGCCGAGCAGACCGATACGGGGCTTCGCGCCGGGGATCTTCGTCATGCCCCCAGTCTGCCGCCCCGCTCGGACATCCGGACCCGGGGTCTCCCCGGACCCGACCCGGATCCGACCCGCAGCCGACCCGGAGCCGAGCCTCAACCGACCCTGCCCCGCCCCGAGCCCACGCCCGCCCCCACCCCAAAACCCGGATGCCCCTCCCCCGCCCCGGTGTTAGCGTCGACCCCGCCGGCCGCGGGACTCCGGTGCGACTTCCGGGACCTGCCTCTGAAGCAACGTATTCGCTGTTCGCACCCCCATTCCCCGGCCGGCACCCCCGCAGGCACGCAAGGAGCATCCGGATGTCCGATCTCGTCGCCGCCGAGGACGTCCTGCTCTTCGTCAACGCGGCCCTCACGGCCACCGGGCAGCGCGAGTTCCGGTCCACGGCCGAGGAGCAGCGGCTGTCGCTCGACTTCCTGCACGCGTACGTGTGCGTCAACTACCGGCCCCTGTACGCCGCCGCGCTGGCGCTCGACATCAACGACCACAACGCCGGCCTGATCGCGGAGCGGCTGCTGCGCACGCCCCGGGAGGCCGGGCCCGGTGAGGGGCGGCTGATCGCGGCGCGGCTCGCCGTGATGCCGCCGCAGCGCGTGTACCGGCTCTTCGGCGCCCTGCGCGCGGCCGGGGTCAACAACCGCCGCACCCGCGCGATCGTGCGCGACTGGCTGGCCGGGCGGCCCGATCTCGCGCACGACGCCGTGAAGTACCGGCCCGGTCTGAAGGCCGCCGTCCGGCACACGCACCTGGCCTTGTCCGGAGGGGCCGGGGAGGCCGGGGAGGTCGGGGACTTCCTCTTCGCCCCGGGCCGCAGGAACCGTTACGCGGACCGCACGCTGGAGGCGTTCCGTCGGGCTCCCCACGAGCAGGGGGCGCTGTACGAGCTGCCGTTCACGGTCGCCGAGGGGTTCGCCGCGCGGCACGGGGTGGCCCGTGAGGTGTTCCTGGAGCGGATCGCGCCGCGCATGACCCGGCTGGAGCGGCTGCGGACGCGCCCCGGGCGGACGGAGCTCGGTGTGATGCCGCTGACCCGGCTCGCGCTGTACGTGGTGTCTCTCCCCTTCGGGGAGAGAGTGGCGCGCCGTGCCGAGCTGACGGGGGCGCTGCGGGCCGCCGCGGGGCGGGTGGCGGGGCCGTACGCGGGGAGCTGGGGGCGGGTGGCGGCCGTGCTCGACGACAGTTTCTCGTCCTCCGGTTCGGCGGTGAAGCGGCGCCGTCCGCTGGCGGTCGCCCTGGGCTGCCACTTCCTCCTGGAGGCGCTGGCCGCCCCCGGCGGGTACGCGGCGCACTGGACCTCGGGCGCCGGTGATCCGCTGCTGGTGCGGCCGTGGGGGCCGACGCCGCTGGGGACGCGGATCCTCGACGCCCTGGAGGGGCCGCAGGGTGCCCCGGAGCGGCTGGTGATCGTCTCGGACGGCTGGGACAACGCGCCGCCGGGGCTCGCGGGCGAGGTGCTGCGGGTGTGGCGGGAACGGCTCGATCCGGGGCACCGGACGAGCGTGGTGCATGTGAACCCCGTATACGACGCGGAGGTCTTCGACGTGCGCCGGCTGGCTCCGGGTGTGCCGACGGCCGGGATCCGGGACGCGGAGGACCTGCCGGCGCTGGTGGAGATCGCGCGGTTCGCCGAGGGGCGTGAGCGGCTCGCGGAGCTGCGGGCGTATCTGGACCGCCGGGTGGAGCTGTTTCTCGGGGAGGGGGCGCGGTGACGCGGATCGATCTGACGGGGCTCGACGTCCGGCCCGCCCAGGTGTGGGGCGGGGTGCGGCTGGTCCCGCTGGTACGGGAGGAGCCGGTCGAGGGGCTGCGGCTGCACCGCAGGGTGTACGAGGGCGGCCTCGGCCCGGTGGAGCTCGGCGACGGCACGGCGTACTCCTCGTACATCCCGCACGGTTTCGTCGCCGACTGGTCGGGGGCGGGCGCGGAGGCCGCCGCCTATGGGACCCGGCTCGGGGAGGAGCCGCCCGCCTCGATGCCGCTGCGGCGGCTGGCCCGGCGCCGCAGGGGTGAGCAGCGGCTGCGGTTCCTGCCGCTGCACCTGGCCCTTGAGGGGTATCTCGCGCTCCACTTCGGCGGTCCTTCGGTCGCCTGGGAGGAGTGGTCCGGGGAGGCGGTGCGCCGGGGTCTCTCGCCGCGCGCGGAGGCCGCGTACGGCGGGTGGCAGGTGCCGGGGCTCGCCGAGGCGCTGCGGGTCTTCGAGATCCATCCGGGGCAGTGCGGGATGCTCCTTTACGTGTCCGACGCGCTGGCCGCGGCCTTCGTCGTGCCGCATCCCGAGGACTACCGGGTCCTGCATCCGACCCTGGTGGAGGACCTGTTCGGGGAGCTGGTGCACCAGTACGCGCACTATGGGGCGCCGGTCGCGGACTTCACCGCGTCCCTGGAAAGCGGCGCTGTCCATTCGCTGGCCCAGTTGCGGGCCGCCGCTCGGGCGCAGGAGCGGGCGTGGGCGCAGGCGCACGACGCCCTGATGGCGCGGGACCTGCTTGAGACCCCGTACGCCTTCGAGCGGGTGCACCGGATGGGGGACTTCCGGCTCTTCCGCTTCCTGCCGCCGTTCCTGCGGTCGGGGCAGGAGCAGCACATCGGCGAGCTGATCAGCGACCACCGGGGGCGGACGGCGTACCTGAAGACGTTCCGGCTGTCGGAGAGCCAGATCCGGCGGGGGCATCTGCTGCGCCGGCTCGCGGACCAGGACTGGCACCTGGGGCGGACCGCGGAGGCGCTGGGGACCTCGTACGCCGAGCTGGTGGAGCGGATCCGGCGGGCCGGGTTCGGGACGCTCCTGAACGCGCACGTGGTCGCACGCCGGATCCGGGATACCGGGGATACCCGGGATACCCAGGAAGGCTGAGTAACACGGGGTTCACAATCGGGCAACCATCGGGAAATCCGATATTGCGATGCTGCGCGCAGACACCGCCACCGCAGCTCTCGCAGCGTCGCGAGCGTAGCGAAGCCCGGTGCACCGAGCACCCGCAGCGCACGCCAAAGGATGAGGCCCGTGACCTTCAAGGCTGAGTACATCTGGATCGACGGAACCGAGCCGACCGCCAAGCTCCGCTCGAAGACGAAGATCATGCCGGGCACGGGCGCCACCCTGGAGGAGCTGCCGCTCTGGGGCTTCGACGGTTCCAGCACCAACCAGGCCAAGGGCCACGCCTCGGACCGGGTCCTCAAGCCGGTCTTCTCCTGCCCGGACCCGATCCGCGGCGGCGACGACGTCCTGGTGCTGTGCGAGGTCCTGAACACGGACATGACGCCGCACGAGTCCAACACGCGTGCCGCGCTGGCCGAGGTCTACGCGAAGTACGCCGCCCAGGAGCCGATCTTCGGCATCGAGCAGGAGTACACCTTCTTCGACGGCGAGCGTCCGCTCGGCTTCCCGGTCGGCGGCTTCCCCGCCCCGCAGGGCGGCTACTACTGCGGTGTCGGCGCGGACGAGATCTTCGGCCGTGACGTCGTCGAGGCGCACCTGGAGAACTGCCTGACGGCGGGCCTGGGCATCTCCGGCATCAACGCCGAGGTCATGCCCGGCCAGTGGGAGTTCCAGGTCGGCCCGCTGGCGCCGCTGGAGGTCGCCGACCAGCTGTGGGTGGCCCGCTGGCTGCTCTACCGCACCGCCGAGGACTTCAAGGTCACCGCGACGCTGGACCCGAAGCCGGTGAAGGGCGACTGGAACGGCGCGGGCGCGCACACCAACTTCTCCACCAAGGCGATGCGCGAGGGTTACGACGCGATCATCACCGCGTGCGAGTCGCTGGGCGAGGGCTCGAAGCCGCTCGACCACGTGAAGAACTACGGCGCGGGCATCGACGACCGTCTGACCGGTCTGCACGAGACCGCCCCGTGGGACCAGTACTCCTACGGCGTCTCCGACCGCGGCGCCTCGGTGCGCATCCCGTGGCAGGTCGAGCAGGACGGCAAGGGCTACATCGAGGACCGCCGTCCGAACGCGAACGTGGACCCGTACACGGTGACCCGCCTCATGGTGGACACCTGCTGCGAGGCCCTGGAGCGGGCCGGTCAGGTCTGATCCGCCGCCATCCTCGAAAAGGGGCGTCCGCCGTTCGTACGGTGGGCGCCCCTTCCGGTATGTGGGAAGCACATGTGGGCAGCGCGACACGGGTTTTGGCCGACCGAGGGCTGCCCACCACACTTCCCTCCTGGTTTAATAGGGATATGGCCAGCATCGAGAACGACACCGCGAAAGGTCGCCACGACCTTGAGCCGTTCTGGCCTTCCCGTCAGCACCATGACTTCGACCGGTGCTGTCGACGCGTGAGGAACGCGTCGGCCCTCTAAAGCCCCCGACCGGTAGGTCCGGTCCTCCGGCCTTCGGCCGACGCGCATGACGTACGACGCCTGTCCGTCCGTAACTCGCGCGAAAGAGTTGAGCTTTCATGGCCATTTCCCAGGCTGCCGCCACCCTCACCCCGCTCCATCCCCGCGCCGACCGGCACCGACTCCGGTCCGTCGCCCCCGACGAGGTCGCCGGTCTCGCGCAGGTCGCCGACTTCCTGCCGCCGGGCGCCACGCTCCTTCCGGCGCCCCAGCACACCCTGCCGACGCTGCCCGGCCGGCCGCCGATGGTCGGCTATCTGGTGCTGCTCCCCGCCGACCAGCAGCCGCCCGCCCCGGTGGCGGCGGAGCCGGCCGGCGAGCAGGGGCCCGTGGCCATCGACGGCGTCCAGCGGGTCGCCGTCGTGGACGGCCGGGCGCTGGACCTGACGTATCTGGAGTTCGAACTGCTCGCCCACCTCGTGGCCCACCCGCACCGGGTGCACACCCGCGACCAGCTGGTCACCACGGTGTGGGGGTACGGGCACGTCGGCGACGGCCGGACCGTCGACGTCCATGTGGCCCGGCTGCGCCGCAAGCTGGGCGCCGAGCACCGCCACACGATCCAGACCGTGCGGCGGGTCGGCTACAAGTACACCCCCTGATCAGGGAGTCGTGGCGGGGTTCCGGCGCCGGAGCCTCGTCACGAGTCCGGCCGTCGCGTCGACGGCCACGAACAGCAGCAGGCTGAGCCCGAGCAGCGGCACGAACCAGGCCACCAGGGCCGTCCCCGCGAGCAGCGGCAGCAGCATCGTCGGCGGCACCTTGCGCCAGGCGCCGCGGGCGACCGGGCGGCCCGGGCGGCGCAGCCACCACATGCGGTAGCCCCACAGGACCAGCAGGACGAGCGCGAGTCCGAGGGCGGCGAGCGCCAGTTGGTTGAACAGGCCCAGGAAGACACCCATGTGGGCGTCGATGCCGATCCGGGTGAGCTGGGCGAGCAGCGGGTAGTCGGCGAAGCGGAGCTCGTCGAGGACGGTGCCGTCGGCCGGGTTCACGGCCACCGAGTCCAGCTCGACCGGGAACTGCTTGTCGGTCTCCTTGACCACGTATCCGGCGCCCTCCGCCGGGAGCACGACGGAGATCTCGGGACTGTCGATGCCGGCCGCGCGGGCCGCGGCGACCGCCTTGTCGATGCCGATGTCCGTGCCCTTGGGCGCGGCGGGTGCCGGGTGGTGGCCGGCGCCGTGGCCCGCGTGCTCCCCCGCTCCGGCCGCGCCGCCGGGCGTGACGGCGGCGGAGAGGGCCGGGGTCGCGCCGCCGAGCCGGTCCTGGACGGAGCCGATGTTCTCGCCCGCGTACCGCGACCAGGTCAGACCGGTGGCGGAGAGCGCCACCAGACCGGCCACCGTCCACAGGCCGACCGTGCCGTGCCAGGAGAGCGTGCGGCGGCGGGACTTCGGACCGCGCTCGGGCAGGAAGAGCGCCCGCCGGTTCTTGCGGCGGCGGCCGATCCACAGCAGCAGGCCGCCGAGCGCGACCACCCACAGCCAGCTGGCGGCCAGCTCGCTGTAGTTGCGGCCGAGTTCGCCGAGGTGCAGGTCGACGTGGAGCCCGGAGATCCAGGTGCGCAGCGGGAGCGCGCCGGAGCTGCCGTAGCTGGGCAGCTGTCCGCGTATCTCGCCGGTGTACGGGTCGACGAAGACGCCCATGGAGGTGCCCTCGGGGGCCTCCGGGTCGGCCATCAGGACCCGGGTGGTGGCGCCGGGCTCGGCGCCGGGCCAGACGGCGGTGACGGTGCCGTCGGGGTTGGCCGCGCGGGCCAGCTCGACCTGGCGGGAGAGCGGCAGAGCGGTGGCGTCGGCGGGGACCGGGACCTCCAGCTCGTGCGCGTACACCAGCTTCTCGGCCGGTACGGAGAGCGCGTAGAGCACGCCGCTGACGGCGGCGACGAGGAGGAACGGGGCGACGAGGACGCCCGCGTAGAAGTGCAGGCGCAGCACGAGCGGGCGCAGGGCCGCCCAGCCGCTCGGCCGGGCGGGGGGTTCGGGGGTGCGCGGCTCGGCGGATTCCGGGCGCGCGAGGTCGTCGATGGTCATGACGGTCCTAGGAGTGTGTGTCGGCAGGGGGATGCGACCCCCGGGCCGATTCACGTCAGACGTGTGCTCCGAGGGCCGTGGCGCGGGGTACGGCCCGGCCGGGCGGGCCGCGCCGGGAGACCGCGTGCGCGAGGACGACACCGCGCAGCCTGCGGGTGTACGGGGCGGTGCGCGCGGGACGGAGGGCCGGAGGTACGGGGGCGAGGACGCGTACGGCGGCGAGCGCGAGGCGCAGCGGCGTGAACGCGGTCGCGGCGACGGCCCGGGCCAGCACGAACAGCGCGGCCTCGCCCCGGGCGAGCCAGAGCCCACAGGCCAGGGCGGCGAGCAGGTGCGCGAGGAGCATGCCGGTGGCGGAGCCGGGGGCGGCGCCCATGGTCATGGTGTGGGCGGTGTGGGCGGTGGCCGCCATGGAGGCCATGGGGTCCATGGCGGACATGGCGGACATGGGGTCGGTCGTGCCCATGTGGTGCAGGGCGGCCATGGCGGCCATGGGGTCGGTGGAGCCCATGTGGTCCATGGCAGCCATGGGGGCGGTGGAGCCCTTCCCACCCATGGCGCCCATCGCGCCCATGGAGCCCTGTTCCCCCGCCCCGAAGATCAGGTGGAGCGCCCCCTGCACGGCGGTCAGGCCGGTCGCGATGGCGAGGGGGCCGCGGCGGTGGCCTGCGGCGGTCCAGGCGAGGGTGGCCGTCGCGGCGAAGGCCAGGAGGAGCGAGTGCCACGGGATGGCGTGGGCAGACATGGACGAATGCCCCACCGCGGCCAAAGTGACGCACACCGCCGCGAAAAGTGCGGCCCGGAGGGCGCGCAGCGGCGACCTGGGGTGCGTCATGGTGCGGCCATGCTGTCATCCCCGCGCCCGGCGCGGCAGACCGCCCCCGACGCCCATCGGCTACGGTGAGCGGGGAACTGCTTTTGTACCGGTTTCGTAGGAGTCGACGTATGCCCGCCATCCCCGCCTCCACCGTCGCCAACCTCCGCGGCCTCGGCACCATCCCGCTGGGCGGGGGCCGCAGTGTCCGCGAGGGCCTGGTCTTCCGTTCCGGGCAGCTCGACCGGCTCGATCCGGCCGACCCGGTGGTGGCCGCGCTCGGCATCCGTACCGTCGTCGACTTCCGCACCGCCGCCGAGCGGGCCGAGCGGCCCGACCACCTGCCGCCGGGCGGGCGGCTGCTCGTCGCGGACGTGCTCGCGGACTTCCTGGCGACCAGCGGGCTGCCGCCGGCCGCCCGGCTGAAGACCCTGCTCTCCGATCCGGCGCTCGCCGAGGAGCATCTGGGCGGGGGCCGGGCGCGGGCCGCGTTCCAGCGGACGTACCGGGCCTTCGTGAACACCGAGTCGGCGCGCGCCTCGTACCGGGCCTTCCTCACCGAGCTGGGCGATCCGTACGCCGGGCCGCTGATCTTCCACTGCACGGCCGGCAAGGACCGTACGGGCTGGGCGACGGCGGTCGTGCTCTCGCTGCTCGGCGCGGACGAGGAGACGGTCATGACGGAGTTCCTCGCGGTCAACCCGGCGGTCCGGCAGGCCTTCGCGCCGCTCATCGAGGGCTTCACCGCCCAGGGCGGGGACCCCGAGCTGGCGCTCGCGCTGATCGGGGTCGTACCGGAGTACCTGGAGGCGGCGCTCGACGAGGTGGCGGTGCGGCACGGGTCGATGGAGAAGTACGTACGGGAGGGGCTCGGCGTCCCGGACGAGGTGACCGCGCTGATCCGGGAGCGGCTCACGGTGTACGCGGCCTGACCCGCGCCGGGCCGGGCCGTACGGGGGGCCTCCCTGACCCGTACGGGGGACCCGGCCGGGGTGACCATCGCAAGATTCGCTCGTTCTGCTGAACGTGAGCACCCAGGAACTCGCCCCCTCCGCAGGCCCCTCCCCCGACTCCCCCGGCCCCGTCGACGTGGAGCAGGCCGAGGCCGCGCTCGTCGAGCACTATCCGCGGCTCGTCCGGATCGCCTACCTCGTCCTCCCGCCGTCGCTGGGCCGCAACCGCCGGGGGCTGACCGCGCACGCGCTGGTGCAGCGCTCGCTGCCGCGCCGCAGGACCGCGGGCGCGGCGGTGCCGGGGGCGCGGCGGGCGGAGGACGCGGTCGATCCCGGGTACGCGTACGTGCGGGGCGAGGTGCTGCGGCAGGCGCTGGTGGCCGGGCTGCCGCTGCGGCGCCGGGCGCTGCCGCGACGGGCGCAGTTCCCGCCGCTGCTGCCGCAGGTGTGGGGGCTGCGGCTGTTCCCCCGGGCGGGCGGCGCCGACGAACTGGCCCTGGACCAGCGGCTCTCGGCGCTCTCCGGGCCGGGGCGTGCCGCGTACGTGCTGCGCGGCCTGGAGCGGCAGGGCGACCCGGAGGTGCTGCGGGTCCTGGCGGCGGCCGGGGCCGGGGACCCCGAGGCGGCGCTCGCGGAGGCGGACGGGGTGGAGACGCAGAGCGCGCTTCTGGAGTCGGCGGAGTTCGACCCCTGCTCGCTCCAGGCGCGGCCGCCGGACCTGATGCGGCGGCGCCAGCACGGCCGGGCGGCGCTGGCGGCGGCGGCCGCGGTGGTGGTGTGCGGGACGCTGCTCGGGCTGCCCGGGGACGGCTGGGGCAGGAACGGCGCCGCCGCCCCCTCGTACGCCCGCAATCCGGCGGCGGAGGCCGCGCTGGACCCGGGCGGCGTGAAGCGGGTCGAGCCGGCCGCCTGGCGGACGTCCTCGCGGACGGACTTCTCGGTGTGGCCGGCCAGGGGCGAGCTCACCGGCGACACGGCGCTGCTGCGGCGGGCGCTGGCGGTGTGGGCGCGGCCCGGTCCCGACGTGCACGCCTCGGCGACGCCGGGGACACCGGCGGGGCCGCCGATGGGGTCGCCGCAGTTGCTGTACGCGGGGCGGGTGGACGCGGTGCGCGTGGTGCTGTTCCACGACGGCCTGCGGGTGGTGCGGTACGCGGAGCCGGTCGGTGACACGAGCGGGGCGGCGCTGGACTTCGCGCGGACGGACGGGGCGGACGCGGTCGGCTCGGCGGCGCTCGTGGTGTCGCGGGCCGCGGGCAACGTGCGCTATCTGACGGCCCCTTGGGTGACGGGGACGGCGGTCGCCGACCTGCTGGCGCCCACGAAGGCGGCGTGGCCGCTGGCCCGGGACGCGTCCGGGGTGACCGAGCCGATGCCGAGTCCGGCGACGGCGCGGACCTGTGAGCGCTGGAACGCCCTCCAGGTGCGGGACGGCTCGGGTACGCGGCTCCTCGGCGACCTGGGCGAGCTGGCCCCGGCCCGGCTGACCTTCGGACCGCCGTCCGCGCCCGTGGACGCGACGGCGCCGGCGGCGCGGGACGCGTGGGCGCGGACGGCCTGCCAGCTCGGGGCGGTCCGCTCGCACGGGGTGCGGGCGGTCAACTCGTGGACGTACGCCGGGCAGGAGCTGCCGGAGGGCGGCGGTCGGGCCGAGTGGCTGTGCGCGCGGGCGGAGACCTGGCGGGGCACCGGGAGCCGGGCGCTCGCCCTGTTCCGCGCGCCGGGCGCGACCGGGACCGCCGCCCTCGCGGCCCGCTCCGAGGGCACCCCGGCGTGCGGGGCGCGCGAGCCCCGCGTGCTCGCGGGCGTGGTCTGGCAGGCCCCGAGCAGGCAGTGGTACGTGGTGGCGGCGGGCACCGGCGACTTCGCCTCGCTGACCGTGTCGGGCGGCGTGAAGGGGCGGACCGAGGGGCATCTGCTGGCGGTACGGGCGGCGCCGGGGAGCCGGGCGGACCTGACGGGGACGCTGGCGGACGGGACGCGGGTGAGCGCGCTGCGGTGAGGTCCCGGCCCGCCCCGCGAAAAGCCGTGCGCGACCCCTGGTCCTCTCGTCTACCCCTCAGTACATTGACGCCATGTCTAATACGCAGCCCGCACCGGTGGCGTCGGAGCACATCGAGCTCAAGGCACGCAAGGTCTCCTTCGACTGGGAGGAGACCCCGCTGCACTGGGTTCCCGGCGACCCGTTCACCACCCACACCATCAACGTGCTGCACCTGCTGCTCCCGGCCGGCGAACGCTGGTTCGTGCACGTCTACAAGCAGGTCCTCCCGTACATCACCGACGACCGGCTGCGTGCGGACGTCATCGGGTTCATAGGCCAGGAGGCCGTCCACTCCCAGGCCCATGACGACGTGCTGCCGCACCTCAAGCGGCTGGGGCTCGACCCCACCCCGTACACCGCGCAGGTCGACTGGTTCTTCGAGAAGCTGCTCGGCGACCGGACGCTGCCGCCGGGCCGACCGCGCCGCTGGTGGCTGATGGAGCGGGTCGCGCTCATCGCCGCCATCGAGCACTACACCGCCTTCCTCGGCAACTGGGTGCTCAACGCCGAGGAGCTCGACCGGGTCGGGGCCGACCCCGTCATGCTGGACCTGCTGCGCTGGCACGGCGCCGAGGAGGTCGAGCACCGCTCGGTCGCCTTCGAGCTCTTCCTGCACCTGGACGGCGGCTACCGGCGGCGCGCCCGCACCTGGGCGGCGGCCTTCTCCGCGCTCGCCTTCCTCTGGCAGCGCGGGGTCCGCTTCTTCATGGAGAACGACCCCAGCGTGCTCGACGCCAAGCCGAGCGTGGCCCAGTTCGTCCGCAAGGGCCGCGAGGGCGTGCTGCCCTCCACGCCCGCCATGCTGCGCTCCATACCCCGCTATCTGAGCCGGAGTTACCACCCCACCCAGGAGGGCAGCACCGCTCAGGCCGCCGCCTACCTGGCGAGCTCCCCCGGCGCCAACGGAGGCCGTCACTGATGCCCCGCCTGCGTACCGTCGTCCTGCTCGCCGGGGCCGCGCTGCTCGCCAAGCGGGCCCTGCGGCGCCGGATCGACGCCTCCCCGCTCTGGCCCATGCCCGCCCTCGACGAGCCGGTCTCCGGCCGGGGCCGCGGCTCCACCGTCACCCTGCGCGTGGTCGTCGCCGACCGCCGCGAGCCCGCCGCCGGGGTCGTCCAACTGCGCCTGGAGGGCACCGGACTGCCCGCCTGGCAGCCGGGCGCCCACATCGACCTCGTGCTGCCGTCAGGGGCCGTGCGCCAGTACTCGCTCTGCGGCGACCCGGAGGAGAAGGACGTCTACACGGTCGCCACCCGGCTCATCGGGGCCGAGCAGGGCGGCCGGGGCGGCTCCCGCGAGGTGCACGAGCAACTGCACGTGGGCACCGAGATCGAGATCCGCGGGCCGCGCAACCGCTTCCCGCTGGCCCCCGCCCCCTCGTACGTCTTCGTCGCGGGCGGCATCGGGATCACCCCGATCCTGCCGATGGTGCGCGCCGCCGAGGCGGCCGGGGCGGACTGGCGGCTGCTGTACTGCGGGCGCCACCGCGCCACCATGCCGTACGTGTACGAGGCGGAGAAGCTGGGGCGCGGCCGGACGACCGTGGTCACCGAGCACGAGAGCGGGCTCCCCGACCTCTCCTTCGTCGGCGGGCTGCCCGCCGAGACCGCGGTCTACTGCTGCGGGCCCGAGGGGCTGATGGAGGCGGTCGGGGCCGCGCTGCCGGAGGGCCGGACGCCATTCCTGGAGCGTTTCAGCGCCGCCCGGGCCACGGACGGCACGCCCTTCGAGATCGAACTGCGCCGGTCCGGGCGTACGGTGACGGTGGCGGGCGACCGGTCGGTGCTGTCGGCCGTGCGTGAGGCCGTGCCGGGGGTGCTCTACTCCTGCGAGCAGGGCTTCTGCGGGACCTGCCGGCAGACCGTCCTGGAAGGCGAGGTCGAGCACCGGGACGAGCTCCTCACCGACGAGGAGCGGACCGACTCGATGCTGATCTGTGTGTCGCGGTGCGCGGGCGAACGGCTGGTCCTGGACCTGTAGTCGGTCAGGGCAGGACCAGCCAGTCCAGGGCGAACGCCGTCAGCAGGCCGCCGGTGAGCAGCCAAGTGGCGAGCCGGGTGCGCCCGTTGCGGGAGAGTTCGATGACGACCCCGCACAGGATCATGGCGAGGCCGTACACGCCGACGACCAGGACGGAGGTGTGGTTCGCCAGGCGGACCACCAGCACCGCGGCCGTCACGACGAGCAGGACCGAGCCGGCGACGACCCGGAGCAGGCGTGCCTGCTTCGGGGTGAGGCCGCCTGCCTCGTCCAGCTCCGCCTCGGTGTCCGGGGTGTCCTGCTCAGAAGCGCTCATGTGCCGGGAGCGTAACGGACTCCCGTTAGGCTGTTCGCATGACGACCGGGGTACGCCGCAGGATGGGCGTCGAGGAGCGCAAACAGCAACTGATCGGGGTGGCCCTGGAGCTGTTCAGCCACCGCTCCCCCGACGACGTCTCCATCGACGAGATCGCCGCCGCCGCGGGCATCTCGCGGCCGCTGGTCTACCACTACTTCCCCGGCAAGCAGTCGCTGTACGAGGCGGCGCTGCGGCGGGCGGCCGACGACCTGGCCGGGCGGTTCGTGGAGCCGCCGCAGGGTCCGCTCGGGGCGCGGCTGCTGCGGGTGATGGGCCGCTTCTTCGACTTCGTCGAGGACCACGGCCCGGGTTTCGCCGCGCTCATGCGGGGCGGTCCCGCGGTCGGCTCCTCGACCGCCCACGCGATGATCGACGAGGTGCGGCAGGCCGCGTACGAGCAGATCCTGGCGCATCTGGACGTGACCGGGCCCTCCGCGCGGCTCGAACTGGTCGTGCGCTCCTGGGTGTCGCTCGCCGAGTCGACGGCGCTGCTGTGGCTGGACGGGCGCCGGGTGCCGCGCGCGGAGCTGGAGCGCCAGCTCGTGCACGACTTCGCGGCGCTCGCGGCGGTGAGCGCGGCCTACGACGAGGGGATGGCGGAGATCCTGGTCCGGATCCTCGCCGACGAGCCGGCGGACGGGCCGTTCGGTGAACTGGTGGGCCGGCTGATCGCGCTGGCGCCGCCGCAGCAGCAGGTGCCGGGGCAGCGCTCGACCTAGCAGGCACCTGCGGCCGGAGCGGCCACAGGTGCCTCCTGCGGGATCAGTCGGTGTAGTAACCCGTCACGTCGGCGATGAGGTCGACGGTGCCGGTGTGGTTGTAGAAGGTGATCTTGCCGTCCTTGACCGGGACGATCACTCCGTTGGGGACGGTCTGGCCCGCGACGAAGTTCAGGTTCGACGCCGACGAGCGGGGCGTCCCGTACGGGTACACGGAGACGAAGCCGGTCGCCGTCGGATTCGTGGCGGTGACGTTGAGGACGACCGCCTTGTACGTGGTGCCGACGGTGAGGCTCACCGTCCCGCCCGCGCCGACCTTGGCCTTGGCGACGCCGGTGCCGTCGCGGGTGTCCATCAGGCGCTTCGGCTGCATGCCGGTGAAGACCGCGCCGGTGCCCTCCTTGAAGTAACCGGCGACGTCGGCGATCACGTCGACCGATCCGGCCCGGTTGTAGAAGGTGATCTTGCCGTCCTTGACCGGCACGACGGCCATGTTCGGAACGGTCTGCCCGGCGCCGAAGTTGACGTTCGAGACGTTGGGGCGGGTGGTCCCGTACGGGTAGGCCGAGATGAAGCTCGCCGAGGTCGCGTTGGTCGCCGTCACGTTGAGGGCCACCGCGGTGACGCCCGGCTCGGTCACCGCGAGGGTCACCGTGCCGCCGCCCTGGATCTTCGCCTTCGGCACGCCGGTGCCGACGCGGGTGTCCATCAGGCGCTGCGGCGCGACCGGCTGGTACGTGGAGCCGGAGCCCGCGCCGTCGGTGTAGTAGCCGGCGACGTCGGCGATCAGGTCGGTGTTGCCGAGGTGGTTGTAGAAGCTGACCTCACCCGCGTTTACCGGGACGGTGACGAGGTTGGAAACCGTCTGGCCCGCCTTGAAGTTGAGGGTCGAGGCGCTGGTGCGCTTCGTCTCCCCCGGGAACACGGACACGAAGCCGCCCTTGGTCGGCTTCGTCGCGGTCACGTTGAGGACGACGGCGGTGACACCGGTCTTCGGCACACCGCCGAGACCGGCGACGCCCAGCGAGTAGGTCATGCCGGGGGTGAGCGTCACGCCGCCCTGCCCGACGCGGGTGTCCATGACCCGGGTGGGGGTCAGCGGGACGAACCTGGCGGGCGGCGTGGTGAGCGAGCTGCCCTGGACGGACAGGTTCTCCCCGGAGAACTCCGAGGTGGCGCCGGTGTCCTTCGCCCGGACCGTCAGCTTCCAGCGGTACGTGCCGGACTCGATGCCGCGGCCCTGGGCGTCCTTGCCGTCCCAGACGGGCCGCACGGCCGCACCGGCGGTGCCGCTGCCGTCGATCGTGCGGACGGGATGGCCGTTGGACGTCTCGATGCGCAGCTGCCAGGTGGAGGCCACCGGCTTGGAGAAGCGGAAGACGGGCGACCAGGAGGCGGCGGGCTCGACGCCCGCGCCGGGGAAGGTGACCGGTCCGACGGTGTGCGCGAGCTGGGTCAGGTCCTGGGTGGCCACGCCGGCCTTCTTGACGTGGAGGTTCTTCTCCGCGTCGACGAAGGCGACGCCGCCGCCGAACTTGTCCACGGTCCAGGTCGACCGGCGGCCCGAGCCCATCCCGGCGGGGAGGTCCGCCAGGTCGGTGGTCTGACCGGAGACCGCGTTCGTGAGCTTCAGCTTGTCGCCGTCGTGGCGGACCACGAAGCCGTCGCCGAGCAGGGCCTCTCCGGCCGGGACGGGCACGCTCTTCTTCGCGGTCCGGTCGTAGACACCGGCCTTGTCGGCCCCGCAGGCCCAGTAGAGCCAGCGCTCGACGGCCTGGAGCTCGGTGGGGGCGCAGCCGGAGCCCAGGTCGACCGGGGCCGAGGTGAGGCGCGCCTCCAGGTCGTACGCGACGACCTGGCCGGCGGTGGCGGCCGGCTTCCAGACCTTGGTGCCCCACAGCGCGGCGGCGGCGCCGGTCACGGTGTGCCGTACGTCCTGGGCGGTAGTGCCGTCGTTGTCCAGGTCGGCGACGTACAGGGTGGTGCCCCGCTGGGCCAGCGCGTAGCGCCCCGCGCCGTCGATCACCGTGGCGTCGGCGACCGGGAGGTCGGCGGTGCGGGCGGTGGCTCCGTCGGTGCGGGAGTAGAGGCGCTTGCCGTCGCTGTAGACAGACTCGCCGTCGCCGAGTGCCGTGAGACCGGGAGTGGTCGGCGCGACGATCTTGGCGCGCAGGCTCGGGGCGCCCGCGGTCGGCGGGGTGGTGGTCAGGTCGGTGTCGACGTCGTGCAGGCCCAGCGCGTCGATGCCCGACACGTCGTCGCTGAGGAAGTTCAGCCGGCCGCCGCCCAGGGCGAGGCCGCCGATACGGGCCGGGGCGACCGGGATCGCGGACACCTTGGTGAGCTTCGGCTCGCCGTCCTCGCCGGTCGTGACGCGGTGCACGGCCCAGTCGGCCGCGCCGGTCCCGCCGACGGCGAGGACGCTGCCGTCCGGGGCGGTGGCGAACTGGGCGGCGGCGTGCGGCAGCAGGTCGATGACGTCGTTGGTGCCGATGCGGATCGCCTTCAGGGCGTGTCCGACGTCGGTGGCCTCGGTGTTCTGCGAGGGCCGCTCGGTGACCAGGACCCATTCGCCGGTGATCGCCACCGCGGCTTCCCAGGTGTCCAGGAGCGAGGGCATCGGCGTCGCGTGGGTCTGCTTCGGGTTGTCGCGCGGGGCGGTCAGGACCCGGTTGTTGAAGGTGTCGTAGGACGCGACTCGGTCGGCGCCGAGCACCGTGTACACGCCCTCGCCGCCCAGCGCCGTCGGCTTGAGCGTCGCGGTCGCGTAGTCGAGGACGTAGTCGACGGGCGACTGGCCCGGCTCGCGGAAGAAGCGGAGCAGGGCGCCGCGCGCGTCCTGCTGGAGGACGTCCACCTCTGCGAAGGCCTCGGTGAGCGGCGTCACGGCGCGCTCGGTGGGCGTGCCGTCGACGACCTGGAGCAGTTGGAGCGCGTCGAGGTAGGTCCCGTCGGCGCGCGGGGTGGACGTCACCACGGTGTCGGCGGCGAAGGCGCCGGTGAACTTCCGGCCCTGCGGCAGCACCAGGTCCAGGCGCTCCTGCCCGGTGGCCACGTCCGTGACCTTGACGCGGTCGGCGGTGACCGCCGGGTCCGCCTCGACCGTCGCGGACAGGCCGGAGTGGCCCTTGGTGGCCTGGTCCTGGGTGATCTGGCGGTCGGTGCCGGTCCGGGTGTCGGTCCAGAGCCAGCCGTCGCCGCCGCCCTGCCGGTGGGCGTAGCCCTCGGGTCCGGCCTGGCCCAACTGCTCGCTGCGGGGCAGGAATCGGCCCGGGTTCGGGATGACGACCTCGTCGGCCGTGCCGGTGCCGGCGGCGAGGGCCGGGGTGGCGAGCGCGGTGCAGAGACCGGCGGAGACGGCCACCGCGGTGGCCAGCGCCAGTGCGTTGCGGGTACGTGCGTTGCGAGTACGTGCGTGCAAGGAATTCCCCTCCATGAGCCTGGCAGGCAGGGACGGGTGGCCCTTGGTGCGCGGTACTCGCCCGCGCCTCCCCCCTCAGGCGTCCCCCGTCCGAAAAGACGTGATCGTAAACAGGGGACGCCGAGCCTCAAGAGATGGTTCCGAACACGTTCAGGTGGATCAGCCCGTCGTGAAGACGGCCACCGTGCGGGCCGGGACGGTGAAGGTGCCCGAGCTCCGCTCGTACGCCGCGGACTTCACGCCCGCGTCGGAGCCGTTCGCCTGGACCGGGTGGAGGCGGTAGGCCTGGCCGGTCAGGGCGGTGACGGTCTGCCGCTGTTCCCTCGGGGTCGCGTTGAAGACGACGACCAGGCCGCCCAGGCGCATGGTGATCACGCCCGGGGTCTCGTCGCGGCCCGAGAGCGGGAAGGAGAGGGCGGACTGGACCTGGTCCGTCGAGGACAGGGAGAAGACCGGCTCGGTCGTGCGGATGCGCTGGAGGTCGCGGTAGGCGGCCGAGGCGCCGTCGATCTCGGCGCAGCCGGGGGTCAGGGTCGGGGCGGTCAGGAGCGGCTTCCCGTACGACCACTTGGACTTGTTGTCGGCGGCCGGCGGGAGGCCCCGCCCGAAGCCGTTGCCGTCGCGGCAGTCCCAGTGGATCGCGTTGAACCAGTCGCCGCTGTCGTACGAGTTGCGGTCCAGGGACTTGGAGCGCAGCAGGTCGCTGCCCGCCTGGGAGAGCGACGGGCCCTGCGAGAGGGTGGCCGTCGCCATGGCGAGGACCTGCATACGGGCCCGGTCGGCCGCGGAGGTGCCGGCCGGCAGCTTGAAGGCGAGGGCGTCGTACAGGGTCTCGTTGTCGTGGGCGTCGGCGTAGGCGAGGGCGTCGCCGGGGGCGGCGGCGTAGCCGGCCGGGGCGCCGTTGTAGTCGACCTCGGAGCCCTTGACCGTACGCCCGGAGGTGTCGGTGAAGCGGTAGGAGGCGAGGCTGCCGCTGAGGCCGACCTTGATCAGGTCCTGGTAGTGCAGGAGGCGGGCCTTCTGCTGCTCCGGAGTTACGTTGGCGGCCGCCGGGTTGGGGTCGGTGAAGAGGCCGCTGGCGAAGCCCTGGACGCCCGGGTCCTCGTCGAAGGGGCCGCCGCCGCGGACGGCGTCGCGGGCCCGGTCGGAGAAGGTCGCGACGCCCGTGCCCGCCATGTTCTTCTGGGTGGCCTGGACGAAGCGGGCGTCGTCGGCGATCTCGCCGAAGTTCCAGCCCTCGCCGTAGAGGACGATCGCCTTGCCGTCCACGCCGTCCTTGGCGACGGTCAGCTCGTCGAGGGCCTTGCGGACGGCGACGATGTTGGCCTTCGGGTGGTGGCCCATGAGGTCGAAGCGGAAGCCGTCGACCTTGTAGTCGCGCGCCCAGGTGACGACCGAGTCGACGACCAGCTTGCCCATCATC
This sequence comes from Streptomyces sp. NPDC094032, assembly GCF_040303965.1. Lineage (NCBI taxonomy): Bacteria > Bacillati > Actinomycetota > Actinomycetes > Kitasatosporales > Streptomycetaceae > Streptomyces > Streptomyces sp. NPDC094032. The sequence goes on along the minus strand of NZ_JBEOUE010000005.1, from coordinate 42,922 downwards.
GCGTTCTCGGGCGCGGTGTTGGCGCAGCAGGTGGAGGTGGCGACGCTGCCGTCGGCCTGGAGGCGCTGGTAGTAGCCGGGCACGATGCGGTCGAGGACGGACTTGTCGGACTGCCCGGCGGCGACGGTGTGGTTGTAGACGACGTCCATGACGGTGCGCAGGCCCTCGCCGTTGAGCGCCTGGACCATCCGCCGGAACTCGACCGTGCGGCGGGTGCCTTCGGGGTCGGTGGCGTACGAGCCTTCCGGCACGGTGTAGTGCAGCGGGTCGTAGCCCCAGTTGTAGGCGTCCTTGGCCGCGGTGGCCGCGACGCAGGCCTGCTGCTCCTCGGAGTCGGGGGCGTAGACCTTCAGGTCGCAGGCGGGCGTGGTCTGCGCGGACTTCTTCTCGGGGATGGTGCCGATGTCGAAGGCCGGGAGGAGGTGGACGTAGGAGGTGCCGGAGGCGGCCAGCTCGCGCAGGTGCCGGGCGCCCTTGCTCCCGCTGTCGCCGAAGGCGAGGTAGGTGCCGCGGTGGGCGGCGGGCACGGTCGGGTCGGCGACGGAGTAGTCGCGGATGTGGAGTTCCTGGATCTGGGCGTCGCGCAGCGGCACGGCGGCCGGCTTCCTCAGGCTCTGCCAGCCCTTGGGCGCGAGGGCCGGGGCGGTGAGGTCGACGACGAGGCTGCGGGCGGAGTCGGCGGTGAGGGCGGTCGAGTAGGGGTCGGTGACCTTGTTCTCGACGAGCCGCTGGACGCTGGGGGCCCAGACCTTCACGACGTACCGGTACGGCTTGCCGGTCCAGGTCCTCGGGCCGGTGACGGACCAGACGCCGCTGGTGTCGTCGCGGCGCATGGGGACGGTCCTGCCGTCGAGTTCGAGGGCGACGGACTGGGCCGTGGGGGCCCAGACGGAGAGGGTGGGGCGGCCGGAGCGGAAGACCGGGCCGAGGGCGGCGCCGGTGGCCTTCGGCGCATACAGGTCGTCGAGGACGCCGGGCGTCTGGACGCCGGTGGCGGCGAGCAGGGCGCCGTTGGCGGCGCGCTGGGTGGCGATCAACTGGCCGCGCAGGGAGGCGCGGACGCGGTCGGCGTCGCGCGGGTCGACGGTAAAGGCCGGGTAGTCCTTGAGGTGCGGGAACTTCGCCTTCTGGGCGTCGGTGAGGCTGCCCGGGTTCAGGCGGAGCCACTGGCCCTCGGCGCTGAGGGCGCCGTCGGTGACGGTGAGGCCGCCCTCGGGCGCGTACACCAGCTGCTGGCTGGTGGCGTCGGTGGTCTTGACCTTCCAGACGACGGTGGTGCGGTCGATCCACTGCGCCTCGGCCTTGCCGACGTCGAGGGCCGGGGTGCCGCCGACGGTCGGCAGCAGGTACTTCGGCTGTCCGGCGAGCAGCCAGACCTCGTTGCCGTAGGTGCCGAGGTCGAGGGACTGGTCGGTGGGCAGGTCCTTCTGGTCACCCTTGTGGAGGATGTACGAGAGGGAGCTCGCGCCCGCGGTGAGCGGCACCTCGTAGACCGCGCCGTACGCGTCGAAGCGGGCCGGCATCAGCGGCCGGGACCAGTCGGTGGGCTGGGCGGCGCCGGTCCAGGTGTGCAGGCCCCAGCCGGTGTAGTCGCCGTCGGCCCGCTGGTAGTGGACGACGGCCTTCGCCTTGTCCTGCGGCGGGGCGGCGGGGGCGGTGTCGGACTGGGCGTCGGAGCCCTGCGTGATCCAGACCTCGCCGGTGCGGGCGAGGGTGATGCCGCGCTGCGGCCCGTCGGCCGTTCCGGCCTTCTCGACGGTGTACGGGATGGTGGCGGCGCCTTCGGGGACGCGGACCCAGGCGAAGGCGCCGTGGGCGTCGCGGCCGGTGAAGGCGGCCTCCTGTCCTGCGGCCTTCAGCGTCCAGCCGTCGTAGTCGGCTTCCTGGCGCTTGTAGTGCACGACGGCCCAGGTGCGCTCGACGGCGACGGGCTTCTCGGGCGCCGGGGCCTGTCCGGCCGTGGAGGCGGCCAGGGCGCTCGCGGTGCGGCCGGCGGAGTCGACGGCGACGGCCTTGTAGCGCAGGGCGGTGCCGGCGGGGGCGGTCACGTGCTGGGTGACCTTGTAGGGGGCGTGGTCGGCGGTGCCGAGGGTCTGCCAGCGCCCGTCGCCGACCTGGGCGGCGAAGACGACCCGGTTGAGGCCGCCGCCGGTGACGTCGGCGGTGAGCTCGACGGTGCCGGTGGCGCCGGTGGCGGGGGCCTTGAGCGTGACGGCCGGGGCGGTCGCCGGGGCGGGCAGCGGCCGGTCCGCCTTCAGGACGAGGGAGGACAGGGCCGGGACGGTGACGGTGACCGCGCCGTTCTCGGCGGTGACGGCGCCCTTCCCCCCGTACAGGAGGTGGAAGGCGGCGGAGTCGGCGGGGACGGTGACGGTCCTGGCGGTGGTGGCGCTGTTGGTGGCGACCAGGTACTCGGTCTTCTCCTGGGCGTCGGTGCGGGAGAAGGCGTAGACGGAGCCCTCGGCGTACCGCTCCCGCTGGACGCCGTCGCGCAGCGCGGGGTGCGCCTTGGTGAGCTTCGACAGGGCGGCTATCGAGCGGTAGACCGGGTGCCCGGTGTCGTACGCGTCGGAGGCGTGGGTGCGGTCGGTGCCGAGCTGGTCGTCGTCGAGGTAGTCGGCGGTCTTCGAGGCGAAGAGGGTCTGGCGGGCGTCCTTGTCGCCGCCTGCCCCGGTGAAGCCCTGCTCGTCGCCGTAGTAGATCACCGGGTTGCCCCGGCCGAGGAACATCAGCTCGTTGGCGAGGCGGGCCCGCTGGAGGAGTTCGGCGTCGGAGGCGTCGGGGTGGTCCTGCTTGAGGAAGGTCCCGATGCGGCCCATGTCGTGGTTGCCGAGGAAGGTGACCTGCTCGTAGGCGTTGGCCTTGTCGGTGGTGTAGCGGTAGTCCTCGGCGAAGACCTTGGCGAGCCGGTCGGCTCCGGCGCCCTGGGAGGCGTAGGCGCGGGCGGCGTCCTGGAAGGGGAAGTCGAGGGTGGCGTCGAGGCGTCCCCGGGTGACGTACGGGGAGGTGACGGTGGTGTCGGCGGAGTAGACCTCGCCGAACATGAAGAAGTCCTCGCGGCCGCGCTTCTTGGCGTAGGCGTCGAGCGCGGTGGCCCACTGGGTCCAGAAGTCGAGGTCGACGTGTTTGACGGTGTCGATGCGGAAGCCGTCGATGTCGAAGTCGCGGACCCACTTCTCGTAGATCTTCTTCATGCCCTCGACGACCTCGGGGCGTTCGGTCCACAGGTCGTCGAGGCCGACGAAGTCGCCGTACTCGGCGGACTCGCCGGCCCAGGTGGAGTCGCCCCGGTTGTGGTACATCGTGGGGTCGTTGAGCCAGGCGGGGACCTTGGCGTCCGGCTCCGCGACGGGGGTGTACGGGAAGGAGTCCGGGTCCACCTTGCCGATCGCGGTCCGGTCGTCGAAGGGGCGCCCCTGCTTGTCGAGGTAGGGGTAGGCGCCCTTGGGGCGGTAGCCGTACTTCTTCTCGGCGTAGTCGACGGTGTCGGCGGTGTGGTTGGTGATGACGTCGAAGAAGACCTTCATGCCCTTGGCGTGGGCGGCGGCGATGAGCCGCTTGAGGTCCTCGTTGGTGCCGAAGTGCGGGTCGACCTGGGTGAAGTCGGTGATCCAGTAGCCGTGGTAGCCGGCGCTCGCGTCCTTGCCGGTGCCCTGCACGGGGCGGTTCTTGAAGATGGGCGCCATCCAGATGGCGGTGGTGCCCAGGCCCTTGATGTAGTCGAGCCGCTCGGTGAGGCCCTTGAGGTCGCCGCCCTGGTAGAAGCCCTTGTCGGTGGGGTCGAAGCCGGTGCGGTCGCGGCTGCCGGTGAGACCGCCGCGGTCGTTGGAGGGGTCGCCGTTGGCGAAACGGTCCGGGAGCACGAAGTAGAACTGCTCGCGGGTCAGGTCGTGGCGCGCCGGGGTGGCGGCGAGCGCCCGGTCGGAGGGCGGCGCGGGCGGGCGCGGCGCGGCGGCCGCGGGCAGGGCGGGCACGAGGGCCGCGCACAGGGCGGCGGCCACGACGACCGCCGTTCTCTTGCGTGTCACGAGGGTGCTCCCAGGGGTACGGGAAAGTGGGGCCGCCCCGGTCGGGGCGGCCCTGGGTCGCGGGGACGCGGGGACGCGTCAGGGACGGAAGGTGTCGTTCAGGACGATCCGGCCGGAGGCGGGCACGGTCGCGGTGCGGTTGGCGCCGGACTCCCAGGTCACGTTCCCGGCGGCGTCCTTGCGGAGGTACTTGTACTCGAAGGCCGTCCCGGCGGGCAGATTGACGGCCAGCTTCCAGACGGGGTACGCGGCCGGGTCCAGCTTGAGGGCGGCGGCGGGGGCCCAGTTGCCGAGCTCGGCGCGGTTGCCGGTGACGTAGATGTTCTGGCCGGTGACGGTGGTGGCGTTGGCGTTGAAGTCGGCGCCGGCCGTGGCGGGCTGCGTCGTTCCGCAGGAGGTGGCGCCGGTGTGCAGGGCCAGCGCGGTGTTCGCGCCGAGGGTGGCGGTGAACTGGCCGGCGGAGTTGACGCTCACCGGGGTGTTGGACTGCACGTCGCAGTAGGAGCCGGCGGGCAGCGAGGTCTGGAAGGTGCGGGTGAGGGCCGTGGTCTCGTGGTTGATCGCCACATAGGCCTTGGTGCCCCGGCCGAACGCGATGGCGTTGTTGCCGTTGTCCCACCAGTCGGTGACGGCCTGGCCGCGCGCGGTGTTGCGGAAGCCGACCATGGAGGCTATCTCGCGCCAGGCGTGCTGGCACTTCCAGCCGTCGCTGTAACAGGCGTTGACCTGGTGCCCGTTGGGGGCGCCGGCGTCCTTGTCGGTCCACTCGTAGCCGGAGTGGACGTCCGGGGAGCCGTAGGGCCAGGCCAGCATGAAGACGGAGCCGAGGGTGTAGTCGGCGCCGTTCTTGTAGTTCAGGGTGTCGCCGCCGCGCTCGGTGTCGTGGTTGTCGACGAAGACGGCGGACTGACCGGAGGGCATATAGCCCCAGGCCTCGCCGAAGTTCTTGAGGTAGGCCAGCTTCTCGCCCTGGAGGACCCGCTTGAGGTCGCGGGCGTAGCGGAACTCCTGGACGTCGCCGTTGCCGAGGTACTCGCTGGGCTGGACGGCCTCGCCCGCGCCGTAGATGGCCTCCTGCTTCCAGTAGGCGGAAGGATTCGTCAGCCGGGACTTGATGTTGGCGAGGTCGGCGGCCGGCATGTGCTTGGCGGCGTCGATGCGGAAGCCGTCGACGCCGAGCGAGGGCAGGTCGTTGAGGTATCCGGCGATGCGGCCGCGGACGTACTCCTCGCTGGTGTCCAGGTCGGCGAGGTTGACCAGCTCGCAGTTCTGGACGTTCGCGCGGTCCTGGTAGTTCGAGATGGTGGCGCGGCAGTCGTCCATGTCGGCGCCGGAGTAGACGCCGGGGTAGTTGTACTTGCTGTAGGTGGATCCGCCGGTGCCGGTGTAGGTGGCGTTGGGGTCCGAGGGGCCTGCCATGTGGTTGATCACCGAGTCGGCGACGACCTTCACCCCGGCGGCGTGGCAGGTGTCGACCATGTTCTTGAAGGCGGTGCGGTCGCCGAGCGGGCCGGCGATCTTGTAGCTGACCGGCTGGTAGGCGGTCCACCAGGCGGAGCCCTGGATGCGTTCCTGGGGCGGGGAGACCTGCACGTAGCCGTAGCCCGCGGGGCCCAGCTGGGTGGTGCAGGCCTTGGCCACCGAGGCGAAGTTCCACTCGAACATCACCGCGGTGACGTCCTTGGTGCCCGGGGCCGAGGCCTGTGCGGCGGGGGTTCCCGTGACGGCCACAGCGGCTCCTGCCACAAGGGCGAGGGCAGCGGCCACGGTCTTTCTTGCCATGTTTCCTCCTGTACGACGTCCCTGTCACAGAAGCAGTGTTCGCAAGAAGTTGCCGAAACTGACAGCAACTGTTTTCAGCCGCGACCGTAGGGGCGTACAGGCGTGCGGTCAACCCTTCCGGCCACCGCAATGCAAGGGATTGCGCAAGGAGTTACGCGACCGGCTGCGGCGCCTGCGCGGTCGAGCCGCGCACGACGAGCTCCGGCTGGAACACGAACTCCGTGCGCTGGACCGGGTTTCCCTCGATCTCCTCCAGGAGCGCGCCGACCGCCGCCGTCGCCATCGCCTGCACCGGCTGGCGCACGGTGGTCAGCGGTGGGTCGGTGAACGCGATCAGCGGGGAGTCGTCGAAGCCCACCACGGAGACGTCACGGGGCACGTCGAGGCCCCGCGCGCGGGCCGCCCTGACCACCCCGAGGGCCATCAGGTCCGAGCCGCACACGATGCCCGTGCACCCCTCGGCGAGCAGCAGGTCGGCGGCGGCGTGCCCGCCCTCCACCCCGAACAGCGTGGGTCGTACGAAGCGTTCGGCCTCGGCCCGCTCGATGCCCAGCTGCTCGCGCAGCTCGGCCGCGAAGCCCTCCGCCTTGCGCCGCGAGGGCACGTAACGGGTCGGCCCGATGGCCAGCCCGATCCGCTCGTGGCCGAGTTCGACCAGGTGCCGTACGGCCATCCGGGCCGCGGCCCGGTCGTCGGGCGATACGAAGTTGGCGTCGATGTGCTCGTTGAAGCCGTTGATGAGGACGAACGGCACCCCCCGGGCGGCCAGCCGCGTGTAGCGGGCCGGGTCGGCGCTGGCGTCCGCGTGCAGCCCGGACAGGAAGACGATGCCCGCCACCCCGCGCTCCACCAGCTGCTCGACCAGCTCGTCCTCGGTGGCCCCGCCCGGCATCTGGGTGCAGAGCACCGGCGTGTAGCCGTGTCCGGCGAGGACCTGCTCCACGACCTGCGCGAACGCCGGGAAGATGGGGTTGGTCAGCTCGGGCACGACCAGGCCGATCAGGCCCGCGCTGCGCCGTCGGAGCCGTACCGGACGCTCGTAGCCCAGCACGTCGAGCGCGGCCAGCACCTTGTGCCGGGTCGCGCCGGCCACCCCCGCCTTGCCGTTGAGGACCCGGCTGACGGTGGCCTCGCTCACCCCCGACTGGGCCGCGATGTCCGCGAGCCGCGGGGCGCCGTTCCCGGCACCCCGCGGCGGGGGGATCGTCACACCGCCCACCAGACGGTGGTGTCGGCGGGCAGCTCCACCATGCCCTCGCCGTGCGCGACGGGCTCGTTGGAGAGGAGGAACCGGCCGGGCAGCGGGACGGAGATGGCCCGGCCGGTGGTGTTGGCGGTGCAGACGAACCCGTCGCGACGGAAGGCCAGGACGCCCTCGGGGGCCTCCAGCCACTCGATGGCGTTGTGGGGTTCGCCCGCGCCGAGTCCGGGCTGCGCGCGGCGCGCGGCGAGCGCGGTGCGGTACAGCTCCAGGGTGGAGGCGGGGTCGCCGGCCTGCGCCTCGACGCTGAGCCCGCCCCAGGTGGCGGGCTGCGGCAGCCAGGAGCCGCCGGCCCCGAAGCCGTACGAGGAGCCCTCGACGGTCCACGGGATCGGCACCCGGCAGCCGTCGCGGAAGCCGTCCTGGCCGGTGGCCCGGAAGAACGACGGGTCCTGGCGGACCTCGTCGGGCAGGTCGGTGACGTCCGGCAGGCCGAGCTCCTCGCCCTGGTAGACGTAGGCGGAGCCGGGCAGCGCCAGCATCAGCAGGGTCGCCGCGCGGGCCCGGCGCAGCCCGAGCTCGCGGTCGCCGGGGGTGCGCAGCTGGGTGCCGAGGCCCGGCGGGTTGGCGAAGCGGGTGGCGTGCCGGGTGACGTCGTGGTTGGACAGCACCCAGGTGGTGGGGGCGCCGACGGGCTCCATCGCGTCCAGCGAGGCGTCGATGACCTGGCGCAGCTCGGCCGCGTCCCAGGAGGTGCCCAGGTACTGGAAGTTGAAGGCCTGGTGCATCTCGTCGGGGCGCACGTAGTTCGCGGTGCGCTCGACGGTCGGGGTCCAGGCCTCGGCGACGAGGACGCGCTCCCCGTCGTACTCGGCGAGCACCGTGCGCCAGGAGCGGTAGATCTCGTGGACGCCGTCCTGGTCGAAGAAGGGCATGACGTCGTTGCCGAGCAGCTTCAGCTGGTCGTGGCTGCCGACGTCGGGCAGGCCGGGGGCCTTGACCAGGCCGTGGGCGACGTCCACGCGGAAGCCGTCGACGCCCATGTCGAGCCAGAAGCGCAGGATCGAGCGGAACTCGTCGCGGACGGCCGGGTGGTCCCAGTCGAAGTCGGGCTGCTCGGAGGCGAAGAGGTGGAGGTACCAGTCGCCAGGGGTGCCGTCGGGGTTCTCCGTACGGGTCCAGGCGGGGCCACCGAAGATGGACTCCCAGTCGTTGGGCGGCAGTTCGCCGTTCTCGCCCTTGCCGGGGCGGAAGTGGTAGCGCTCGCGCAGCGGGGAGCCGGGGCCCTCGCGCAGGGCGCGCTGGAACCACTCGTGCTGGTCGGAGGAGTGGTTGGGGACCAGGTCGACGATGATCCGCAGGCCCAGGTCGTGGGCCTCGCGGATGAGGGCGTCGGCGTCGTGCAGGGTGCCGAACATGGGGTCGATGGCCCGGTAGTCGGCGACGTCGTATCCGGCGTCGGCCTGCGGGGAGGCGTAGAACGGCGAGAGCCAGACGGCGTCGACGCCGAGCTCCTTCAGATACGGCAGCCGGCTGCGAACGCCCTCCAGGTCGCCCATGCCGTCGCCGTTGCCGTCGGCGAAGCTGCGCGGATAGACCTGGTAGATCACCGCGTCTCTCCACCAGCCCGAGTGCGTGCCGGTGGTCGGAGCGGCGGCGGCGGGAGTGGCGAGGTGCTGGGTCATGTCTTCCTTGAGTCGTAAGGAGATTACGGACACGGGTTCGGGCACGGGTGCGGGCCCCGGCGCGGGGTGCGGCGCCGGTGTGCGGCTCAGCCCTTGACGGCGCCGGCGGACATGCCGGTCACCAGGTGGCGCTGGGCGAAGAGGAACACCAGGGCGGCGGGGACGGCGATGAGCACGGAGGCCGCGGACATCGGGCCCCACTGGGCGCCGTACTGGTTGACGAACTTCTGGAGTCCGCCGGCGAGGGTCAGGTTCTCGTCGCCGACCATGAAAGCGGAGGCGTAGGCGACCTCGCTCCAGGCGGTGATGAAGGAGTAGAAGGCGGTGACCGCGATGCCCGGCTTGGCGAGCGGCAGGATCAGCCGCCAGAAGGTGCCGAAGGGGGTGAGGCCGTCGACGTATCCCGACTCGTCGATCTCGCGCGGGATGGTGTCGAAGAAGCCCTTCATCATCCAGGCGCAGAACGGCACGGCGATCGTCAGATACGTGATGACCAGGCCGGCCGGGCTGTTGAGCAGGCCCATGCCCGCCATGATGTTGTAGATCGGCACGATGAGGACGGCGACCGGGAACATCTGGGTGATCAGCAGCGTCCACATCAGCCCGCGCTTGCCGGGGAAGCGGAAGCGGCTGACGGCGTAGCCGGTGGTGGACGAGACGAAGACGCCGAGGACCGTGGTGAGGGCGGCGACGAGCAGCGAGTTGCCGAACCAGGTGAGGAACGGGGTGTCGCTCAGCAGGTTCGTGTAGTTCTCGAACGTCGTCTGCTTGAAGAAGTCGGTGGTGGTCGCGAACTTCGCGGGCTTGAGCGAGGTCAGCAGGACCCACAGCACCGGGAAGACGGCGATCACGGAGGCGACGATCAGGGTGAGGTGCAGCACCGTCGAGGTGAGCGGCGAACGGCGGCCGCGGCGGGGCGCGTTGGCGGGGGCCTGCACGGCGGGGGCGGGGGTGGTCGTGGTCACCAGACTTCTCCCTGCTTGCGGAGGACGCGCCGGTAGACCGCGGCGAAGACCATCAGGAGGATCAGGATCAGCACGCCCCACGTGGAGGACTGCGCGTAGTCGCGCGGGCTGATCTCGAAGGAGAACTTGTACGCCTGGGTCACCAGGATCTGGGTGGCCTCGCCGGGTCCGCCGCGGGTGAGCAGGAAGATCACCGGGAACATGTTGAAGGTCCAGATGGTGGAGAGCAGGATCACCGTCGTGGAGACCGAGCGCAGGCCGGGCAGGGTGATGTGCCGGAAGCGCTGGAAGGCGCCCGCGCCGTCCATCTCGGCGGCCTCGTAGAGCTCGCCGGGGATGGACTGGAGCCCGCCGAGCAGGGCGACCATCATGAAGGGGACGCCGAGCCAGACGTTGACGGCGATGACCGAGAACTTGGCCCAGCTGGGGTCGTTCAGCCACGGCACGGCGTCGATGCCGCCGCCGGCGAGCAGCTTGTTGAGCAGACCGTTGTCCTCGTTGTAGAGGAAGCGCCAGGCGAAGACGGAGACGAAGCCGGGCACGGCCCAGGGCAGGATCAGCAGCATCCGGTAGGCGGAGCGGCCGGCGATCCTGCGGTTGAGGAGGTTGGCGAGACCGAGGCCGAGGCTAAAGGTCACGGCGACGCAGGACACCGTCCACACCAGGGTCCAGCCCAGGGTGGCGAGGAACTGGCTCCCGGTGAGCGCGTCGACGTAGTTGTCCACGCCCACGAACTCGTACGTCGCGGGGATGTGGTTGACGCCGATGGAGCGCTCGACGTTGCGCTCGTTGGCGTCCGTGAGCGACAGCCAGATGCCGCGGACCAGCGGATAGCCGATGATCACGCCGATCACGATCACCACCGGGGCGACCATCGCCCAGGCGTACCAGTGGGTGGAGAGAGAGCGCTTGACCGCTCCCTGCCGGTTGCCAGTTCCGCGGCTCCGGCCGCGGGCGACGTTCTCGCCCGCGGCCTTCGCCACCGACTGGCTGCTGGTGTCCACAGCCATCAGCCGGTCTGCCTTCCTTCCCGCTTCCTTGTTACTTCCAGTCCTTCAGCAGCTTGCGGTAGGACTCGCCCGCCGTCTTGGCTCCCTGCTCCGGGGTGGTCTGGTTGGTGAGGACCTTGGTGTACTCGGTGACGAGCGGGGCGAAGAGGCTGCCGGTCTCCGGGATCCAGGGGCGCTCGACGGCCTTGTCGACGACCGGCTTGAAGAACTTGATCTGCTCGTTCATCGCCACCTCGGACTTGCCGTAGACCGAGGAGCGGGTCGGGAGCAGGCTGAGCTCCTTGGCGACCTGGGTCTGCACCTCGGGCGAGCTCATGTACTCGACGAAGGCGTAGGAGGCGTCCATGTTCTTGGAGCCCGCGTAGACGGCGAGGTTGTGGCCGCCCTGCGGGGCGCCCTGACCGGCGGAGCCGGCCGGGACCGGGGCGATGCCCAGGTTGGCCTTGTCGGCGAACTCCTTGCCGGCGTAGGTGTCGGCGACGGCCCACGGGCCGTTGATCATCATGGCGACCTTGCCGTCCTTGAAGGCCGTCTGCATGTTGTTCCAGCCGTCGGTGGCGTCCGTCTTGGCGGCGCCCGACTCGACCAGGTCCTTGACCGTCTTGAAGGCCTTGACGCCGGCCGGCTGGTCGATGGTGACGGTCTTGGTGTCGGCGTTGACCAGGTCGCCGCCCTCGCCGTACAGGAAGGAGAGGAACCAGTAGGCGTCGTCGCCGCGCAGGTAGAGGCCGGTCTTGCCGGTCTTCTGCTTGATCTTGGCGGAGACGGCCTTCAGCTCGTCGACGGTCTTGGGGACCTCGACACCGGCGTCCTTGAAGATCTTCTTGTTGTAGAAGATGCCCATGGAGTCGATGACCTGCGGCACGGCGTAGGTCTTGCCGTTGTACTTGGTGGACGCGGCGGCCTGCTTGAGGAAGTCGTCCTGGTCCTTCAGGGCCGGGGTGCCGTCCAGCGCGGCGAGGTAGCCGAGGTTGGCGAAGTCCGGGGTCCAGGCGACCTCGGAGCGGATCACGTCGGGGGCGCCGGAGCCGGACTGTGCGGCGTTCTTGAACTTGTTCTGGGCGTCGCCGAAGGGCACGTTCACGTACTTGACGGTGACCTTGGGGTGCTTCTTCGTGAAGTCCTCGGCGATCTTCTTGAAGACCTTGTCCTCGGAACCGACGGTGGAGGTGTCCCACCAGGTGACGGTGCCGGACAGCTCACCCGAGCTCTTCGAGCCGCCGGTGGAACCGTCGCCGCTTCCGCACGCCGCCAGGGACACACCCAGGGCCGCGACCAGCGCGGTGGCCGCTATGCCACGCCGCATGTGAACTCCTTCAACTGATCCCGGATTGGACGAGGGTGTCGAACAGCTTCCTCATGCGACCGCTCCCTCGCGGCGCCCCGGGTTGCCAGGAACGTAACAGGGATGAAAACGAGCCGAAAGACCTTGCGGGAACTTTCTGCAAGACCCGGCGATCGTTACATCCGCGTGTCCTGAAGGTTGCGAACGGGCCGCTTGACAGCCCCGACAGGCCCTCCCGGGCCGTCCGCGGCTTGCAAGAACTTGCGAAAGACGAGCACCAGAACCGCGGTGGCGGCCGGAACCCGTGTTCGGTGGGCAATCCGACGGGCGACCGGTACAGTCCACTCCCATGACCGCGCGGCTCGCCGACATCGCAGCCCAGGCGGGGGTCAGTGAAGCCACAGTCAGCCGCGTGCTCAACGGCAAGCCCGGTGTGGCCGCGGCCACCCGTGAATCCGTGCTCGCCGCACTCGACGTGCTGGGCTACGAGCGTCCCGTACGCCTGCGCCAGCGCAGTGCCGGGCTCGTCGGTCTCATAACCCCCGAACTGGACAACCCGATCTTCCCCGCGCTCGCGCAGGTGATCGGGCAGGCCCTCACCCGGCAGGGGTACACCCCGGTGCTCGCCACCCAGACCCCCGGCGGGTCCACGGAGGACGAGCTCACCGACATGCTGGTGGAGCGCGGGGTGTCCGGCATCATCTTCGTCTCCGGGCTGCACGCCGACACCACGGCCGACACCACCCGCTACGACCAGCTGCGTGGCAAGGGCGTCCCGTACGTCCTGATCAACGGCTTCTCGCCCAAGGTGCAGGCCCCCTTCGTCTCCCCCGACGACCGGGCCGCGATGGTCCTCGCCGTGACGCATCTGGCCGCGCTCGGGCACACCCGGATCGGGCTCGCCGTCGGGCCCAAGCGGTTCGTGCCGGTGCTGCGCAAGATCGAGGGCTTCCGCAAGGGCATGCAGGAGCGGTTCGGGCTGACCCCCGAGGAGTCCGAGGAGCTGATCCAGCACTCGCTCTACACCCTGGAGGGCGGCCAGGCCGCGGCCTCCGCGCTGATCGCCAAGGGGTGCACCGCCGTCGTCTGCGCCAGCGACATGATGGCGCTCGGTGCCATCCGGGCCGCGCGGCAGCAGGGGCTCCAGGTCCCCAAGGACGTGTCGGTGGTCGGCTTCGACGACTCCCCGCTCATAGCGTTCACCGATCCGCCGCTGACCACCATCCGCCAGCCCGTGCAGGCGATGGGGCAGGCGGCGGTCCGGGCCCTCCTGGAGGAGGTCGGCGGTACGCCGGCCCCGCACAGCGAGTTCGTCTTCATGCCCGAACTGGTCGTTCGCGGTTCAACCGCCTCCGCACCCCTACGGGCCGCGACTCCCTCCTGAGTCGGAGCGGGTGCGCCCTGTCTCCGACCGAGGGATGATCGGTCGGAGGAATGGGATCTGGCAGACTCTCCTCCTATGGGTGAAACGACCGTGAAGAGTTTGGAAAACCGGACGACCCCGTCGTCACCCATCGTGACCGGCGGCGGATTCGCGCGCCTGCGGTCCCGGATGCCCCGGCGCCCGACGATCTGGTTCGAGATCGCGCTCATCGCGATCAGCTACTGGACCTACTCCCTCATCCGCAACGCGGTGCCGGAGCAGAAGGCCCAGGCGCTGAAGAACGCGGACTGGATCTGGCAGGCCGAGCACTCCCTCGGACTCGCCTTCGAGCACACCGTCAACCACGCCGTGAACTCGGTGACCTGGCTGATCGTGTCGATGAACTACTACTACGCCACCCTGCACTTCGTCGTGACCATCGGTGTGCTGGTGTGGCTGTACCGCTGGCAGCCGGGCCGTTACGCGGCGTTCCGCACGGTCCTGTTCGCCACCACCGGTGTGGCGCTCGTCGGTTACTACCTGTACCCGCTCGCGCCGCCGCGGCTGATGAACGGCCAGAACTTCATCGACACCGTGCTCGTGCACCACACCTGGGGCTCGATGGCCTCCGGCAACCTCAAGCACATGTCGAACCAGTACGCGGCGATGCCGTCGATGCACATCGGCTGGTCGCTGTGGTGCGGCGTCACCATCTTCCTGCTCGCCAAGGCGCCCTGGGCGCGCATCCTCGGCCTGCTCTACCCGACGGCGACCCTGGTCGTCATCGTGGCCACCGCCAACCACTTCTGGATGGACGCGGTGGGCGGCATGATCTGCCTGGCCTTCGGCTTCGGCGTCTCGTACCTCTGGTACGGCTCCCGCCCCCACAAGCTGCCCCGCCTGGTGGAACCGGCCGCCCCGGTCGCCCAGGGCGGCCCGCCGGCGGCCGAGACGGCGGACGTCGCCGCCGAGGAGCGCAAGGTCGGCTCCGGACAGCGGATGGGGTAGCTTCTCCCCCCTGAAGATCCGGAGCTCGTGGGGGGCCAATGAACCGTAGATCGTTGCTGAAGGGTGCCGCCGCCGCAGTCGTCGGCGCACCGCTCGCGTCCCTGGCGCTGCCGACCAGCGCGCAGGCTGTCGGGGGCTCGTACGACGTGGCCGTCTGCGAGCAGGCGGCCAACCAGATTCTCATCCATCCGGCCAACACGGACTGGACGCCGGCGAGCCGCAAGTGGGCCTGGACACCGCCGACCGTGGTCGTGAACGAATACAAGCCCTGGACCAATCTGTCCGAGGTCAGGTTCCGGGAAACCCCCACGCAGGGCTGGGTGGCCCTGGTCGCGGCGTCCTACGGCAAGGTCGGCGCGGTCAACATCGGCGACGGTGACACGCTGCTCTGGTCCGCCAGGCCCTACGGCAACCCGCACGCGATCGAACGCATCCCCGGGGTCGGTGCCGTCGTGGTCGCGTCCTCGCAGCAGGACACGGGGTTCGGTGGCCCTGGCAACCACCCCGCGGTGACCACCACGGAGGGCGGCAAGCAGGTGACCCGGCAGGGTTTCCTCACCGTCTACGCCCCCAAGTACGGGCAGGCCGACGACATCGCGAGCCTCAGCAAGGTCGACGAGTTCGAGTTCAACGGAGCGCACGGTCTCTGGTACGACGGCACCTACCTGTGGGTGCTCGGTACCGAGCTGCTCGTCCGGTACGCGTGCACCGGCACCGGCGTGAACTTCAGGCTCGCGGACAGCGGCGTGCGGATCCCCGTCTCCAACGGCCACGGCCTCGACCCCGACTACAGCGACCCCGGACACCTGCTCTTCACCGAGGGCGGCAGGGTGAAGCGACTGGACAAGTCGGGCACGACCCCGCAGCTGTGGACTCCCACCGGGGTCGGCGTGAAGTCCTACTCCAGGGCCGCCTCCGGCGAGTCGTTCTGGCTCCAGGCGATCAACGTCACGGATCCCGTGCACCACCCGGACCCGAACGAGGGCTACTGGAACACGTACGTGCAGTTCTTCGACAGCGCCGGAAGCGCGTCCTTCACGCGTTCCCTGACGGGGTACGGGTACGAGGCCAAGTTCTACAAGGCCCGGGTGTCCAGCGTCGCCTTCGGCTGAGGCCGGCTCCGGACCTCGCTCCGGACCCCGCTCCGGACCCCGCGTACTACCCCACCTCCCCGGCCCGGAACGTGATCCTTCCGCCGGCGATCGTGAGCCGGATCGGGGCCTCGGCCGTCTCGTCGGCCGGGGCCTTCGCCGGATCCACGGCGAAGGCGGTGAGGTCCGCGCGGAAGCCGGGCGCGATCCGGCCCGCCAGGCGCTCCTCGCCCGCCGCGCGCGCCGCGTGGCTGGTCATGCCCTCCAGGGCCATCGCGCCGGTCAGGCCGTGCCGGGCCGAGGCCGCGCCCTTGGGGGCCTGCGCGGTGGCGAGGACCTGCCGGGCGTCGTAGTGGGCGATGGGCCAGTCCGAACCGAGGGCCAGCTCCGCGCCGGCGTCCCTGAGGTCACGGCAGCGCCAGGCGCGGTCGGCGCGCTCGTCGCCGAGCCGCTTGGACCACTCGTCGCTGTGGTCGGCGCGGGTGTACGCGGTGTGCGGGGGCTGCATCGAGGCGACGACGCCGAGCGCGGCGAAGCGGGCCAGCTGGTCGTCGGGGACGGTCTCGATGTGCTCGATCCGGTGGCGAGGGCCGGTCCCGGCGCCGAGGGACTCGACGGTGTCCAGGACGTGCCGGACGGCCGCGTCGCCGATCGCGTGGGTGGCGGTGCCGACGCCGGCCCGGTGCAGGTGCCGTACGGCGGCGGAGTACGCGGCCGGGTCGGGCCAGAAGGCGTCGGTGCCCTGGCCGTGGCAGTCGGCGTGCTCCAGCCAGGCGGTGCCGCCCTCGACGGTGCCGTCCATGAAGAACTTGACGCCGCCGATCCGCCACAGCCGCCCGGCCAGGCCCTGGAGCCGGACCAGCTCGTCCAGTTCCTCGGTGGTGGCGCCGGGCATGCACCAGGGGGCGAGGCGCAGCCGCAGCGGCAGGTCGCCCGCGGCCTCGACGGCGGCGAGCAGGCCGGGCACGTCGTGGCCGCCGAGGTCCATGACGTGGGCGCCGGTGAGTCCGGTGGCGGCCATGGCCGTGAGCAGCTCGACGAGCCGGTCGCGGCGCTCGGCGGAGGGCCGGGCGGGCAGGACCGGGGTCATCAGGTCCATGGCGGCGTGCTCGTTCAGGTGCCCGGTGGGGCGGCCCTCGGCGTCGCAGACGATCTCGGAGCGCTGGGTGAAGGCGCGCGGCCCCTCGATGCCGGCGGCCTTGAGGGCGGCGGCGCTGGCGAGGGCTGAGTGCCCGTCGTAGAGGCGCAGGAAGGCGGGGGCGCCGTCGAGGGCGTCCTCGATCAGGTCGCGGTGGAGGGGGCGTCCGCCGAAGACGTTGTGGTCGAGGCCGTAGCCGACCACCCAGCCCTCGCGGCGCTCGGCGGCCCGCAGCGCGGCCCGTAGTCCTTCGAGGTCGGTGACGGCCGACAGGTCGGTGCCGTCGGACATCTCCAGGCCCCAGACGGGGTGGCTGTGGGCGTCGGTGAGCCCGGGGGTGAGGGTGGCGCCGCCGAGGTCGACGAGCTCGGTGCGGGGGCCGCGCCAGGCGCGGGCGTCGGTGTCGTCGCCGACGGCGGTGATCAGTCCGTCGCGGACGGCGACAGCGGTGTGGCGGGAGTCGGCGGGGGTACGGAGGCGGGCGTCGACGAGGACGAGGTCGGGCGCTGCGGGCTCTGCGGACATGAGGGGTCTCCGGTTTCCAGGGGCTCGGTGGGCGGTTCTTCGGCGAAGTGGGCGTAGACCTCGGGGCGGGTGCGGCGGAGCCGGTACGCGAGGAGGAGCCCGAGGAGGAAGACGGCGGGGACGACGGCGACGAGGACGGCGTCCACGGTGGCGGAGGCGCCGGTGAAGAGCTGGACCTTGGAGGCGACCAGGTAGAGCGCGACGGCCAGCAGGACGGCGGCGGTGCCGGGGGCGACGAGGGTGCGCAGGGCGCCCTCCCGGTGCGGGACGCGGCGGAAGTAGCGCACGACGGCGAGCGCGGCGAGCAGCATCAGCGCCATCAGGCCCAGCATGCCGGGGGTGTTGACCCAGAGCAGCAGCTGGGCGTACGGGTCGGCGCCCGCGGCGGCGAAGCCGAGGACGACGACCGCGCCGAGGACGGTCTGGACGACGCCGGCGACGTACGGGGAGCGGTGGCGGGGGTGGATCCGGCCGAGCGCGGCGGGCAGGACGCCCTCCTCGGCGAGGGCGAGGCCGTAGCGGTTGATCGCGTTGTGGAAGGCGAGCAGCGAGGCGAGGATGCTGGTGACGATGAAGACGTGCATCAGGTCGGCGGCCCAGGGTCCGACGTACGTGGTGATGGCGGCGAAGAAGAGGCCGCCGGGGTCGTCGGACGCGGCGGCGACGACCCGGTCGTCGCCGAAGGCCTGGATGACGGTCCAGACGACGAAGGCGTAGAAGAGGCCGAGGAAGGCGACCGCGATGTAGGTGGCGCGGGGGATGGTGCGGTCGGGGTCGCGGGCCTCGCGGCGGTAGATGACGGTGGACTCGAAGCCGGTGAAGGCCGAGAAGGCGAAGGCGAGCACGGCGGCGGTGCCGGGGACGAGCACGTGGCCCGGGGCGAAGGAGCCGAGGGAGAGTCCGTCCGCGCCGCCCTCGATCAGGACGCCGCCGGCCAGGAGCAGGAGTATGCCGGTCTCGGCGACGAGGAGGACGCCGAGGACCTTGGCGCCGAAGTCGATGGAGCGGTAGCCGCCGTACCAGATGAGCAGCAGTCCGGCGAGGGCGATCGGCAGCCAGGGCAGGTCGACGCCCCACAGGGCGTGGGCGGTGTCGGCGGTGGCGGAGCCGAGGAGTCCGTAGACGCCGATCTCCATGCCGTTGTAGCCGACCATGGCGATGAGCGCGGCGGCGATGCCGACGGGTTTGCCGAGTCCCTGGGCGATGTACGCGTAGAAGGCGCCGCCGCTGCGGACATGGCGGCTCATGGTGGTGAAGCCGACGGCGAAGACGGCCAGGGTGATGCCGGCCAGGAGGTAGCCGGCGGGGGCGCCGATGCCGCCGAGGACGAGGGCGATGGGGGCGACGCCGGCCATCACGGTGAGCGGGGCGGCGGCGGAGACGACGAAGAAGGAGATGTCGGCGGTGGTGAGGCTGCCGGTGCGGAGACCGGGTGGCTTGTCGGAGGCGCTGGACGACATGGGGTGGGGAGGCCCTTCTGCGGCAGGAGCAGGAAACCTAAAGCCTTTCGGTTGGCGCAATGTAGCCTCGTGTCCAACGATTCGGGAAGACCTGAACAGGGGGAAGACCTTCATGGGCCGGCCGCGCACACCCCTCCTCGACCGGGAGCGCATCACCACCACGGCGCTCGAACTCGTCGACGAGCAGGGCGACTTCAGCGTGCCGCAGATCGCCCGGCGGCTCGGCGCGCAGACGGCCTCGGTGTACCACCATGTGGACGGCCGGGACGGCATAGTCGAGCTGCTGCGGGAGCGGGTCTGCGACGCGATCGACGGCGGCGCGCTCGACCGGGAGCCCTGGGACGCGGCCATGGCGGCCTGGGCCCGCTCCTACCGCGCCGCCTTCGCGGCCCACCCGCGCGCGATCCCGCTCCTCACCACCTCACCGGTCCGCGCGCCCAAGGTCCTCCTCCAGTACGAGAAGGCCGTCGTCCGGCTCCTGGACGCGGGCTTCCCGCTCGCGGACGTGATGCCGGTGATCATCGCCCTGGAGAACCTGGTCCTCGGCTCGGCCCTCGACATGGCCGCCCCCGAGGCGATGTGGGAACTGACCGACGAGACGGCCACCCCTCAACTGGCCCGCGCACTGGGCGAGATGACCGAGGGCCGCACGGACGCGGCCTTCGAACTGGCCCTCGCGGGGTACCTGGAACACTGCCGAAGGCGGCTCGCCGCTGCCGCACCCTGACGAAGGATGCCCACAACGGGGCGGGGTGCAGCCGGACCCACTATGCACTCCACGTATACACCCTGCGTATAGTCGCGCCCATGATCACCGTCTACCGGCCCCTCAAGGCCCTGTTCGTCTCCTCGCTCGCCGTTGCCGCCTCGCATCTGATCCTGTCCGACACCCTCTATCTGGGGTTCGCCGGGCAGGCCGCCTCGACGCTCGGGGCCGGTGGGCCGGCCTACTCCGCCGATCAGGCGTTCACCACCGCGCTCATGAACACGGCGCTGGTGATGCCGCTGGTGCTGTGGATCGGGTTGCGGATCTCCGGGGAGCGGGGGGTGTGGCTGACGGTGTTGACCGGGACGGGGGCCTGGGTCGTCACCGTGTGGAACGGGATCGGGGTGCTCGACGACGGGCCCGGCGCCATACTGCCGCTGCGGTCGATGCTGCTCGTGGTGGGTCTGGCGGCGGTCGCGTCGCTGGTGCCGGTGCGGGCTACGCGCCGTAGAAGCGCTCCTCCACCACCGCCCGCGCCCGGCGCGTGATCCGGCGGTAGTCGTCGACCATCTCACCGACATGGCCCGGGGCGTAGCCCAAGTAGCGCCCGACGGCGGCCAGTTCGCGCGGCTCGGAGGGGAAGGTGTCGCCGGGGCGGCCGCGGACCAGCATCACCGCGTTGCGCACGCGGGTCGCGAGGACCCAGGCCTCGTCCAGGATCTGGGCCTCGTCCGTGGCGAGCAGGCCCGCCGCGTGGGCGGCGGCCAGGGCCTCGCGGGTCCGGGTGGTGCGCAGGCCGGGCTCGGCCCAGCCGTTCCGCATCTGGATCAGCTGCACCGTCCACTCGACGTCGCTCAGACCGCCCCGGCCCAGCTTGGCGTGGAGGGTCGGGTCGGCGCCGCGCGGCAGCCGCTCGGTCTCCATCCGGGCCTTGAGCCGCCGGATCTCGCGCACCGCGTCCTCGCCGAGCCCCTCCGTGGGATAGCGCAGGGGGTCGGCAAGGTCGATGAAGCGCGCGCCCAACTCGGCGTCGCCCGCCATCGGTTCGGCGCGCAACAGGGCCTGGCTCTCCCAGACCAGCGACCAGCGCCGGTAGTAGGCCTCGTAGGACTTGAGGGTACGGACCAGGGGGCCGCTCTTGCCCTCCGGGCGCAGGTCCGCGTCGATGAGCAACGGCGGGTCCGCCGTGGGGAGTTGGAGGAGTCGGCGCATCTCGGAGACGACTCGGTTGGCGGCTCGGGCGGCCTCCTGTTCGTCGACGCCCTCGCGCGGCTCGTGCACGAACAGGACGTCCGCGTCGGAGCCGTAGCCGAGTTCGTGGCCGCCGAAGCGGCCCATGCCGATCACGGCGAAGCGGGTCGGCAGCTCGTCGCCCCACTCGGCCCGCACGGCCGCCCGCAGCGCGCCCGCGAGGGTGGCCGCGTTGAGGTCGGTGACCGCCTGGCCGACCCGGTCCACGAGGGCGCCGGGGTCGGGCTCACGGGGGCTGTCCTCCGTACCGTACGAGCGGATGAGGTCGGCGGCGGCGGTACGGAACAGCTCGCGGCGGCGTACTCCGCGGGCCGCCGCCACCGCCTGCTCGGCGCCGTCCGCGCGGCCGACGGCGGCGAGGACCTCCTGCTCCAGGTGGTCCCGGCCACGCGGCTTGAGCCCCTCCGGGTCGCCGAGGATCGCGACCGCCTCGGGGGCGCGCAGCAGCAGGTCGGGGGCGAGGCGGCCGGCCGACAGGACCCGGGCCAGGTTCTCGGCCGCCGCGCCCTCGTCGCGCAGCAGCCGCAGGTACCAGGGGGTCTTGCCGAGCGCGTCCGAGACCTTGCGGAAGCCGAGGAGGCCCGCGTCCGGGTCGGCGGAGTCGGCGAACCAGCCGAGCAGCACCGGGAGCAGCGTGCGCTGGATGGCGGCCTTGCGGGAGACCCCGGAGGACAGCGCCTCCAGGTGGCGCAGGGCGGCCGACGGGTCGGCGTACCCGAGCGCTTCGAGGCGCTGGCCTGCCGCCTTGGGGCTGAGCCGGATCTCGCCGGGGGCGAGCTGCGCGACGGCGTCCAGGAGCGGCCGGTAGAACAGCTTCTCGTGCAGGCGGCGCACCACGGCCGCGTGCCGCTTCCACTCCTTGTTGAGCGCGGCGACCGGGTCGGTGCGCAGCCCGAGGGAGCGCCCGAGGCGGCGCAGGTCCGCCTCCCCCTCCGGGACGAGGTGGGTGCGGCGCAGCCGGTAGAGCTGGATGCGGTGCTCCATGGCCCGCAGGAAGCGGTAGG
This sequence comes from Streptomyces sp. NPDC094032, assembly GCF_040303965.1. Lineage (NCBI taxonomy): Bacteria > Bacillati > Actinomycetota > Actinomycetes > Kitasatosporales > Streptomycetaceae > Streptomyces > Streptomyces sp. NPDC094032. The sequence continues at coordinate 21,420 of NZ_JBEOUE010000005.1, read as the reverse complement.
CGTCGTCGAGCTGGGCGGCGTCGGCGCGGCCCACGTAACCGCCAGCGGCGAGGGCGGCGAGCGCGTCGAGGGTGGTGCCGCTGTGCAGGGTGGCGTCGCTGCGGCCGTGCACGAGCTGGAGGAGCTGCACGGCGAACTCGACGTCCCGCAGGCCGCCGGGGCCCAGCTTCAGCTCGCGTTCGACCTGGGCGGCGGGGATGTTGTCGACCACCCGGCGGCGCATCTTCTGCACGTCGGGGACGAAGTTGTCGCGCTCGGCGGCCTGCCAGACGAGCGGCGAGACGGCGTCGATGTAGGCGGCGCCGAGCTCCGGGTCGCCGGCCACCGCGCGCGCCTTCAACAGGGCCTGGAACTCCCAGGTCTTGGCCCAGCGCTGGTAGTAGGCGAGGTGGGAGGAGAGGGTGCGGACGAGCGGGCCGTTGCGGCCCTCGGGGCGCAGGTTGGCGTCGACCGGCCAGATGGTGCCCTCGACGGTGGTCTCGGAGCAGATCCGCATGAGGTGGGAGGCGAGCCGGGTCGCGGCCTGGATCGCCTTGCCCTCGTCGGCGCCCTCGGCGGGCTCGCCGACGAAGATGACGTCGACGTCGGAGACGTAGTTGAGCTCGTGGCCGCCGCACTTGCCCATGGCGATCACGGCGAGCCGGCACTGGGCGGCGTCCTCGGGCGCGGCGGCCGAGGCCAGTGCGAGCGCGGCGCGCAGGGTGGCGGTGGCGAGGTCGGCGAGCTCGGCGGCGGTCTGGGCGACATGGGTGGTGCCGCAGACGTCGCGGGCGGCGATGGCCAGCAGGCAGCGGCGGTAGGCGACCCGCAGCGAGACCGGGTCGGTCGCCTCGGCGAGCCCGCGCTCGAAGTCGGCGACGCCCGGGTGCAGATCGGCCGCCTCGTACGTGACGAGGGCCTGCCAGTCGTGGGGGTGGCGGGCCAGGTGGTCGGCGAGCGCCTCGGAGGCGCCGAGGACGCCGAGCAGCCGGTCGCGGAAGGGCTTGGCGGAGAGCAGCGTGGTGGTGAGCGCCGGGCGCTCGGCCTCGGGCTGCGCCTCGACGAGCCGGACCAGGCCGCGCAGGGCGAGGTCGGGGTCGGCGGTGCCGCCGAGGGCGTCGAGGAGCACCGGGTCGCCGCGCAGGGCGGCCAGCTCCTCCAGGTCGAGCAGGCGTTCGGCGGCGGACGGATCGGTGAACCCGTGCCGCAGCAGCCTGCTGAACGTGCTGCTCCTGCGTCCCGGCACCGTCATGCCGCCGCTCCCTCCACCGGTCGGTCCAGCCCCCGGACGAGCCTATCCGGCGCGGGGCCCGGTTGGCGTTTCGAGGTGCGCGCCGGACGCTTTCTTTGCGAGGGTGGCGGGGCTGTCATCACACGATACGAGGAGTCTCGAACGTGAACTGGACCCTGGAAGTCGTCCCCGTCCCCGTCACCGACCTGGACCGGGCCAAGGAGTTCTACGCCGACAAGTGCGGCTTCAAGGTGGACCTGGACCAGGAGGTCGCGCCGGGCATGCGGATCGTCCAGATCACCCCGCCGGGCTCCCGCTGTTCGCTCACCCTGATCGAGGGCATGCCCCCGTTCCCGGGCAGCAAGGACATGGCCCCCGGCACGCTGCACGGCCTCCAGCTGTGCGTCACCGACATCGAGGGGGCCCGGAACCAGCTCGTCGAGGCGGGCGTGGACGTGTCGCCGGTGATGCACGTAGGTGCGACGGGCTGGGTGGAGGGCAAGGGCGAGACCTGGAACTCCTTCCTCACCTTCGAGGACCCGGACGGCAACGGCTGGGTGGTCCAGGAGGCGCCGACGGAGCTGTCGGAGCGCTAGGGCGTGGCCGCGCGGGGGAACACGATGCGGTAGTTGCGTACGGTCTCGTCCTCCCCCTCGTACGCCATCCCCGCCCGCTCCATCACCCGCTGCGAGGCGACGTTGTCGAGGTTCGCGTCGCCCCGCACGGCCGTGGCCCCGGCCTCGCGGGCGCGGCCGATGAGCCCGTGCAGGGACTCGGTGGCGTACCCCTGCCCCCGGAACGCGGGCACCAGCCCGTATCCGATGGTGACGACACCGTCGGGGCCGGGCGGCCGGTGGAAGCCGATGCCGCCGATGACGAGGTCCTCGGCGCGCAGGCGTATCGCGTACGGGCGGTAGATCCCGGGGTCGCCGCGCTCGGCGATCCCGGCGAGGAAGGCCCGCGCGCTGGCGGTGTCGCCGATCCCGGGATACTCCGCGGCCCACCGCTCCCCGGCCGCGGGCCGGGCGTCGACGATCCGCTGGGCGTCGCCGAAGGAGAGGGGGTGCAGGACCAGCCGGTCCGTCTCGATGATCTTCGTTTCAGTCATTGGCGGCAGTCTCGGGGAGCGCGGGGGCGGGCGCAACGGATTTCGGCCCGGGCGCGGGCCCGGCTCACCGGCGACGGCGCCGACCGGCCACCCATCGCCGCAGGCGGGCCTCGTTCTCCCGCTTGCGGTCGTCAGCACTGGCCGGCTCCCCCGACGCGCGGACGAGGGCCAGCACCGGGGTCCACCGGCGCCGGCCGCCCCGATCGATCCAGCGCACCGCGGGGAAGTCGGTGAGCCCGGTGATCCGGCCCCGCTCGATCCGCCGCGACCACACCAAACCGCGCACCACCAGGTGCCCCTGCTCGCACCGCACCCCCATCCGCCAGCCCCGCACCGCGAGCGGCAGGCACGCCAGGGCGGCGGCGAGGGCCCAGCCGGCCTCCGACGCCTGGAGCACGAAGGCGACGGACGGCACCACGCCCAGGGACGCGTTCGCGATCCGGTTCGGGACGGTCGGGAGAAGGTCCACGGCCCCCAAGCCCTCGCCCCCTACAGAACCGGCAGGTTCTTCCGCAGCTCGAAGGCGGTGACCTCGCTGCGGTACTCCTCCCACTCCTGCTTCTTGTTGCGCAGGAAGAAGTCGAAGACGTGCTCGCCGAGGGTCTCCGCGACCAGTTCGCTGCGCTCCATCAGGGCGATGGCCTCGCCCAGGTTCTGCGGGAGGGGCTCGATGCCCATCGCGCGGCGCTCGGCGTCGCTGAGGGCCCAGACGTCGTCGTCGGCGCCGGCGGGGAGCTCGTACCCCTCCTCGATGCCCTTGAGGCCCGCCGCGAGGAGGACGGCGTAGGTCAGGTACGGGTTGGCGCCCGAGTCGATGGAGCGGACCTCGACGCGGGAGGAGCCCATCTTGCCGGGCTTGTACATCGGGACGCGGATCAGCGCGGAGCGGTTGTTGTGGCCCCAGCAGATGTACGCGGGGGCCTCGCCGCCGGAGCCGGCGGTGCGGCCCGAGCCGCCCCAGATGCGCTTGTAGGAGTTGACCCACTGGTTGGTGACGGCCGAGATCTCGCCCGCGTGCTTCAGCAGGCCCGCGATGAAGGAGCGGCCGACCTTCGAGAGCTGGTACTCGGAGCCCGACTCGTAGAACGCGTTGCGGTCGCCCTCGAAGAGGGAGAGGTGGGTGTGCATGCCCGAGCCCGGGTAGTCCGAGAACGGCTTCGGCATGAACGTGGCCTGGACGCCCTGCTCCAGGGCGACCTGCTTCATGACCAGGCGGAAGGTCATGATGTTGTCGGCCGTGGAGAGCGCGTCCGCGTAGCGCAGGTCGATCTCCTGCTGGCCCGGCGCGCCCTCGTGGTGGGAGAACTCGACCGAGATGCCCATCGATTCGAGCATGGTGATGGCCTGGCGGCGGAAGTCCATGCCCACGTTCTGCGGGGTGTGGTCGAAGTAGCCCGAGTTGTCGGCGGGGGTGGGGCGGGTGCCGTCGAGGGGCTTGTCCTTCAGGAGGAAGAACTCGATCTCGGGGTGGGTGTAGAAGGTGAAGCCCAGGTCCGAGGTCTTGGCGAGGGCGCGCTTCAGGACATAGCGCGGGTCCGCGAAGGACGGCGAGCCGTCGGGCATCAGGATGTCGCAGAACATCCGGGCCGTGCCGGGGGCCTCCGCGCGCCAGGGCAGGATCTGGAAGGTGCCCGGGTCCGGCTTGGCGATCATGTCCGACTCGTATACGCGGGCGAAGCCCTCGATCGCGGAGCCGTCGAAGCCGATCCCCTCGTCGAAGGCCTGCTCCAGCTCGGCGGGAGCCACGGCCACCGACTTCAGGAAGCCCAGCACGTCGGTGAACCACAGACGCACGAAGCGGATGTCGCGCTCCTCGAGCGTACGGAGCACAAATTCCTGCTGCTTGTCCATTTCCACACCCATCCTCGCTGGTCAGGCCGCCTGCTCCCACCGCCTCGGGCACATCGGGGGGCACCTGAGCATCCCACCACATGGTTTCGTGCACGTTGCACACCCATAGTGCCTGCTCCGCTGTGACGGAGGTAACGGGAAAGCGGCCGGAAAGCGGCGCCGGTCAGGCATCTTTCCGGTACCCAGTGGTCCCCCGTTCGGCCCAAGGATCCCTTTCAACCACTACGATCGGCGCCCATGGGAGCCTCCCGGCTCATCGGCCCGCCGCGACACGCGCGTCCCCTGGCACTGGCGAGTGCCGTGGCGACGCTCCTCGGCGCGCTCTTCCTCTGTCTGGGCGTCGCCGACCCGGCCGCCGCCGAACAGGGCCCGGGCGGCCACACTCGGGCCGCGGGCCACCACACCTCCGTCGTCGACGAGTACGTCTGCCCGTACGACCCCGGGGGCTGCTCCCTCTTCCCGTCCCTCTCCCCCGCGGTGCTCAGCGCCCCGCCGCTGGACGCGCCGCTGCACCTGGAGGGACGGGCCCCGCGCCCCGCCGCACCGCACCACTCCGGTCCGGCACCCCGCCCCGGCGCGCAGCCCCGCGCGCCGGACCTGCACGTCCTTCAAGTCCTGCGGACGTGAGCGGCCGGGTTCTCCCCTCACGTTCGTTCGCACTTTTCTTATCTACTTCCGAACTTCCGAGAAGGACGACACCACCATGGCCGCGAACCGCTCCACCACCGCCGACCGCCGCGCCAAGATAGAGCAGGCGCGCCGCGCCGAGCAGGCCCGTGAGCGCCGCAACCGCCTCCTGACGATCGGTCTCTCCTCCGTCGTCGTGCTCAGCCTGGTCGGCTTCGGCGGCTGGGTCATCACCAAGGAGAACAAGGAGAAGGACCAGCAGGCGGCGGCCGCCAAGGCCCCCATCAAGGGCGAGAAGGACTGGGACGCCAAGAAGCTGGGCCGCAACCACGTCACCACGCCGGTGAAGTACGACATGAAGCCGCCGGTCGGCGGGGACCACAACCCGGTCTGGCAGAACTGCAACGGCGACGTCTACGACAAGGCCGTGAACGACACCAACGCGGTGCACTCCCTGGAGCACGGCGCCGTCTGGGTGACGTACAACAAGAAGGCCGCCCCCGGTGACGTGGAGAAGCTGAGCGCGAAGGTCAAGAAGACCCCGTACTCCCTGATGAGCCCGGTCGACGACCAGTCCGGCGCCATCATGCTGAGCGCCTGGGGCAAGCAGGTGACCGTGGACGGGGCGAGCGACCCGCGGGTCGACGCCTTCTTCAGCAAGTACGTCAGCGGCCCGCAGACCCCCGAGCCGGGTGCCGCCTGCACCGGCGGGGTCGGCGCGGACGGTCAGGGCGGCGCCGGGATGGGCCAGTGAAGCTGAACCGGACGCAGTGGGCGTCCGTCACCGCCGTGGTCCTGGCCCTGCTGTTCGCCGGGGGCGCCGTCACCGTCGCCTCCGCGGACCGCGACAACGGTCCCGCCACGCCCACGACGGAGTCGGCGGACGCGGGCTTCGCCCGTGACATGGCCGTCCACCACCAGCAGGCCGTCGAGATGTCCTTCATCGTCCGCGACCGCACCCAGGACGAGGCGGTGCGCCGCCTCGCGTACGACATCGCCAACACCCAGGCGAACCAGCGCGGCATGATGCTGGGCTGGCTCGACATGTGGGGGCTGCCGAAGGTGCAGTCCGGGGTGGAGCCGATGACCTGGATGGGCATGGGTGACATGGCCATGGGCGGCGAGGACGGCGCGCTCATGCCGGGCATGGCGACCCGGGCCGACCTGGACCGGCTGCGCAAGGCCTCCGGCAAGGACGCCGAGGTGCTGTACCTGAAGCTGATGACCGAGCACCACAAGGGCGGCATCCACATGGCCCAGGGCTGTGTGGAGCGCTGTGTGCCCGGCGTCGAGCGGGACCTCGCGCAGGGCATGGTCGACGCCCAGCAGTCCGAGATCAAGCTGATGGCGGACATGCTCAAGGAGCGCGGCGCGTAGACCGTGTCCGCGCCGCCGCGACGGCCCCCGTGACCCCTGCGGTCGCGGGGGCCGCGTCGTGCCCGGACAATTGAGGGTGGCTCGGGACCGGACCTCCGCACGGCGCACGGCGCACGGACGGCGTCGTGCGAAGTTCTACGAAAGGTACGCACCCCATGACCACGGCGAAGGACATCATGCACGCGGGGGCCCAGTGGATCCCCGCACACGAGACGCTCGACCGTGCCGCCCAGTTGATGCGTGACCTGAACGTGGGCGCGCTGCCCATCGCCGACCAGCAGGAACGGCTGTGCGGCATCCTCACGGACCGCGACATCGTCGTCGGCTGTGTGGCCATGGGCCACGACCCCGCCAAGATCACCTGCGGTGACATGGCGAAGGGCACCCCGCGCTGGATCGACGCGGGCGCCGACGTGGGCGCGGTCCTTGAGGAGATGCAGAGCCACCAGATCCGGCGGCTGCCGGTCGTCGAGAACAAGAAGCTGGTCGGCATGATCAGCGAGGCGGACCTGGCCAAGGGCCTGACGGACGAGCAGCTGAAGGCGTTCTGCGAGAGCGTCTACGCGCCTTCCTGACCCGGGCTCAGCCGCCGTCGGCCGCCGCTGCCCAGCACGGCCCGGGCCACGGCGTCCGGGCGGTCCAGCATGACCAGATGGCCCGACGGCTCGGCCGCCTCGTAGCGGGCGCCGAGCCGCCGGGCCAGCGCGCGTTGGCGCCGCTCCCAGCGGGCGGAGCCGTCGGGCGCGGCGAGCACGGTGACGGGCAGGCCCGGCGGCAGCGGGACGCGGTCGCGCAGGGCGAGGAGTTCGGCGGCGACGGCGCCGTAGCGGGCGTTCTCGTCGAGGGTGCCGCGCAGCACGCGCGAGGTGCGGTAGACGCGGCGGACGAGGGCGGGCGGCGCGGGGTCGTGCCGTACGGACAGCGCGCGGGCGGCCGGCCCGAGCGCGGCCGGGACGCCGAGGGCGGACAGCAGCGCGCCGGTCAACCGGGCGCGGGCGGGCGCCGTACGGGAGACGCGGGGCCGCTCCTCCACGGAGGAGTCGACGAGGACGAGCGCGGCGGTACGGGCGGGGTGCAGCCGCGCGAAAGCCTCGGCGTGGAACCCGGCGAGCGAGTGGCCGACGACGGTGACGGGCCCGGCCAGGCGCAGCGCGTCGAGCACACCGGCGATCCGGTCCGCCTCGCCCGCGGCGGTGGACGGCCCGGCGGCCGGCGCGGAGAGTCCGTGCCCCGGGCGGTCGAACCGGACGACGGTGCGGTGCGGCGCGAGCAGCGGGACGACCGGATCCCAGTCGAACCAGCTCATACCGAGCCCGGCGGACAGCACACAGACGGGCCCCGATCCGTCGACGACGACGTGGTGGGGGACGCCGCCGATCCGGACGAAGAGGGGGGTGAGGGACGCGGAGCCTGCGGGGGTCATGGGCGCCGTCCCCTGGACCGTACGGCCCCCTGCTCCCGGTACAAGGACACCGCCAGCACCCCCACCCACACCGCCACCAGCAGCACCTGGAGGCGTTGCCCGGCGCCCAGGGACCACAGGCCCTTGCCCGCCTCGAAGGCGGCTACCGCGGCGAGGGTCCAGGCGGTGGCGGCGAGTTCCAGGGCTACCAGGGCGGGGCCGGTGCGGGCCAGGGGGCGCCAGAGGCCGTAGCGGCGGGCGGCGATGGTGAGGGCGACGATCGCGGTGAGGGCGCCGGCCATGGCGAGGCTGGAGCTGACGGCGTGGGCGGTGTGGGTGGCGGGCACGAGCCCGGCGGTCTCGCGGGCGGCGCACTCGGGGTCGGCGGTGGGGGTACAGCTGAGCGGGAGGCGGGAGTCGACGGCGGTGGCGGCCCCGAAGAGCGCGAGGGCGAGCCAGCCGACGAGCAGCCAGGGGCGGCGCGGGCCGGGTTCACGCCGGGCCCAGGAGGTCCCCGCGAGGTCGGCCCTGCCGTGCCATCCGGTCGCCGCGAGGCCGGTCAGCGCGCCCGCGAGGACGAGCAGCCCGGCCGTGAGGTCCGTCGCGCGGAACAGGCCGCCGAGCGGCTGGTCGGCGGCGGCGAGCTCGGAGACGTAGGTCCGGACCGGGTCGAGCCCGGTCCGGACGACGACTTCGAGCACCCAGGCGGTGTACGCGAGCGCGCCGAGCGCGAGGAGGACGGCGGCGGTGCGCGTGGCGTTCCTGGACACACTGGTCCTACGTCAGGGCGTGGCGGAAGGTTCCCGGTGGTCCGGGTGGATCCAGCCCGGCTTGCGGTATTTGAGCAGGGCCGCGGGGATCGCGAGGCCGAGCACGAGCAGTCCGCCGCCGACGATCAGGAGGTAGCGCCACAGCGGCTGGCCGCCGAACTGGTCGGGCGGTACGAAGCCGATGACGAGGGCCAGGACGGAGGAGACGAAGCCGATGCCGGCGACCCAGGCGACGGCGGGGACGCGGAAGCCGCGCTGGACGTCGGGCTGGGTCCTGCGCAGCTTGACGACGGCAACGAACATCAGCAGGTAGGCGATGAGGTAGATCTGCACGGTGATCACGGAGAACATCCAGTACGCGCTGGAGACGTTGTCGCTGAAGGCGTAGAGGATGCCGATCAGGGTGGTGACGACGCCCTGCGCGACCATGATGTTCATGGGGGCGCCGGCCTTGTTGAACTTCTGGAACACGGGCGGCAGGTAGCCCTCCTGCCGGGAGAGCAGGACGAGGCCCTTGGCGGGTCCGGAGAGCCAGGTGAGCATGCCGCCGAGGGCGGCGCAGACCAGCATGACGCCGACGACCCTGGTCATCCAGCCGATCGAGAAGTGGTCGAAGAAGGCCTGGAAGGCCTGCATGAGACCGGCGGTCAGGCTGAGCTGCTCGGAGGGCATCACCCAGGCGATGGCCAGGGCCGGAAGGATGAAGATCAGCAGGACCAGGCCGGTGGCCAGGAACATCGACTTCGGGTACTCGCGCTTGGGCTCGCGCAGCGAGGAGACGTGGACGCCGTTCATCTCCATGCCCGCGTAGGAGAGGAAGTTGTTGACGATGAGGACCAGGCTGGCGAGGCCGGTCCACGGCGGCAGCCAGTGGTCGGCGCTCATGGGCTGCGCGGAGGGGTTGCCCTGGCCGAGGAAGACCATGCCGAGGACGACGAGCAGGACGCCGGGGATGAGGGTGCCGACGATCAGGCCGAAGGAGGACAGGCCGGCGATCGTCTTCGTACCGCGCGAGGAGATCCAGACCCCGGACCAGTAGACGACGACGATGACGATGGCGACGTAGAGGCCGTTCTCCGCGAGGGAGGGGTCGATGACGTACGCGAAGGTCGAGGCCACGTACGCGAGCAGGCTCGGGTAGTAGGCGATCGTCATGGCGAACTGGCACCAGACGGCGAGGAAGCCGAGCGGTTTGCCGAGCGCCTCGCTGACCCAGCGGTAGATGCCGCCCTCCCAGCCGGAGGCGAGCTCGGCGCCGACCAGGGCGGTGGGCAGCAGGAACACGAGGGCGGGCAGCAGGTAGAGGAAGATCGCCGCGAGTCCGTAGATGGCCATGGACGGCGAGGGACGCAGCGAGGCCACGGACGCGGTGGTCATGAAGGCGAGCGTCAGCCAGGAGATGAACTGCCGCTTGGTGCCGTCGTCCTGGCGGAGCCCCGCGTCGGCGGCGGAGGCCGCCGCGGTGTTCCCCGCCGACTCCGCCGAATCGTCAGTGGTCGTCATGGGCTCATGATCAGCGGACCCGACCGGCTTCGCATGTCGGCGGAAAAGGTAACGAAACGACCGCTTTACCCCCTCCGTCGATCACGAACACATCTCGTTCATCAATCAAGTGGTCTCTTTACTTTCCCTTGACATACGGTCGTGGCCTCAGGGGTGGGGCGGTCCCGCCATGCCCCGAACCGCTCCCGAAGGACACCGCATGACCATGCCCACCCACTCCCCCGACCAGCAGCCCTACGGCGCGCCCGGGATGCAGCCCCCGGCCCAGCCCCGCAACGGGCTCGGCGTCACGGCACTGGTGCTCGGCATCGTGGGCCTGCTCTTCGCGATCATCCCGTTCCTCTTCTGGCTCGGCGGGATCCTGGGCCTGCTGGCCCTGATCTTCGGCATCATCGGCTCCTCCCGCGCCGGCAAGGGCCTGGCGACCAACAAGGGCATGGCCGTCACCGGCCTGGTCCTGGGCGCCGTCTCGATCCTCGCCGCCATCGCCTGGACGATCGTGCTCGCCACCGCGGTGAAGGAGTACTCCGAGGAGATCGACAAGGAGCTCGGCAAGGGCACCGCCGCCTCCTCCGCCGCCCCCGGCGCGGACGCCTCCACCGAGGCCCCGGCCGACCCCGCCGCCCAGACCCCCGAGTCGCTGAAGTTCGGCGAGACCTTCGTGTACGAGGACGGCGTCAAGGTCACCGTCTCCAAGCCGCGCGCCCACAAGCCCGACGCCTTCGCCGCCGGCTTCACCAAGGGCAACAAGGCCTTCCAGGTGACCATCACCATCGAGAACGGCGGCAAGAAGGCCCTCGACGTCACCACCGCCCTGCCGAACGCGAGCGACGCCAACGGCAAGGCCGCCGAGATGGTCTTCGACGGCAGCAACGCCACCAAGCCCTTCGAGGGCAAGGTGCTCCCCGGCAAGCAGGCCAAGGCCGACTTCACCTTCGGCATGGCGCCCGACGCCGCCGGCGAGCTCCAGGTCGAGCTCTCCCCGACGGTCCTGGAGCACGACTCCGCCGTCTGGTCCGGTCCGACGAAGTAACGGCACAGGCGGGCACCGACCATTCCCCAGGACATAGCGTCGAATTGACGATTAGACTGGGGAGGTGCCTCAACTACGCCTCGCCCTGAATCAGATCGACTCGACGGTCGGCGATCTCGCCGGCAACGCCGAGGCCGTCGTCCAGTGGACCCGGCACGCCGCCGAACAGGGGGCGCACCTCGTCGCGTTCCCCGAGATGGTGCTGACCGGCTATCCCGTCGAGGACCTGGCGCTGCGCCCCTCGTTCGTCGAGGCCTCCCGGACCGCCCTGCGGGCGCTCGGGCGGCGCCTCGCGGACGAGGGCTTCGGCGAGCTGCCGGTCGTCGTCGGCTACCTCGACCGGTCAGAACGCGACCGGCCCCGGCTCGGCCGCCCCGCCGGCTCCCCCGAGAACGCCGCCGCCGTGCTGTACCGGGGCGAGGTGGTGCTGCGCTTCGCCAAGCACCATCTGCCCAACTACGGCGTCTTCGACGAGTACCGCTACTTCGTCCAGGGCGACACCCTGCCCGTCCTGCGCGTCCACGGCGTCGACATCGCCCTCGCGATCTGCGAGGACCTGTGGCAGGAGGGCGGCCGGGTCCCGGCGGCCCGCAGCGCGCGGGCCGGACTGCTGCTCTCGGTCAACGCCTCCCCGTACGAGCGGAACAAGGACGACACCCGGCTCGAACTGGTCCGCACCCGCGCCCGGGAGGCCGGCTGCGTCACCGCGTACCTCGCGACCACCGGCGGCCAGGACGAGCTGGTCTTCGACGGCGACTCGATCGTCGTCGACGCCGACGGCGAGGTCGTCGCGCGCGCCCCGCAGTTCGCCGAGGGCAGCGTGATCCTGGACCTGGAGCTCCCGGCCGCCGTGCCGGACGCCCCCACCGGCATCGTGGACGACGGGCTGCGGATCGACCGGGTGGTGCTCTCCGAGGAGCCGCTGCCCGCGTACGAGCCGGAGGTGACCGGCGGCTACGCGGAGCGGCTCGACGACGACGAGGAGGTCTACTCGGCGTTGGTCGTCGGCCTGCGGGCGTACGTCGCCAAGAACGGCTTCCGGTCCGTCCTGGTCGGCCTGTCCGGCGGCATCGACTCCGCCCTGGTCGCCGCCATCGCCTGCGACGCGGTCGGCGCCGCGCACGTGCACGGCGTGTCGATGCCCTCGAAGTACTCCTCGGACCACTCGCGCGGCGACGCCGCCGAGCTGGCCCGCCGCACCGGCCTCGGCTTCCGCACCGTCTCCATCGAGCCGATGTTCGACGCCTACATGGGCTCGCTCGGCCTGACCGGGCTCGCCGAGGAGAACCTCCAGTCCCGGCTGCGCGGCACGCTGCTCATGGCGCTCTCCAACCAGGAGGGCCACCTCGTCCTCGCCCCGGGCAACAAGTCCGAGCTGGCGGTGGGCTATTCGACCCTGTACGGCGACTCCGTCGGCGCGTACGGCCCCATCAAGGACGTCTACAAGTCGGACGTCTTCCGGCTCGCCCGCTGGCGCAACCGGGCCGCCGAGGAGCGCGGTCAGCTCCCGCCGATCCCGGAGAACTCGATCAGCAAGCCGCCGAGCGCCGAACTCCGCCCGGGCCAGGTCGACACGGACTCGCTGCCGGACTACGCGGTCCTGGACCGGATCCTGGAGCTCTACGTCGACCGCGACCGGGGCAAGGACGAGATCGTCGCCGCCGGCTTCGACGAGGAACTGGTCGCCCGCACGCTGCGGATGGTGGACACGGCGGAGTACAAGCGCCGCCAGTACCCGCCGGGCACCAAGATCTCCGCGAAGGGCTTCGGCAAGGACCGGCGCCTGCCGATCACCAACCGCTGGCGGGAGACACGCTCCTGACGGAGCCTCCGGCGTCCGGCTCAGAGCCGGACGCGGGCCGCGACCGGCAGGTGGTCGCTCTTCGTCTCCGGGAGGGTCCAGGAGGCGAGCGGCTCCACTCCCTTGACCATGATCTGGTCGATGCGGGCCATCGGGAAGGACGCCGGCCAGCTGAAGCCGAAGCCGTCACCGGCCGCGCCCTGCGTGGAACGCAGCTGCGAGGTCACGGCGTTGAGCGAGCGGTCGTTCATGGTGCCGTTGAGGTCGCCGAGCAGCACGATCCGCCGGTGCGGGTCGTGGGAGATGGCCTCGCCGAGGGCGATGGCGCTGTCGTCGCGCTGGTTGGCGGTGAAGCCGGCGTTCAGCTTGACCCGTACGGAGGGGAGGTGGGCCACGTAGACCGCCACCTCTCCGGCCGGGGCGACGACGGTGGCGCGCATGGCGCGGGTCCAGCCCATCCGGATGTCCACCGGCTTGGGGTCGCGCAGCGGGTACTTGCTCCACAGGCCGACCGTGCCCTGGACCGAGTGGTAGCGGTACGTGTCGGCGAGGACCCGCTCGTAGCTGGGCACCATGTCGCCCTTGAGCTCCTCCAGGGCCACCACGTCCGCGCCGGAGGCGGCGATCTGACGGGCCGTGCCCTCCGGGTCCGGGTTGTCGGCGTTCACGTTGTGGCTCACCACCGTGAGGCCCTCGCCGGGCTCCGACTTGTCCACCATGAGGCCGCCGAAGAGGTTGAGCCAGACGACGGCCGGGAGCAGCAGGGCGACCATCGCGGTCGCGGAGCGGCGCAGCAGGGCGAGGACGAACAGCAGCGGCACGAAGAGGCCGAGCCAGGGCAGGAAGGTCTCGGTCAGGCTGCCGAGGTTGCCGATCCGGTTGGGGATGTCCGAGTGGAACACCATCAGGAGCGTCAGCAGCACCGCGCACAGGGCGAGAAGGATGCCGCGGCGCCAGATGCCCCGGTCGCCGCGCAGGGCCCGCAGGCGGTGGGCGAGCCGGGAGGCGGGGCCCTTGTCGCGCGGCGCGCCGCCGCTCTCGGTCTCCGTCATGTCCACCCGCGTCATCGCTGCCGTCCTCACTGCCTTGCTCTGCGACCCGGACTCGACCCTAGGCGATTCCGGTTCGGTCGTACTCCCCGAGGGACGACAGAGCCGCGTGGCGGGTTCCTGCAGGTGGCGCGGGGCGTACTGCTGTGACAGAACGCGCACATTCGTACGACTCCTCCCGCCGGGTCAGTCGCGCGGGCGTACGCCGTCCAGAACGGCGTCGACGACCCGCTCGGCGAGGTCCGGCTCCAGGGGGGCGTCGGGGCGGATGACGGTGCGCAGCAGCAGCGGGCCGGTGACGAGGTCGTTGACGAGTTCGGCGTCGAGGTCGGCGCGGATCTCGCCGAGCGCCATCCCGCGCCGTACGACTTCCAGGCACATGCGGCGGCGGGGGTCGATGACGGTCTGGTGGTACGCGTCCCACAGCTTGGGGTAGCTCTGCATCTGCGAGAACACGTTGTGCAGCAGCGCCGAGTTCCGTTTGGCGAGTCCTCGCCGCCGGATGGACTCCATGAGCGCGACGAGGTCGTCCCGGACCGAGGCGCCGGGCAGCACCGGGTCCGGGGCCTCGAAGGACCGCAGGAGGTCGACGAAGAGCTCCTCCTTGCCGGGCCAGCGGCGGTAGATGGTGGCCTTGCCGACCCCGGCGGTGCGGGCGATCTTCTCGATGGACAGCTCGGTCAGCGAGGTGCCGCCCTCCAGGAGCCCGATCGCCGCGTCGAAGATCGCCTGCTCGGCGGCCTCGCTGCGGGGCCGCCCGCGCCGGGCGGCCCCGGCGCAGTCCTCGGCGGGGGCCGTCGTCGGCGCCGCGGCGGGCGCCGTCGTCGGTGCCGGGCCGCGCCGCCCGGTCCCCGGGCCCGTCGCCCGCGCCCCGCCGTTCTCCTGCGTCACGTCCGCTCCACCTCTCCGTCCGGACCCCTCGGCCACCGCCGCCTCCGCCGTTACCTCGTCACCGATTCTCCCGCCTTCTCGCGGCCGCCGGGAACGGCGGAGCGCTCCATGGGCGGCGCCGGGGTGCGCCCGGGCAGGAACAGGGCCACGACGAGGGCGCCCACGAGGGCGACGGCGGCGGAGCAGACGGCGGTGATGTGCATGGCGTCGAGGAAGGCGTCGTACGCGGGGGCGACCAGGCCGCGCCCGGCGGGGCCCAGCTTCTCGGCGACCGCCAGAGTGGCCTCGATGGACTCGCCGGCCGCGTCGCGCAGCCCGGGCGGGACCACGCCGAGGTGGTCCTCGATGCCGCCCCGGTAGGTGGAGGACAGGACGGAGCCGAGCACGGCCACGCCCAGCGCCCCGCCGACCTGGCGGAAGGTGTTGTTGATCGCCGAACCGGAGCCGGCCTTCTCGCGGGGCAGCGCCTGCATGACGGCGACGGTGACCGGCGGCATGATGTGCGCCATGCCGGCGCCCTGCACGAAGAAGACGATCTCCATGACCCAGATCGGGGTGCCGGCGTCGAAGAAGGCGAAGGCGCCCAGGCCGACGGCGACGGCGAGCATGCCGGCCGTGCAGACGGCCTTGGCGCCGAAGCGCTCGACGACGAAGCGGGCCCGGGGCGAGAAGATCATCTGGGCGATGGCCAGCGGCAGGATCAGCAGCCCGGACTCCAGGGCGCTGTAGCCGCGCACGCTCTGCAGATAGAAGGCGGAGAAGAAGGTCACGCCGAGCAGGGCGAAGAAGACCAGCGCGATGGCGGCGACGGCGGCCGAGAACGCGGGCTTGCGGAAGTACGAGATGTCGAGCGCCGGGTGGTCGCTGCGCTTCTCGTACAGGACGAAGGCGGCCAGGACCGCGAGACCGCCCAGCGCGGGCAGCAGCACGGTGATGTCGGCGACGGTGGCCAGCTCGCCGCCGCGGATGATGCCGTACACCAGCAGGACCAGGCCGAGGACGGAGAGCAGTACGCCGGGCAGGTCGATCCGGCCGGGCTTCGGGTCCTTGGAGTCGGGCACGAGCCAGGTCATGAGGACCAGCGCGAGGAGCACGACGGGCACGTTGACCAGGAAGATCGAGCCCCACCAGAAGTGCTCCAGGAGGATGCCGCCGGTGATGGGGCCGATGGCGATGGCGAGGCCGACGCTGCCGGCCCAGATGCCGATGGCCTTGGGCTGCTCGTCGCGCTCGAAGACGTTCATGAGGACGGCGAGGGTGGCCGGCATGACGAAGGCGGCGCCGAGGCCCATGAGCGCCCGGTAGGCGATGAGCTCGCCCGGGGAGCCGGAGAGCGCGGCGAGCGCGGAGGCGACGCCGAAGACCGTGATGCCGAAAAGAAGGACCTTCTTGCGGCCGAGGCGGTCGCCGAGCAGTCCCGAGGTGAAGAGGAGCCCGGCGAAGACGAGCGTGTAGGAGTTGATGGCCCACTCCAGCTCGCTCTGGGTGGCGCCGATGCCGGTGGGCGCGGGGCTGGCGATCGTCTTGACCGCGACGTTCAGGATCGAGTTGTCGAGGACGACGATCAGCAGGCTGAGCATGAGGACGCCGAGGATCGCCCAGCGGCGCCGGTGCACGGCCTCGGGTATGCGGGACGGGGTGACTTCAGGGGACGGCTGAGACATGCCCCCACCCTAGACCTATTTCGATACGGGACCGTCTCGTATCGAAAAAGCTGAGGAATTCTTTACGTTGCGGCGGTGTGAACAGCGCCACTCCGCCCCACTTCCCCGGCCCCCCGGCGAAGTGCCACCATGGACATGGTCCGGGGACGCCACAGGGCGCCTCGAGATGACAAAAGGAGCCGTTCACCATGACGCTTCAGGCTGCCCAGAAACCGCCCGCCGACAGCAGCAAGGCGCTGTACGGAGGGAAGGGCACCCGCCGCATCACCGTCCACGACATCGCCGCCGCCAAGACCCGCGGCGAGAAGTGGCCCATGCTCACCGCCTACGACGCCATGACCGCGTCCGTCTTCGACGAGGCCGGCATCCCGGTGGTCCTCGTCGGCGACTCGATGGGCAACTGTCACCTCGGCTACGAGGACACCGTGCCCGTCACCATGGACGAGATGACGCTGCTCTCCGCCGCCGTCGTACGGGGCACCAAGCGCGCCCTCGTCGTCGGCGACCTCCCCTTCGGCTCGTACCAGGAGGGCCCCGTCCAGGCCCTGCGCAACGCCACCCGGCTGGTCAAGGACGCGGGCGTGGGCGCGGTCAAGCTGGAGGGCGGCGAGCGCTCCCTCCCGCAGACCGAGCTGCTCGTCCAGGCCGGCATCCCCGTCATGTCCCACCTGGGCCTGACCCCCCAGTCCGTGAACACCATGGGCTACCGGGTGCAGGGCCGCTCCGACGAGGCCGCCCACCGGCTGCTCGGCGACGCCAAGGCGGCGCAGGACGCGGGCGCCTTCGCCGTGGTCCTGGAGCTCGTCCCGGCCGAGCTGGCCGCCGAGGTCACCCGCTCGCTGCACATCCCCACCATCGGCATCGGCGCGGGCCCCGACACGGACGCGCAGGTCCTCGTCTGGACCGACATGGCCGGCCTGACCGGCGGCAAGGTGCCGCGCTTCACCAAGCAGTACGCCAACCTGCGCGCGACCCTCGGCGACGCCGCCCGCGCCTTCGCCGAGGACGTCACGGGCGGGGCGTTCCCCGCCGAGGAGCACACCTTCCACTAGACCGCCTCCGGTAACGACGACAGCCCGCCGACCGTCCCCCGTCGGCGGGCTGTCGGTCGCCTGTCGGTGCGCTGTCGGTGGCGCCGTGTTCCATGGGGGACATGACGCGATCACACACCAACGCCGTCGAGGTCCGGGGCCTCGTGAAGCACTTC
This sequence comes from Streptomyces sp. NPDC094032, assembly GCF_040303965.1. NCBI lineage: Bacteria > Bacillati > Actinomycetota > Actinomycetes > Kitasatosporales > Streptomycetaceae > Streptomyces > Streptomyces sp. NPDC094032. The sequence goes on along the minus strand of NZ_JBEOUE010000005.1, from coordinate 3,927 downwards.
GGCGAGACGAAGGCCCTCGACGGGGTCGACCTGGACGTCCGCGAGGGCACCGTCCTCGGGGTCCTCGGCCCCAACGGCGCCGGCAAGACCACCCTCGTCCGCTGTCTGTCCACCCTCATCGTCCCGGACGCCGGCACCGCCGTCGTGGCCGGCTACGACGTGGTGCGCCAGCCCCGCCAGCTGCGCCGCACCATAGGCCTCACCGGCCAGTACGCCTCGGTCGACGAGAAGCTGTCCGGCTGGGAGAACCTGTACATGATCGGGCGGCTGCTCGACCTCTCCCGCAAGGACGCCCGCGCCCGCGCCGACGAGCTCCTGGAGCGCTTCTCCCTCACCGAAGCGGCCAAGCGCCCCGCGATGAACTACTCCGGCGGCATGCGGCGCCGCCTCGACCTGGCCGCCTCGATGATCGGCCGGCCGGCCGTGCTCTACCTGGACGAGCCGACCACCGGCCTCGACCCCCGTACCCGCAACGAGGTCTGGGACGAGGTCCAGCGGATGGTCGCCGAGGGCGCCACCGTCCTGCTGACCACCCAGTACATGGAGGAGGCGGAGCAGCTCGCGAACGAGCTGACCGTCATCGACCGCGGCCGGGTCATCGCCCAGGGCGGCGTCGACGAGCTGAAGGCCCGGGTCGGCGGACGCACCCTCACGGTCCGCCCGGCCGACCCGGCCGACCTGTCCGCCATGGCCGCCGCGCTCCACGAGTCCGGCCTCGACGGGATCGCCGGCGCCACCGTCGTACCGGACGAGGGCGCGCTGTACGTGCCGATCCTCAGCGACGAACAACTGACCGCGGTCGTGGGCCTGTTCGCCGCCCGCGGCTACGGCATCGCGCACATCGGCACCCACCTGCCCAGCCTCGACGAGGTGTTCCTCGCCATCACGGGCGAGAAGACCGCATCCGACGCGATCACCCAGGAGGTCGCCGCATGAGCACCACCACCCTGCCCCAGTCCCCCGTGGACACCCCCGGCACCACGCCCTCCCGACGGGCCGCGCCCGGCGCCGCCGACGGCCGGATCGGCCTGCGGGCCAACCTGCGCCACATCGCCGCCCTGGCCCGCCGCAACGCCCTCCAGATCAAGCAGGACCCGGAGTCGATGTTCGACGCCGTCCTGATGCCGATCATCTTCATCCTGCTGTTCACGTACGTCTTCGGCGGCGCGATGGCCGGCAAGGGCAACCAGCAGGAGTACGTGAACTACCTGGTGCCCGGCCTGATGGCGATGATGGGCATGAACATCGCGATGGGCGTCGGCACCGGCATCAACGACGACTTCAAGAAGGGCGTCATGGACCGGTTCCGGACCATGCCGATCGCCCGCTCCTCGGTCCTCATCGCGAAGATCGTCGTCGAGATCGGCCGCATGCTGATCGCCACCACGATCCTCCTCGGCATGGGCTTCCTGCTCGGCCTGGAGATCCAGTCGGTCCTCGGACTGCTCGCCGCGATCGGCCTGTCGATGGTCTTCGGCGCCGCCCTGATGTGGATCTTCATCCTGCTCGGCCTCACCATGAAGACGGCCCAGGCCGTCCAGGGGATGGCGATGATCGTGCTGATGCCCCTCCAGTTCGGCTCGTCGATCTTCGCCAACCCGACCACGATGCCCGGCTGGCTCCAGACCTTCACCGACTACAACCCGCTGTCCAACCTCGCCGACGCGGCCCGCGGCCTGATGAACGGCGGCCCGGTCGCCCACTCGGCGTGGATGACCCTCGCCTGGGCGGCCGGCATCACGGCGGTCATGGCCCCGCTCGCGGTCTCCAAGTTCCGCAAGAAGACCTGAGCCGGGGGCTTCAGGACTCGGCGCGCCCGTTGATCGCGTCGGCGCGCACGAGCAGGGCGGCGGCCTCCTCAAGGGAGAGGCCGCCGCCTTCGGCGTAGGCGGCCTCGAACTCCGCCTCACCGAGCACGGCAAGCGCCAGCTCGGCACCTACCCTCCGGTTCTCCCGCTCCATCGGCGGCGGCAGATACCCCTCCGGCAACAGCCCCTCGTACGCCCCCAGCAGCACACCCGCCGTACGGGCCCCCGGCCCACCCAGCCCGGCCAACGCCCAGGCGGCGGTGAGCAGATGGATCGCCGGCATCTGAGGCGCGACGATCATCGACAGCGCCCCCATCGAGCGCTCATAAGCCCGCCGGGCAAGCGCGAACCCGGAGGCGTACCGCCCGTCCAAGTTGTCCACCCACCCCAGACTGCCAAGAGTGAAGCCCTCGAAAATAGAAAACGTCTCCGAGCTGAAGTCATCGAGCAGCGCCTGCAAGTGCGTCCGGGCCTCGGCGGTACGCCCGGTCCGACCGAGCAGCATCGCCAGGAAGATCCGCGCCGCGAGCATGGGCTCATGCCCCCGCCCATGCGCACCATCAACGACCTCGCGCAGAATCTTCTCCGCCTCCCCCTGCCGCCCGGTCTCGATCAACATGTCGGCATACCGGGCCCGCAACAGCGCCATCTGGGACTGCGCCCCGATCCGCCGGGCGTACTCGATGGCGGCCGCGAAGTCCTCGGCGGCCCCCTCGAACTCCAGCCGCCGCTCCCGCGCCTCGGCCCGCGAGGACAGCGCCTCGGCGGCCCCCCAGGCGTCGTCGAGCCGCACGAAGATCTCCAGACTCTCCTCGGCGTCGGCGGTGGCCCGCTCGGCGAGATCGGCCCGGTTGGCAAGCAGATTGGCCCGCAGTTGCAGGGCGTTGCCCAACTCCCAGTCGTACCCATAACGCCGACAAGCGGCCACATGCGCGTCCAAGGCCTCCCCCATACGCCCAGGATCGGCGATGAGCAACACAGCGAAAACACTGAACGAACCGGGCAGCCGACAGGTCTGCGGCAGCCCCGGCGGGTACATCGCATTGATCCGCCGTAGCCGCTCGATCCCTTCGGGGGTGGTCCACCGCCCCGTCTCGTGATCCATGTTGAGCAGCTCGATCAGCCGCACCCCGCGCCGCGCCTCCCACAGCTGCTCCTCGGTCAGCGGCGGGGGCCCGGCGGCGACCGGCTCGTGCAGCGGTACGACGGGGGCGGCGCCCGGCCCGAAGGGGTCGGGCCCGAGCGCGGCGACGGCCTCGGCCCAGTGCAGGGCGTCGGCGCGCAGGTCGCGCATGGTCCAGTACCAGAGCAGGGCGTGGACGAGGACGAGCGCCTCGTGCTCGTCCCGCGAGGCGACCGCCCGACGCAGCGCGGTGCGGAGGTTCCCGTACTCGACCCCGAAGCGGGCGACGGCGGCGACCTGCCGCCCCGTGCGGAGCAGCGGATCGGTGTTCCGCGCGAGCTCCCGGTAGTACACGAGATGCCGCCGCTCTACACTCTCCCGCTCCCCGGCCTCGTCAAGCCGCTCCCCCGCATACTCACCCACCGTCTCCAACAACCGATACCGCATACCCCCCTCCCCCTCATAGACCACCACCAGCGACTTGTCGACAAGAGCCCCCAACACACCCAACACATCCGCCACATCACCAGAGGCGGCGCTGCACACCCCCTCCGCGGCCTCCAGATCACACCCACCCGTAAAAACGGACAACCGCCGCAACACAGCCCGCTCGGCCCCGTCCAACAACTCCCACGACCAGTCGACAACCGCCCGCAAGGTCTGCTGCCGCGGCAACACCGTCCGCGCCCCCGACGTCAACAACCGAAACCGATCGTCCAACCGCTCCGCGATCTGCCCCGCCGTCAACATCCGCAACCGAGCAGCAGCCAACTCCACCGCCAACGGCAGACCGTCCAACCGCCGAACAATCTCCTCAGCAGCCCCCGCAACCTCCTCCACCCGAAAACCAGGCCGCACCGCAGCCCCCCGCTCACCGAACAACCGCACCCCCGCCCCCACCGACAACGGCCCCAACACCCGCACCACCTCCCCCGGCACCCCCAACGACTCCCGACTCGTCGCCAGCACCGTCACCCCCGCACACCGCGCCAACAA